>DASYNM010000110.1:0-7312 GCA_036008545.1 Verrucomicrobiia bacterium
AGGCGTCGGGGCGCACCATGGCCAGCAGCGCCTGAATTGTGCTGCGTGCCGGTTCGCGACGCTGGCCCAGCGTGCCGAAGGCCACCGCGTCCGCCTCGGCAACGGCGCCGAGCGCGGCTTTTTCCAGGGCGAGCCGATCCCAGGCCACATTTTCGTGAATGGTGAAACGCGGCTGGCCATCCGCCGAAAGCTCCACGCTGACCGTTCCCGTCGGCGCGGACGCATCGATTTGAATATCCGCCGTGGAAAGGCCGAGCGCTTGCAGGCGTTGCAGAATTTCCGCGCCAAGGGCGTCCTGGCCGACACGCGAGACGACGCGGCTGCGCGCGCCCAAGGCACCGGCGTGAAAAGCGAAATTGGCGGGCGCGCCGCCCATTTGTTTGCCCGAGGGCAGGATGTCCCAGAGAACCTCCCCGACCCCGACGACATTGAAACTCATGGGAGAATTAAACATCCCTCCGCTGGATTCCGCACGCCAATACGCCGGCGCCGTCAGCTACAGCAGTACTCATGGATAAGTGAATTGAAGCTGCCGAGGCACTGCGGCGAGAAAGTCACGCACTCCCGTAGCCGCCGCCGTAAGGCGGCGGACGAAGCACCCAGGCGCGTCGCTTCCCGAGAATCCGCCGCCTCACGGCGGCGGCTACGAGGGAGCGTAAATCGAGTGCAATTTTTCTGCTTGCGTTCCCATTTATATGTGTTATGGTTGAGGGTGAATGGCGCTGCGGCGCCTGTTCTTTGACAGTCTGCAATGGGATGGGTAGAGGGAAGAGCGGCAGGCAAAAGCCAGAACTGAACTGGCCACAGTCGGCCGCCAAGGGGCGGGAAAGGAAATTTCTTTCTCTGTGCTCCTTGCGTTGCCGTGCGGCCGAGGCATGATGGTGTTGTGCTTCCGCCTCTGTTTTCTCTCGGGTGTCCTTGTGGTGAAAGGTCATGAAGCTCACGTAAGTCGTTGATTTTCACAATATTTGTCGATATTTCCACAGCTCTCTTCAAAGCGGTGAACGCGGGCCGTGGCTTACTTTGCGCTTTAAACCCTTAACCGAATGCTTTAATCGTGACGGCCTGCATGATGTTTGATTTGTCGGAAGATGTGGCCGTCGTGATTGGCGCCACCGGCGTCCTGGGTGGTGCGATGGCTGAGGGCCTGGCCCAGGTCGGCGCGAAAGTCGCCGTGCTTGGCCGTGATGCCGGCCGCGGCGAAGCTTGCGTGGAGCGCATCTGCAAGGCCAAAGGAGAAGCCCGGTTTTTCACGGCCGACGTCCTTGACCGTGAAAGCCTCCTCCAAGCCTGCGAACAAATCGAAGCCGCTTTTGGCCCGGCCACGGTCCTGGTCAATGCCGCCGGCGGGAACGATCCAAAAGCAACCGTGACCGACCAATTGAAGTTCGAGCAAATCGCGCTGGAGAATTGGCGGGCAAATTTTGATTTGAATCTGGTGGGTGGCGTCCTGCTCCCGTGTCAAGTCTTCGGTCCCGGCATGGTGGCGCGCGGGCGCGGAAGCATCATCAACGTCGCCAGCGTCTCCGCGCATGTGCCGCTCTCGCGGGTGGCGGCCTACTCGGCCTCCAAAGCGGCGGTGTTAAGCCTGTCGCAATTTCTGGCGCGAGAATGGGCGCCGCGCAACGTGCGTGTCAACACAATTACGCCGGGCTTCTTCCCGTCCGAACAAAACCGCCGCCTGCTCTTCAACCCGGATGGCACCCCCAGCGCGCGCGCCAAGAGCATCCTGACGCACACGCCCATGGGGCGATTTGGCGCGGCGGAGGAGTTGATCGGGGCGGCGGTGTTTCTGGCCAGCGGGCGTGCCAGCGGTTTCGTGACCGGCACGGATGTGCGCGTCGATGGCGGTTTCTTGGCGCAGACCATCTAAGAATTTTCCGTGCAAAATGGACCATCAAATCGCAACAAAGGGAGCGCGGCCTGATTTTTAATCTGCACGCTCGGACATGTTGGCCACCATATTTTTTACTTCCCACAACCGAAAAATTCAGGCAAACTGGGCTTAGATGAAATTCTGTCTCATGGAGGTTTTTGTATTGTGTTGCGCCGTGGCTCTGAGGGCAAACGCACAAACGCCCGTAATCCTTTCCCAACCCCAGAGTATCACTATCAACAATGCTTCGACCGCGACCTTCAGCGTCGTGGCCTCAAACGCCGCCAGCTATCAGTGGCAGTTCGGTGGCGCCGCCATCCCCGGCGCGACCGACTCGACCTTGACTTTCGACGATGTGAGCAACAGCCAGGCTGGTTCCTACTCGGTGGAGTTAAAGTCATCCGGAGGCGAAAGCACGAACAGTCAGGCGGCGCAACTCACTATCGTTCCGGGCACCGTGGTGCAGATAACTTTCTCCGGCTACGCGGATGGCAGTTCGAACAACGTCACCGTCCAGCTTTTCGATCACGACAAGCCGGCGACGGTGGCGAATTTTCTCCATTACATCACACCCATTGTGATCCCGGGAACAGTGACCAATTTGGCGTTCACCAACATGATCTGGGACCGATGCGTGCCGGGATTTGTGCTGCAAGGCGGTGGCTACGACGCCACGGATCGCACCAATGCCACTCCGCCCGCGCAGATTCAATCCATCACCGTAAAGTATTCGGAAGACACAGCCTATGTGCCGAAGTTTCCGTTCAGCATTGACAATGAATTCAACGTCGGGCCGCTGATCCACAACAAATACGGCACTCTGGCGATGGCCAAATTTCCCGGCGAACCTGATTCGGCGGAGAGCGCGTTCTTTTTTAATTTGGCTGATAATTCAACCAACCTGGACAACCAGGACGGCGGTTACACTGTTTTTGGCCGCGTTATTTCGGGCAGCAACGTGTTGCAATACTTCAACACGTTGAGCAAACCTGACGAAGGCATTTTCGATGCCTCGACGGTGGGCACCAATTCGCCTCTGATCGACCTGCCAGTCAATGATCACAGTATGTTCACCCCAGCCAATGCAAACTTATTCTTTGGCGA
The DNA here is from genome assembly GCA_036008545.1 of Verrucomicrobiia bacterium. Classification (GTDB taxonomy): domain Bacteria; phylum Verrucomicrobiota; class Verrucomicrobiia; order Limisphaerales; family Palsa-1400; genus Palsa-1400. The sequence goes on from DASYNM010000110.1 coordinate 2,981, forward strand.
TTTCCAAGTTCTCTCTTCCGTCCAAGTGGAGACTAATTCGCCAACCGTTGCCGTCACCTATCCCTATCCCACCAACGGCCCAACGGTGACCAACGCCCACGTCGTGATGCAAGGCACGGCGTATGACGCCGTGTCATTGGCGCGAGTGGTCTGCAATTTTGGAGCTGTTGGATCTGACGGGAACGAGAACACGATTACGGCGCTTGGGACGACAAATTGGAGCGCTGACTTGGGAGTGCTTGCGCCAGGAACCTATACCTATGATGTCGTCTCCCAAGACGGCGCGGGCAATCTTGCCACGAACCGGATTGAAGGATCATTTGTGGTGCCAAGGTTTCCGTTCCAGGCCACGGTGACAGGGAACGGCACGCTTTCCACTAATTTGGATGGCACCAATACAACGGTGGGAGGCGACTATTCCTTAACCGCCAAGCCAGGCAAAGGTGCGGTGTTCGTCAACTGGGTCTCGGGCAATAGTTCGTCGCTGGAACCAACCCTGAATTTCGTCATGCTGAACGGCCTGCAATTACAGGCCAATTTCATCTCCAACACTTTGCCGCACGGGATTTCCATCACGTACCCCGCAGCAAGGGAGTCGCTCACCAACTCGAGCTTTAGTATCAAAGGCAAGTTGGCCGCCAACATCGCTTCGGCCCAAATCACCTGCCAGGTTTTTTCCGCCCTCACGGGCCTTGCCTCCAGCGAGCCCATGATCGTCAACGCCACCAATACCTGGTCCACGCCTGTGGTCTCGTTGGCGGCCGGCCCCTACATTGTGCAGGTCGTCGCGCAGGATGCCGGCGGGGGCGCCACTCTTATTTACCAAGAATTCACGGTCCTGGCCCAATTGACTGTCATCAAATACGGCCTTGGAAACTTTAATATACCTAACGGCTCCTGGCTTTCGGTGGGGACGGGATACACAATCCACGCCTCGCCCGCGCCCGGGCAGTCCTTTTTATCATGGAACACCGAGAGCGGCAGTTATCCCTTGAGCGCTCTTCCATTTGAAATGAGCGAAGGATTAACGCTCACGGTCACGTTCATATCAAACACAGTGCCAAAGGGGATCACGTTTACTTCCCCGGCCAACAACTCCAAAGTGACGAGCAGTCACATAGTAATGGGCGGCAAGCTCGCACCGTCGCTGGTGGCACCTAAAGTCGTCTGCCAGATCTTTGAGAACTTCGCGCCGCTGACGGGTTACTTGGCGGCCACGGTTACTGCTACAAATTGGTCGGTGCAGGTGAGCAATCTAAATAATGGCACTTACAACGCTGTGGCCATTGCCACGGAACCCTCGGGAGAGACATCGCTGGCCTCGGACAGTTTCACGGTGAACTTTTACCCAAGCCTGGCCGGCACCTACCACGGCCTCTTTTTCGATCCCGCCAATATTACTGGAAGCAACGCAGGATCCATCAACTTCACCCTCAGTTCCACTGGTGAGGTGCTCGGTAACTTAACTTTTCCGCTTGCGAATTACCGGCTTAATAATATACTGATGGGCACGACCGCACAAGGCACGACGGAGTTAAATGGCAGCCTCGGACCAGTGGATCTCACGATGATCTTTGATGCGACCAATTTTTCCGGCCAAATGACCGGCTTCATTACTCAGCCCCGCGGACAGAGTGCTCTGACGGCTTATCGCACTGTCACCAAGCTGTCCACCAGCACGGAGCCATCGCCGGGCAAGTACGTTCTGAGCCTGCAGCCGGTGCCGACGACGAACGGAATCGTGGACGGGCCACTCGGTGACAGCTACGCCTCGGTCAACGTATCGGCGGGCGGGAGTCTGGCCGTGGCTGGCACGTTAGCTGACAACACGCCCTTTTCGTTCTCGACCGGCGTTTTCACAAACGGCGTCTGGCCGGTTTACGCAAATCTTTTTAAAGGCGGCGGACTGTTGATTGGTTGGGAAACAAATCTGCCGACTGGTGTATGCACGGGTGCGCTTTACTGGGTCAAGAACGCGACCAACGGCACTTATTATCCGGATGGGGTGCAAGAGAATCTGAATTCCATCGGCGCAAAATACGTTCCACCCACGTCTGGCACGCAATACCAAATTGTCTTTGGCGGCGGCACACTCAGCACACCGGTGACAAACTTGTTTTCGTTCAATTCCGCCGGCACAATTGTTCCCGCGGCTGGCACAACGGACAAACTTGCGGGTTCGCTCTTGTCCACGGGTGTTCTGAGCAGGGGGAGTATCTTGAATCCATATAACAATCAAACACTCCCGTTTAGGGGCGTGTTTATCGGCTCGTCTCAGGTTGGCGGAGGTTTTACTTTGGATGCTGGCACGAATACGGGCCATTTCGACATCACCGTGCCGTAATGAATGACTGAAATCGTCATTGCCACGCGGAACGCGCACAAGGTCGGGGAAATCCGGGGCATTCTGGGTACGAAGTTTCGCATTCTATCCCAACATGATTTTCCAGGCGCGCCGCCCGTAGCCGAAGATGCCGCCACCTTTTCCGGCAATGCCGCGAAAAAAGCCGAAGGGCTCGCTGCGTGGCTGGAGCTGCAACCAACGACGGCCAAGCTAAACGAACATTTTTACGTCTTGGCGGATGATTCCGGCTTGGAAGTCGATGCTCTTGGCGGAGCGCCCGGCGTCCACTCGGCGCGGTTTGCCGCCAACGACGAGGCGGGTACAACCAACTCGCCCGATGCGGACAACAATGCCAAATTGCTTCGGTTGCTGGAGGGCGTTCCGTCCGACCGGCGCATGGCGCGGTTCCGTTGTGTTTTGGCGCTGGCGGCTCGGGGCAAGACGACGCTCTTGTTCGGAGGGCATTGCGAGGGCCGCATCGCTTTCGCCGCTGCCGGAGCGGGCGGCTTCGGTTACGACCCACTTTTTGTCCCGGAAGGCTTCGTGGAATCGTTCGCCGAGCTGGGAGAGGAAGTCAAAAATAAAATCAGCCACCGCGCCCGCGCCCTGGCCCAATTGCGGCAATTTCTGGACGGCATCAATTAGCAGGCGCGCTACTCCAACTCCTTTTCCTCCTGCCAACGCGGTGAGAGTGTGTGCGCGATGCCCAGGTGATCCAGCACGCGGCCCACGACGGTGTCGATAACCTGCTCAATGGTGGCCGGGCAATGGTAGAAGGACGGATTGGCCGGCAAGATGGTCGCACCCGCCAGCATCAACAATTCATAATTCTTGACATGCACCAAATTGAGCGGCGTCTCCCTCGGGACTAGAATCAATTTCCGCTTTTCCTTTAGCGCCACGTCCGCTGCGCGCAGCAGCACATCCTCGCTGAAACCGTGGGCAATCCGACCCAGCGTGCCCATAGTGCAAGGGATGACCACCATGGCGTCCATCGGGTTGGAGCCGCTGGCGAACGGAGCGTTCATACTGCGCAATCCATGCGTGCGCGCGCCTTCGGGCAAGCGCAGGCCACCGGGCAATTCCTGCGCCAGCACGATTTGGGCGTAGTTGCTCAGAACGACGTGGATTTCGTGTTGACGTGCATCGAGATTGTCCAGCAGCCGTTGGGCGTAAAGCGCGCCGCTCGCGCCGGTGATGGCTACCAAAATTTTCATGGCTCGCATTTATCCATCGAGGCCTTGCAAGTAAGCCAGAATCAACTCGGGCAATTGAGCGCTGTAACCGCCCTCCAACACACTGAAAGCAGGAACTCCCAAGCCGCGAATCGTTTCTCCCAGCCATCGAAAATCTTCCGCCTCCAACGTCCCTTGCGCCAACGGATCGCCCCGGAAGGCGTCGAAGCCCGCCGAAACCGCAACCATGTTCGGCCGGAAATTTTTCAACTCGGCGAAAGCCTCGGAAAGGATGGCGCGGTACTCTTGGCGCGGTGCGGCGGGCGCGACGGGAAAGTTGAAGCAATTGCCGCCACGGTTTTCCTGGCCCGTGCCGGGATAAGCCGGAAATTGATGAACGGAAATGAAGGCCAGGCTGGGCTTGTCAAGTAGAATCTCTTCCGTGCCATTGCCGTGATGAACGTCGAAGTCAAATACCGCCACGCGCTCGTATCCTGTCGCCCGTGCCTCCAACGCGGCGATGGCGACGGAATTGAGGTAACAAAATCCCATCGCGCGGTCCTGCGTTGCGTGGTGGCCCGGCGGACGCATAAGGCTGAATGCAGTTTGCCCCGTTCTGGCGGCGGCCAGCGCTCGCAACGCGCCACCGGCGGACCGCCGCGCGTGGGCAGCGATATCCGGGTGGGCCGGTGTGTCGCCGTCGAAGTCGAAGGGTTTCTCCAATCGCGCCACATGCTCCTGCGTGTGAGCGCGCAGGATAGCGGCATCGCTGGCCTCTTCCGGTTGGCTCCATGTCAACTCTACTTTGTCCTG
>DASYNM010000111.1:0-3959 GCA_036008545.1 Verrucomicrobiia bacterium
GCGCTAACTGCGCCAGGCCCGCGCGAATGTGTTTTACGTAAGGGCAATGGTTGCAAATGAATAGCACCAGCAACGCGGGCGCATTTTTGAAATCTGAAAGCGAAACCACTTTTCCATTGGTATCCGGCAGCTTGAAATCCGGGGCCGTCGTGCCGAGCGGCAGCATGGTGGAAGGCGTCAGTGCCATGCCTTGAATTTGGAGCGGCGCGGCCGTTTTCGCAAGGGACAATCTACTGGGGATTGGCCGAGAGCCAGAACTCGATGTTCGACGCCTGCGAATTGGCGGGGTCCAGTTGCAAGACCCTCAGATAATGCTCTCGCGCATGGGAGACATCATATAACTGCTGCGCGTAAAGGTTGCCCAGTTCCAGGTGCGTCCGCACGTCGTTGGGCCTGGTGACCAGGATTTTTTTCAATTCATTTACCGCGTCTGGCACATAGCCGGCCGCTTTGAGCGCGAGGGCAAAGTTGTAACGCGCGTCGGTGGAACCCGGTTCGATAGCCAGCGCCATTTCATAAGCCGACAAGGAGAACTGATAATCGCGCAGCCGGTAAGCCAGCACGCCGGAGTTATATTGCGCCTCAAACCAGCTTGGGTCCTCCCGCGTGGCCAGCCGGTAGTCATCCAATGCGTCGGTATATCTCCGCTGCTGCTCAAATTCCCGCGCGCGCGCAAACATCGCGGACGCGGCCCGGCGGTAGCCCGGCGAAGGCTTGCGCGGCGATAAATAGAGATAGCTCGGATAAGACGGCGGCGCGGGCTGCACAATGTGGACAGGTTTTGGCGGCTGGTAGCCCGGATAACTTTCCGGCGGCAAAGGCGTCACCTTCGCGTCCTGCTGTGTCGTCGAAGAATGAAACCAATGAAGTGGATTGTAGTCCGGATTGGATTGGGGCGGATTGGGTTGAATCGAGGCGTACATTTCCGGTTCCTGGACCGGCCGATATGTGGGGTTGGATGTGTTGGGCGTCATCACAATCGGCGTTTCGGGCTGGACCTGGACGGTTTGTGTCGGTTCGTTATGCGGCACGTAAACCGGCTGGGCCGGCGGCGGTTCCTCGTTGTCGGCGTCTTCTGATTGCGTTCGGGATTCTTCCGGGCGAGGTTTGCGCGTTTCTACCGGCTTGGCCTGCTCCTGCCGCGGTTGCGTATAAACCGGATTTTGGCGGGGCGGCTGGGTCTCGATATTTTGACGCGGCGGCGGCGTGGCGGCGGCAAGCATCGGAGTCTGTTCGATGCTGCTGGCGATCGCATTCACGTCGTCCCAATCCGCCGGGCGCGGGTTCAGGGCCAGATAAGCGTGGTATTCGTCCAGGGCGAGCCGGTCGTTGTGGAGATACTCATGCTCCACGGTCGCGTAGTTCAAAACCGCCGGGGCGTAGTCGGGATGGTTTTGGGCGGCGGCCTGGAAAAATTTCACCGCTTCCTCCGGGCGATTCCGTTGCATCCGCGCCAGGCCCAGGCCGTTCAACGCCTCGGCGTTGTTCGGGCTGAGGTAAAGCGCCGTGCTGAAACTCTTTTCCGCCGGCAGGAGATTGTGGGTGCGGAGTTGCGCCAGCCCGAGCTTGAGCCAGCCTTCCGGCTCGTTGACCTTGCGCAGGGTGTAAGCGGTAAATTCACTCACGGCGTCGTCCAATTTATTTTGTTCCAGCCAGAGACAGCCGAGGTTGTAATGCGCTTCGCTCAAATCGCGGTCCAGTTCCAGCGCGCGCTGGTAATCGCTCGCCGCCTCCTCCATTTGGCCCGAGTGCTGCTCGGCCACGCCGAGATAATTCCACGCCTCCGCATTCGTCGTCATGTATTCCGTGGCTTCTTTGAACTCATCCGCGGCGTCGGCGTAATCGCCCTGGTCCAGCAATTCCTTGCCTTTGAGGAGCGCATGCGTTCCCGCCGGCGAGCAGCCGGACAACGCCGCGGCCAGGGCCAGGAAGATTGGAAAAACGAGACGGAAAAGCATTCCGGCCCTTTTTTGCCCGGTCCGCTCATTTTTGGTGGTCAACATTCGTGTTGGTGGTAACATTCCGGTTCGAGAGTGTCAAGAAACGCGCTGATTCAATTCGCATTTTTTTTGCTCTGGCTGGGGGTCTTTCCAATGCAGGCCGGAGCCTTTTCGCTTTCTCCCGCCGGCGTCTCACGCGTCGTCGTCGTCAGCGACCCGGACGCCGTCGTCAGTTTCCAGCCGCAAATACCCATCGTCCAGGCGATGGTGGACCGTGGCATCACCAACTTCACTGGCCGGCCCACCGTGGCCGCCGCCTGGCGCAGCCTCGTCTCGACGCAGGACATCGTCGGCATCAAGGTCTTTTCCGCCGCCGGCGAAATCGGCGGCACGCGCCCCGCCGTCGTGGCCGCAGTCATCCACGGGCTGGAGGAGGCCGGGTTGCCTCCACGCCACATCATCATCTGGGACAGGCGGGCCGATGATCTGCGCAGCGCCGGGTTCTTCAAACTCGCGCGGCTGCTCATCGTCCGCGCCGAGGGGGCCGTGGAAGCCGGCTACGACCCCACCAATTATTATCTGCCGGACAGCGCCGTTATCGGCAACCTCGTTTATGGCGATTTGGAATTTGGCAAAAAAGGCGAGGGCGTGGGACGAAAGTCCTTCGTCACCAAAATCCTGAGCCGGCAGGTCACCAAAATCATCAGCATTACCCCGCTGCTCAACCAGCCGACCGCCGGTGTTTGTGGGCATCTTTACAGCCTGGCCTTCGGCAGCGTGGACAACACTCTGCGTTTCCAAAACAACCCCGACCGCCTTTCCGTGGCCGTGCCCGAAATCAACGCCCTGCCGTCCGTGGGCGACCGCGTGGTGCTGAACATCACCGACGCGCTCATCGGCCAATACGAGGGCGGCGCGAGCGTGCTGTTGCAATACTCCACTGTCCTGGACCAGGTTTGGTTCAGCGGCGACCCCGTGGCGCTGGATACCATGGCCATCCGCGAACTGGACCGCGAACGGCAGGCGATCGGCGCGGCGGGATTCAATCCCGACCTCGAAATCTACACCAACGCCGCTCTGCTCCAACTCGGCATCAACGACCCGTCGAAGATCAGGGTGTTGAAGGTGAAGTGACACGGAAGGACGGCGAAATTGTCCTTGACGAATCGTATCGGAAGTTTATTAAGCAACGGAGCATCATCTTCTCAGACCTATGAAAAGCATCATTCCAAAAACGCCCTGCCTGCTGGCCTTGTTTTGCCTCGGCTGCTTGCTGGCCCGGTTCGACGGGACCGCGCAAGCCGACCCGTCCGCCCTGAAAACGCGGCAATCTCCGGACTGGCTGCGGAGTTCGGTCGTGTATGAAATTTTTCCACGGAACTTTTCCAACGCCGGCGACCTGAACACCGTCACCGCGCGGTTGGACGAATTGAAGGATTTGGGCGTGAACATCCTCTGGCTCATGCCGATCCAGCCTGTCGGGCAGATCATGAAAAAGGGCACGCTTGGCAGTCCGTTCTCCGTGCGTGACTTTTACGCCATCAATCCCGATTACGGCACCACCAACGATTTCCGGCGGCTGGTGGACCAGGCGCACCAAAGGGACATGAAAGTGGTGATGGACATCGTCGCGGGCCAGACCTCCTGGGACAGCGTTCTCATGACGACGCACCCGGAATTCTATGAGAAGGACGCCAATGGCAACATCATTCCGCCGGTTCCCGCCTGGAAGGACGTCGCGGGCTTGAATTATGCCAACCCCGACGTGCGCCGTTATATGATCGACATGCTGAAATACTGGCTGACGGACTACAACGTGGACGGGTTTCGCGTGGATGTAGCTCCCAACGTGCCGCTGGATTTCTGGGAGGAAGCCCGCGCCGCGCTCCAAAAAGTCAACCCGCAAGTCATCATTCTGGCCGACGCCGGGGCCAAGCCGGAATTGCTGACCAATGCCTTCGACGTGGACTCCTCCTGGGGTATGAATTACGTCGTAGACGCGGTCATGAATGGCCGGCA
>DASYNM010000112.1:0-5281 GCA_036008545.1 Verrucomicrobiia bacterium
ATGTCCGTGCCAGGCATTCCCGGAGTAAAAATCGGTGTTGCTGAAAGCGTAGTTTAACTCCGTTGTCATGGAATTCGCCAGGTGATAGTAGACCCACATGCTGCAAAAGAAACTTGGCCAGCGTATCGCCGACCTACGCCGAGAAATCGGTTTGACGCAGGTTCAGCTTGCAGGAATGACGGGCTACTCGGTCGAGTTCGTCAGCCTCGTCGAGCGCGGCGCGAATGGGCCGTCCATTGCCGGGCTGGAGAAATTCGCCGAGGCGCTGAAGGTGGACGTTCGGGAACTCTTCACGTTCGGCTCACGCAAGGCATGAATTGGCTGCGTGGTAGGCAGGCAACTTTTCTTGACAATGCGGCGATGGGAAGATGGCCACCGATCTCCCGGTAGCGCCTGAATCGACAACCTGAGACTGGACGGTCAGCGTGCCGACTTCCTTCCATTTTGCGGAGCCGGGAACAGGCTGTCGGTCGTGACTTTGAGAACCCGCGCCAACGCGAAAAGCTCATCGTCAGTGACGCAGCGCAACTGCGCCTCAATCTGAGACAGGGTTCCCCGGCTGATGTCCAGCCCGCCCAACTGGCACTGGGCGGCAAACTCTTCCTGTGTCAGGCCAAGCCCAACCCGCCGCTTGCGGATTTGCGGCCCGACGATGTTGGCGGGTGTTTTGGTTCTGGCCATAGGCTCATGCTCGACGAACCAGACCCTAACCAAGTGTTGGCCCTGAAATTGCTACGCTTTCTTAGCAGATGTCATTATGGCAGGAATGGGCAAAACTTGCAGCGCGGAGGCCCAATCGTAAGTGTGTGCGCACGGGATGACTGGGCGTGCCTCTGAGGATTGAATCCGTCGGTATAACTTTGTGGGCGTTTCTGAAACGCTCGCTGGCGGATAACTCTTAAATTTAGCAGAAAAAAGGCAAATGAAGACAACAACATCACTCCACAAGGCGCTTTTAATCGCGCTGATATTAACCACCGCCTCAATCACAGGCAACAGCCAGCCACTGATACAGGCGGCGCTTTCCGGTGATGCCCGTCGTGTTAAGCAACTTCTCGCTGAAGGTGCCGATATAAACCAGACAAATAGTCGTGGTAACACGGCGTTGGGGGTCGCCGTGTTATTCCAGTACAAACCCGTTGTCGACGTTCTCTTGGCGGAGGGAGCGGATGTGAACTTCACGCGAAATGAGTCAAGCACAACGGTTCTCGCATTCGCCGCAATCAAAGACAACGTCGAGGTGCTGAAAGCTCTCATAAAACATGGCGCTCGCCTCAATGACGCGAATAGTTGGGGCCAGACTCCCATTATTTCAGCGGCACTATCTGGAAAGTCTGAAAACGTGAAGATTCTCCAAGCCGCTGGTGCGTCCTTTACGAATGACCTAGTCTATTCTTCCGCCTTGGGCCAGATGGAGAGCGTGCAGCAGTTCTTGCGTGACAAGTCTGATATTGACGCCACCAATCAAGTCGGCTGGACGCCACTGGCTGCCGCCGCCGCAAATAACCAAGAGGCAATTGTTAAACTGCTTCTTGATAAAGGGGCTGATGCTAACTCCGCAGGCATGGAGGGAGATTTCAGGGAAACCGCATTGATTCTCGCATCAGAAAATGGACATGCCGAAGTCGTAAACCTGCTGCTCGCCAAGAAGGCTGATCTGAAGATCGCTGTATTCGACACAGTGGCTAAACGATCTAACGGAGAGACTGCATTGTCAGCGGCTGTCTCCGCTGGCCACGCTGAAGTTGTAAAAGCGTTGCTGGATTATGGAGTCGATCCAAATGGGCCTGATGCCTCTGGTGTGCCAGTTCTTTTCATAGCAGCGGATAAACACACGGCTATCGCCAAAATGCTTTTAGATAAGGGGGCCAACATTAACGCAGAAATTACTCAAGGTCGCGGTAAGGGAGCCACGGCGTTGATCGACGCAACGATTTATGGAAATGCCGAGTCTGTTCAGTTGCTGCTGTCCAGAGGGGCGCGAGTGAGCGCAAAGACTTTGGAAGGTTCTGAATGGATGACGGCCTTGCGCGTTGCGCAAGTGCTCCAAGAGCAGGAGCGATCTCCTGAAAAAGTGCGTCTAAGAGAGCAGATTGTACAAATGCTTTCCAACCCAGATGCTGCTGTCACAAATTTGGCCGAACTCAAGTCAACTACGGTCGTGGATTCAACCAAGATGACCAAAGCCGAATGGAGGAAAAAAGTCAGACCTTACTGGAACCCCGGTGGAGGAATAAAAGTGACGACAGTCGCCAATTTCAAAGCCCTTGTTGGCGAACCATCACGTACCCAAACCATTGAATTAAACACCTTGTGGTATTTCGACTGCTCAGACGGCACCATTCAGGTTGATTTGACTGACCCGAACGCGACCGGAGGGCAAATGTGCATCAACTCCATCAACGATTACTAAAAGCAAAGGGACCAACATGGGCAGAAAAACGCAGAAGACACGGCAAGCTCAAAACCCGGATGACGTTTCCTCGGATTATTACATCGAGATGATCGGCTTTAGGTGCGATTTGCAGCGGTTGCTCGAAGAACACGGCTACACGAATGTTCAGGTGACCACTGAGGCGGGCGAACCCGATTGCTACAGGCTAAACATGCGCCGTGAAAACAACGCGTTGGATGCCGTTCGCGTCAGACGGCAGCTTGGTCAAATTGTAAGTGAGCTACCAGCGACCGATAAATTTCAGATCACATGGCGTATTCTGCAAAGCCTAGTGATTGTTCAAGACGCTGAGGTCGTCGCTGCGATTAGCGTGAAGCATGTTCTGCCTCCAAGCGTGTCTCCCCGCCTGTAAAAGCCAACGGGCCTGCTCACCCATTCACCGAAAAATCCTTGGCGCTCTGCCGCCGCGCACGAATGCGGGCGCTAATTTCTAGGTTCACGCGGAAATGGGCCGCCCGCAAACGCGGCGGGATGCCCTCCAACAAGATGGAGGACATCTTTTGAAAACGATTCCAGATCGGCTCAGTCCGCCTCACACCCTCCTTGGTGATTCGCACGCGCTTTGCGTTGAAATGCTGACCCAACGCAAGATCGGCATCGGCGACTTCCAATAGCGACGGTTTGGCGGCGACCAGCTTGCGGATGCGCCGGGAAAGCAGGCTGGGGTTGTGGACGAGGTAGCGTTCAAGTTGATTGAAAGCAACAAAGCCATTCCTGTCGTGCTCCAGATCGTCCCAGTCTAGTTTCCTGACGCCAAACAAGGAAACCAAAAGGTCGGCTTCCTCCACCGTAAAACCTGAGCCTGCCACCACCGCCTTGACGGCGGCAAGCAGGTCGCGGCGGGCTGCGAAAATGCTAGTGATCGTGTCGGTCGGCTCAATGGCCGGAGCGGATTGTCTCTGTCTCATTGCGGCAACATAAACCATCGCCGATGGCCGTCAATGCTTTTGTTCTTGACAAAGTGCAGAACAAAATGGTAATTTGTGGCTATGATGACGACGTTTGACCAGTTCCCCCGCTGAAGCTGTCGGCTGACCCGGCTACCAACCTCCACCACATGGACAATCAAGAATCCAACCAGCCAAACTCCGGTCAGGGCTGCGGCTTGGCATTCTGGCTCTTGGTGGTCTTTGCACTGACTCCCATATTCCCGGTGGCCGCTTTTATGGTCCTCTTGCTGGGTTTGTTTGTCCTGTGCTTCGCACACCGCTCGGCGGCGGTTCTGCTGGGGCTGACGCTGGCGGTGGCCTGCGTGATCGGCGCGATTGTAATTTTGGGCGACCCGGAAATGAGCGATGCGGCTCCCACAGGCTTGCTGCTTCTTCCGTGGGCCGGTTTGGGGCTGTGGTTGGCTGCCGGAAAGTATTCCAAGAAGTGAGGATGTGCATGAAGAGAGCCGGACAATTTCACCCCGCCACTGATGCGAAAGCCATGAAGCCGCGCTTACTCGCGCCGCAGGAAGACGACACGGAAGAACTCCGCCGCCGCAGGCTGGTGGAGATCAACAGCACGGTCGAATCGGATGACGTGCTGGCCGAGCGGAAGCGCCTAGAAGCTCAATACGGCCAGATTTGGGACGCCGCGCAGCTTGCCAAGGACTTTGAGGTGCTCGGCTTCATGGCTCCTTATGTGGTCGTCCGGCGCAGGTCTGACGGGCGCAAGGGCAGCTTGGAGTTCCAGCACCAGCCGCGATTCTATTTCAACTTTGTTCTCGATTAGCCTTCGACCCGCGCCCTCCGCATACTTGCCATGCAAAACCAACCCGACAACCCGTGGGGCAACCCGATCTTCAGATACAGCCGCGCCCAAGCCATCGCGGACGGCGTCCTCGTGGACCTGACCACCGCTACCGACGACAAGGGCCAACTGCTTTGCCAGCAGGCCGGGTTCAAGGTGCCGGTCGCCTTGACGCGCACTGCTTGGGCGCAGACCATCGAGGCGGGCGGAAGCTGGCGGCCAGATGGCGACGGCGAAGTCCTCGAACTAAAAGGCGGGCAGTCGCTCACCGGGCGGCTCTGGGATGTGCTCTGGATGCTGCGGGTCGCATCTGGCAAAGCCGCGAACTCCGACCGGGTTCATTTCCAAGTGCTGGTGGACGTTCGCGGCGATGGCCGTCGAGAAACGATCAGCCTGTGGGCGCTGTGCGGTCCCGGCGATGACGCCCAGCCCGTCATCACCATCATGTTGGAAGGCGAGGACTGATTTGCATGGCTATGCGCAACCCTCGAATCAACCCTCGCCCCGGCGACCGGCTGGCCAAAGTCATAACCAGCCGCGCAGGGATGAAAGGCATTTTCAGCCGCACTGTGCTGGCGCTTGAAACGCGCTATCCAAACCGCATCGTCGTCGTCTGGACGCGCAAGCGCCCAAATCGGCCCTGTCGTTGCACACTCGCTCAATGGCGGGCATGGGCCAAGACCACCTTTAAAGCGGCAAGGAAGATGAAGCACAAAGGAAGCAAATAAAATGAACAGCCCCAACCCAGCGTACCATGGCGGCCCGGCGGCAGTCCCTCACGACGATTTGGACCCTGAGCAATTCATCGACCACGTGTTTCACGATCTCACGGTGCGCGAAATAAAAATCCGCCGCTGGCTGGAAGCCAAAGACTTTGTGGACGTGCGGGTTCGCCTGCTTCCGCGCCGAGGTCCGGGTTGGTGGGAATGCTTAATGCTTCGCGCCGAGAATGAAAAAAGCCCAACGTGTGGTGCAGTTCAATCTCTGGTGGGTCTCCTTGCTGAAGAATTGGGATGCCAGTTTTTGCCGAACGAGTTCTGCGCCGTGGTCTGGGGCGACCGGATTTGCGCCCACTTCCGGTTGATACCA
>DASYNM010000113.1:0-14580 GCA_036008545.1 Verrucomicrobiia bacterium
AATAATTGGCATAATCGTCTTGCACCGCATTGTTCGCCTCGCGCACGGCGATATCGCTCAAGCCGGCGTCCTGATAAATGAGCGCCAGATTCGCGCTCCGCACCGCCGCGTCCTGGTCAACCAAAAACTCGGAGCGGAACACCGACCGGTTGCCGTTCAGGGCCTGCGAATGCTCCAGGTCGTCGATGGCTTGGTTGATGTTGTTGCGCTGATCGTTGAGCAGGGCGGAGTAGAGCCATGCGGTCGGATCATCGGGATCCAGGTGCATAGCCAGCGAAAGTTCGCGCGTCGCCAAATGTGTGTTCCACGTGTAGCGGAACGGTTCGTCCATACTCCAGGCCTTGCCCAGGTAGCTGCGCAAGAAAGCCCGGTTTGGTTCCAGCGCCGCCGCCGTTTCCAAATCCTGCCGGCCCTCTTCGACATGATTGCGGCGAATGCGCACCAGGCCGCGGCCAAGCCAGCCGTTGGCCAGCGAACCGTCAGTTGCGATGGCTTTGTCGAAATACTCGCCTGCCGCCGCGATTTTGTTTTGCGCGCTCAAGGCAAATCCGTTCAAGGCGAGCGCTTGCGCGTTGCGCGGCGAAAGTTCCAAGCTCCTCTTCAACGCCGCCAGGGCCGCGTCGGTGTGGCCGAAACTGAACTGCATCTCCGCCACCCGTTCCTGCGCAAAACCGAAGCCAGGCACTTTGGCCGCCGCGCTCAGCGCCATGCTGCGCGCTTTCTCCAAGTCGCGTTGCGCTTGGGCTTGATACGAACCAGCCATCCACTCGCTGGCCAAAGTTCGCGGCGCGGTGCGCTGCCACGGCTGTCCCTTTACGGTGGCGATCATCTCTTTCAATGCGTCTGCCAAAGCCGCCGCACGCGCTTCCCGCAATGGCTGGCCCAACAGCGATTGCGCGCTGGCCACGTTCCCGGAAGCCAACAGCACCGCAGCCTGGTAAACCTGCTCGGATTCCGTCGCCGGTTGCCGGCCATTTGGATATTGCGCCAGCGCCTGGAGCAAGTCCCCGCTACGGTAGGCCGAGAGCGATGCGGCCAGCGCTTGTTTGGCGTCAACGCTAAGTTCCAATTCGTCCGGGTCCAAAATAGCCGGGTAATACAATGTCCACTGAATGATGTTCATCGCGTTGAGGAGAGGTGACTTGTGGGGCGGCTGATTCTGTTCAACGACCGCCATCTCTCCACTCTCCATGAGGACTGAGCCTTGGGCATTGCTCAGCGCCACCTGGCCGTCCAGCAAGGCGAGCTCGGTGCGCCCATTGTCATCGACGGTCAGGTTAAATTCCGTGCCGCGAATGGCCCCGGATGAAGACGGCGTGGCGAACTGCGTTTCGTTGGGTTTGTCCCGATTAAAGAAGTAAGTGGAGCCGGATTTGACTTCGATGGAGGCGTTCCGTTCCGCCTTGCTCGGGGGACGAATGACCATGGTCGTCGATTCGTAAACGCGGATGACGCTCAGATTGGAGAGACGGACGGTCGCCCGGCTATTCTTGCCGGTACGGATTTGGTCGCCCACGTGCAAAACCTGCGTGGCGTGGGCAGCAACAAAATTGGAGGTTCCAGAAGGAGCCACCTCCACCGTGCCCGAAACCATCAGCAGCACGGTCTCTTTGGCGGCGGAAACCTTGCTCTGGCCATAGGTGGCGCTTGTTAACGACATCAAAGCCGCGAAAACGAACCCACCAGCCATCCTCCTGCAAATTCGAACTATCATCAGGTAAGTTTCAAGTCAAAGCGAGCTCCTGGCGCTTCGGCAAGCGTAAACACGCCACAGCGCCCAATCGGGTTAGTCCGTCGCTAATTTGACAACGCGCCATTACAAAGCAAATTTCAAACCAACCTTGGCCCATCCGCTCGTTTTTATCCCAGCCTTGCGCTAAACATAGTATACAGTTTATACTGCGTCTAGGCTTTGAAGCCGGCGGCGACATGGTCATCGAATACCTGAATCGGAAATCGCGCACGACCTTGACTGTGCTGGGGTTGATCGGGGCGGTTTTTATTGGTCAGTTGGATTACGTGACCGGCCCGATGGTTGTGATGATGGCCTTTTATCTCATCCCCATCTGCTTTGTCGCCTGGTTTGCCGGGCGCTGGCCTGGCATTCTAATAGCCACCGTGGCCAGCATTATATGGTTCGCGGCGAAGTATCTGGACCCGGGTTCGATCGATAAACACTGGCTGCTTTTCTGGAACGCGGCGCAGCGCCTGGGTTTGTACGCGATGCTGGCTGTCTTGACCTCTGAAGTCGCCGAGCGCAAGCGGGTGGAACAGGCTCTTCGCCGAGCCCAGGAGGGGTTGGAAACTCGCGTGCAGGAACGTACCAGTGAATTGGCTCAAGCGAACGCGGCCTTGCAGGCGCAGGTTCTCGAACGCACCGAGGCGCAAGCCGCGTTGAAATCTCTCAACGAGACTCTGGAACAACGCGTGGCCGAACGCAGCGCCGCCGCCGAGCAGCGCGCTGTGGAACTGGCCCAGTCCGAGGCGGCTTTGCTCCGACAAACCAGCATTTTGCAATCCATTTTGAACAGCATGGGCGACGGCGTCATCGTGGCCGATGCCAGCGGCAAAATTCTGCTCTTCAATCCCGCCGCCGAACGCCTTATCCGCGCCGGTTTGGGAACCGTTGCGCCGGGAGACTCCTCCGAGCAATACCAGACCTACCTTTCCGGCACGTTGACTGCTTATCCGACCAACGAGCACCCCTTGCTCCGCGCCATGCGCGGCGAGATTATCGATGGTGCGGAGATTTTTTTGCGCAAGACCGACGCCTCCGACGGCCTTTGGCTGACTGCCACCGGGCGGCCGCTCAAGGACGAGCATGGCCGGATTCAGGGCGGGGTCGTCGTCTATACTGACTTGAGCGCGCGCAAGTTGATGGAACGGCAAGTGGCCGAGATCAGCGACCGAGAGCAGCGCCGCATCGGGCAGGATTTGCACGATACGCTTTGCCAGCAAATGGTCAGCATTGCTTTCGCGTGCGAGTTGCTGCGCGAGAAACTGGAGCGCTACAAACTGCCTGAAACGGCGCAGGCCGAACAAATTACCGAGATGCTGAATGACGGCATTTCCCAGGCCCGGCACCTGGCGCGCGGACTTTATCCGGTGCGTCTGGAAGTCGAGGGGTTGTCCTCCGCCTTGGAGGAATTGGCGGAAACGACTCAGGTGCGCAACAGTGTCGCCTGCCAGTTCTCGTGCGAGGAGCATATTCTTTTGCACGACACCGTAGCTGGGAACAATCTCTACCGCATTGCCCAGGAAGCCGTCAACAACGCGCTCAAACACGGGCATTGCAAAAGCATATCCATCGGCCTGGGCGCGGTGGATGAGGAAGTGATTTTGACTGTCAAAGACGATGGCGTTGGGTTTCCGGAAGTCATGGAGAATAGCACTGGTATGGGTTTGCACATTAT
Source organism: Verrucomicrobiia bacterium (assembly GCA_036008545.1). Taxonomy (GTDB): domain Bacteria; phylum Verrucomicrobiota; class Verrucomicrobiia; order Limisphaerales; family Palsa-1400; genus Palsa-1400. Next base: position 3,414 of record DASYNM010000113.1, read on the forward strand.
GAATTACCGGGCCAAAATGATCGGCGCTTCACTTGACATCCGCCGCGGCGCGGGCGGAGGCACCATCGTCATTTGCTCCTTTCATAACGAAAATCTTGTGGCCAAGGAGGCGGACTTGGTGTCGAAGGATTGAAGGCGCGCTGGCAACTCACGTTTAATGTCTTCCGCCCAACACACCGTAGCTGCTTCGACCATTCCCGTCCCGGCGCCCGCGCCTCGACTCTCGCAATTGCGCGGACTGGATTACTCGGTCGTTCAACAGTGCATGCACTGCGGGCTCTGCCTGCCGACTTGCCCCACCTACGACGCAACCAAGCTCGAACGCAACAGCCCGCGCGGACGCATCGCCCTCATGCGTGCCATCGCCGACGGACGCCTCGAACCGACCCGGACGTTTGCCGACGAAATGTATTTTTGCCTCGGCTGCCTGGCCTGCATGACCGCCTGTCCCGCCGGCGTGAATTACGCCGAGTTGTTTGAACACGCGCGCGCCGAAGCAGAGGAGAGCGGCGTCTTGCGCGCACCCAAACGCAGCTTCATCCGTTGGCTGACCCTGCGCTGGCTTTTTATGGACTTGGCCCGGCTTCGCTTCGTCGGCGCCCTCATCCGCCTCTACCACCAGACGGGGCTGCAAGGTTTGGTCCGTCGTTGCGGCGCGCTCAAACTGCTGCCGCGAAGGTGGCGCGAGTTGGAAGCGATGACGCCGGTCATCCGGCCCAAATTTTCGTCCGCGCTAATTGCGCCGGTCACGCCCGCCGCCGGCCTCAAGAAATTTCGCGTGGCCTTGCTCACCGGTTGCGCCCAGGACCTGATGTTCAGCGATGTCAACCGCGACACCGCCGAGGTCCTGGCCCGCAATGGGTGCGAAGTCGTCACACCTCCCGCGCAGCATTGCTGCGGTTCGTTGCACGCGCACAACGGGGAATTGGAAATGGCCCGCCAGTTGGCGCGCCGCAGCCTGGATCAATTCCCGCCGGAGCAATTCGACGCCATCATCAGCAACGCCGCTGGCTGCGGTTCGCATTTGAAGCATTACGCCCGGCTGCTGGCGGACGATCCCGTTTATCGCCAGCGCGCGGAACAATGGGACGCCAAACTCAAGGACATTCACGAGTGGCTGGCGCAGATCGGCCTCACGCCACCCAAGCCGGGCGCGCCCGCGCAAAGCGTCACTTATCACGAGGCCTGCCATTTGTGCCACGGGCAACAGATCACCGCGCAGCCGCGGCAACTTTTGCGCGCCATTCCGAATCTGACGCTGACGGAGTTGCCGGAGAGCAGTTGGTGCTGTGGCAGCGCGGGCATCTACAATTTAATTCAGCCGGAGATGGCCAATCAGCTTCTTGATCGCAAGCTCCGGCACATCGTTTCCACCAAGGCCGCCGTGGTTGCGACCGGCAATCCCGGCTGCCTGGCCCACATGGCCAATGGCATTCGCCGGGAAAAAATTCCCGTGCGCCTGGTCCATCCCATCACTTTGCTGGCCGAGGCCTACCGCGCGGAGAAATCCCGTGAATAGCGGCGAGGTGGCCGCTTTGCACTGGGCCACGGGACAGCCGACGCGCCTGATTTGGGAAGAGGGCATCATCCGCGAACTAGAGTCCTTGCCGCGCGCGCTGGCGGAAAAAGTTTGGCTCGCGCCGCCGCTCTTCGATTTGCAAGTCAATGGCTTTGGCGGAGTCGATTTTCAACGGGACGATCTCTCCACGGCCGATTTGTCCCGAGGCGTCCACGCGTTACGGTTGGAGGGCTGCGGCCGGTTTCTTTTCACGCTCATCACAACTGAGTGGCCTAGATTGATCGAACGCCTCGCTCGCGCCGTCGCGTTGCGCGCGGAGTCGGAGGATTTGCAGGCCGCCATTGCTGGCTGGCACATCGAAGGGCCGTTCCTCTCGGCCAAACCGGGGTTTCACGGTGCGCACGATCCAGCCCTCATGTTGGCCCCGACGCCGGAGAAAATACGCGCCCTGCGCGCCCTGACCGGCAACGATCCACTATTATTGACAATCGCACCGGAGCGGCCTGGCGCGTCGGAGGCCATCGCCCTGGCGGTATCTCTCGGCGTAAAAGTCAGCCTGGGCCACACGGACGCTTCCGCCCAGACGATTCACGCCGCAGTGCAAGCCGGCGCGACCGGTTTCACTCATCTTGGCAACGGCTGCCCGCGCGAGTTGGACCGACACGATAACATCCTGTGGCGCGTGCTGGACGCGTCCGGGTTGACCGTCAGCCTGATCCCGGATGGCATTCACGTTTCGGCCGAGCTGTTTCGCTTGATCCATCGGCTGATGCCGGCCGAAAATATCGTCTATGTGAGCGACGCGATGGCTGCGGCAGGCGCGGCGCCGGGGCGTTACACTTTGGGTGCGCTGGAGGTTGAGGTGGGGCCGGACCAAATCGTGCGCCAACCCGGCCAGACCAATTTCGCCGGGTCCGCCTTGCGTCCCATCGACGGCATTTCCCGCGCCGCCGCGATGCTGGATGTTCCCTGGCCGCAATTGTGGCGGAGGATGTCCGATCTGCCTGCGCGATTCATGGGCTTAAGCCACGAATTGGCCGTGGGCCGGCCTGCCACCTTTTGCCTGCTCACCGAGAACACGGGCCAGCCTGCCCCGGACGTGCGATTTTTCGAGCGCGGTTGCGAATGTCTCCCCGTTTGATTTACAGAAGCCGCACGCCGTTCCCGTTTTCCTCCGGGAAAATGGCGCGTCCGCGTTCCAGGTGAACCCCGCTGGCCACGTCACGCGCGATTAAAACCGCCCCGTCCATGTCCACGTAATCCAGCAAGGGCAGAAGCTGGCCGATAGCGCTGATGCCCACGCTGCACTCCGTCATGCAGCCCACCATGACCTTCAAGCCAAGTTGCCGAGCGCGCGCGATCATGCGCCGCGCCGGCGTCAGGCCGCCCGCTTTGTTAAGCTTGATGTTGATGCCGTGAAAAAATCCCGCGCAACGCGGCACGTCCTCCTCGATCAGGCAGCTTTCGTCCGCGATGATTGGCAGCGCGCTCTGGGCATGCACGCGCCGCATCCCGTCCCAATCCGTGGCGCGCAACGGCTGCTCAATGAACTCGACTCCCAGACTCTTCAATTCCGGCGCGTAGGCGATGGTTTGTTCGGCTGTCCAGGCCGTGTTGGCATCGACGCGGAATACGGCCTGGGTGTGGCGGCGCAGCTCACGCACGATGGCGAGGTCGTCCTTCGTGCCGAGCTTTATTTTGTAAATCGGCCAGCCCTCGAATTCTTTCATCTTGACTATCATTTTCTCGGTGGTGTCGATGCCGATTGTGTAATCGCTCAGCGGCAGGTTGCGTAATTCCAGGCCCCAGAGCTTCCAGACGGGCGCGCCACGCAGTTTGCCCCAAAGATCGTGCGCCGCTTCGTCCAGCGCGCAGAGCGCGAAGCGATTCGCTCCGAGCGCGGGCAAAAGGCGTTCCCACAATGACGTCGGGTCGTCGAGAGTTTCGCTTTCGATGAGAGGACGGGCTGCTTCAATTGCGGCACGCATGGAATCGGCGGTGAATTCGGGAAAAGCATCGGCGGACGCGCCTTCGCCATAGCCAGTGACGCCTTCCTGCGTCAGTTCAACCAGCAGGTTGTGTTGAACGGTAGTGGTGCCGTGCGCGATGGTGAATGGATGGCGCAGCGGCAGATGCAGATCGCGAAGTTGGAGTTGCATATCGGTGTCAAGAATCGTTTCGCGCGGCAACCGCATGCTGGCGAAATCAATGGCGTTTGGCCGGCCATCGGCTTGGTCAAGAAAAACGACCTGCTCGCCGGCATACATGCCCGGAGGCATTGCGCAGGCGTGGCGGTTGAGCGGCGTCAGGCGGTAATTGGCCATGTTTTCCGTCATCGCATAGAGATGTCCGTGTCGTTCGCTTATGATCACTGGGATGAAGTCCGGACCGTAACTCCCGCAAAACGCGCGCCATTCGCCAGGGAGCGGTCGAGGCTTCGCGGGGACTCGTGCGAAGCGCTGAGGACCCATCGTGAAGCCGCTAATCTTTCCTCCATCGTCCTGTTTAAACGCCGTCGGTAATGCATTTTCCAATCGGCTTTGCGCGGTGAAATTCAAACCGCCAGCGGGCGTGAACATGGTTGGCTGCCCTGAGATGTCGCCGGTCAATCGCCCGTCCCGCACTTCCAATAGAGCCCAAAAACTTTGCGATTCGTAGTCGCCCGCGAACGCGGCCAGATTCGGCGGCGCGGGAAATTCCTGTGATGGCGGCGTCTTCTCGCCAAATTTTGATTCCAGCAATTGGCCGAGCGCGACTTCCGCAATGTATCTAATGCGTCCATTCACAACGTCCTCGTTGCCCAACACGATGGCCGCAAGTTTCTCCTCGGGCATGAGAGCGAAGTAGGAACTGCAGCCGTAAACCGCGCCGCCATGGCTGATGAGGCGGCAATTCCGAAACCGGCCCACCGCGAATCCCAACCCAAATGCAGGCGGGTTTTCCGACGGATACTGCACGCGCCACATTTCGGCCAGCGTTTCCGATTTCAGCAATCCGCCACCGCCCGCCAGCAACGCCGAGGCGAACCGCGCCAAGTCATCGACCGTCGAAAAAAGATTGCCGGCTGGAATCGTGCCGAGGTCAAAGACGGGCGCTGACCGGCGTGTCCAACCGCCGTCCCCGTCGGCCACGCGCATCTGGGAGGTGATGAGGCGACCGGGCGGAAGCTGCGTCCGAGTCCAGGTCGAATCGGCCATGCCAAGCGGCTGCAGGAGCTGCGTGCGTTGGTAATCCTCGAAGGAAAGTCCGCTGGCGCGCTCGACCAGCAGTCCCGCTATGCTGGGACCCAGATTGGAGTAACGGGTCACTGCGCCGGGACGAGTGGCCAGGACGCACGGTCGCGCGCTGGCAACCGTTGCTGCCAGGCCCGGTTCAGAGTCGTCAAAATAGCCGCCGACTGGAGGCTCACGCTGCAAGCCACTGCGATGGCAAAGCGTCTGGCGCAACGTCACCGCCGGATTGTCAACAAATGGATTGAGCGGCAGCACGTCCGCGGGCAGGGGAGTATCGAGGCCCAGTTTGCCTGCCTCGACCTGTTGCAGGACGGAAATGGCATTGAAAAGTTTGGATATGCTGCCGACACGAAAGATCGAGTCGCGCCTTGCCTCGCCGAACCCGGCGGCCTGGACGACCCGCTGATCATCCACCAGCGCGACCGAGATGCCGCCGACGTTCCATTGGCGCATTTCGTCCGCGATGATTTTTTCAAGGCTCGACATCATTGAATCGCCTGCAAAATGCCGTACACCCCGATAGCCAAGGCGGCCAGGGCGTCGCCCGCGATGAACCCTCCGCCGACGAGCGACATCGTGCTCATATCGGAAGGCAATGCGCCATCAGCTCGTTTCGCAGGAGGCCAGAGGCGGGCCTCGATAAGCTCATAAATCGAGGCGACGCCGCCGCCGGCAGCCCACCAAATGATGGTAGGCAATTCGACAAAGCCGCCGAAGGCAAAGGCATACGGACTGGGCAGAAAGACCGCGTCAAGAAGAAACGAAGTGACGCGGCCCCCGCGATTTTTAATGGCGAACTTTTTGTAGCCCGGGCGATTCTTGATCAATTTGCGAATGATTTCCATCAGCAGGCCAATGCCAATGCCCAGGCATAGCGCGCGCATGACGCGCGGTTTGGATTCCACAATGCCGCGCAACGCTCCCACCATTTTATAAGTGAAGGCCGACTGCCAATGTATTGTGCTGGGGAGGTTTTTGTGGGTGCGTTGGTCCACGTTGAGAATCGGATACGCATGCATGAATAATCGAGCCAGGATCACCATCATCAGCGCGCCCATGGCGATGCCGATGACCTGGTAGCGGAATTGCACGGCGCGATTGGTGCCCAAGCGCCAGCCGGTGGAACGATCCTGTTGCATATCGCCTCCCTCAGCAGTGGCGATGGCAAGGATGGCCGCGCAGAATAATCCCACTCCCGGATTGCGCAGACCCACCGCTGCCATGATTAGGACCGACATCACGAACGCGCTCGAGATTGGGTTGAAATCCGAAATGCCCAGCGCGATGCCGTTGACCAGCACGAAAACAAAGCAAAGACCAATCGCCACGAGCAGGAAGAGGACTGGTTGCTGCAACACTTGATTTCCCATGATCACGGTGCCCGCGCCCCAAAATACGACCCACATTATCAGGCGCATCATGTTCACGCGTTTCCAATCTGGCGCGGGTTCTGCCGCTGTCGTGCCTGTTTCGCGGAACCGCCGCACCGCCTGCACCAGAATAAGGCCCACATCGAGCATCGCCGCGCCCATGATCGCGCCCAGCGAAATGATAAAGCCAATGGCGCGGTAATGATCGCCCGGGTCGAGCCATCCGATGCTCAGCAAATGCGGCGTCTGCCAGATTCCGATGAGCGCCACCCACAAGGCCGGCAGCGCGATGCGCGCTCCGACAATCATCCCGCCACCGAGCGTCGAGACCGAAAGGTCCCTGAGTCCATTGAGACTTGTAATTTTCGCCGCCGCCAGCGCCATGCCAAAGCCACTGCCAAGGCTGCCAGCCAACTTGAAAATGGAGCGCTTGAGCAATTCCTTGTCGGTCAACGCGCGCAAAATGTTCGCCACGGCCAAACCGGACGGATAGGTCAATTGCAAGCGATCCACCAGGATCGGCGTGTAAAGCATGCCCAGGCCGACGCCGAACATGCCGATGCACATAAAGTAGAGCACCATTTGCCACATGGGCGGTTGCGGCAGGCCCATCCAGACCATCGCCTGCACGAGCGCGGACATCCCGCACATGCCGGCGACGGAGGCGGCCATGGTCTGCATGTAGTTGGCGCCATGTTTGCCCTCCGGCCCGTAGGGCAGGGTGACGGCGCTGCCCAAAATCCCCGCCAACACCTGGCCGCCGACATAGAACCCGATGGAGAAGTTCATGAACGCGGCAGAAATGCCACCCAGCGGGCCGAGGATCAGAATGGCCACCACCGAGAGCATGACGTGATAAGCCGGAGAGCCGATGCGTGGCAGCCAATGTGGCGACGAGGAAGGACGGGCCGGGGTTGGTTGCGCGGCAGTCGGAACATCGTCCATCATAATGCGAATTGATTATGGCGCATGGTTTGAACCGGGAAGTAGAGTGCCTACGAGTCAGGAGTCGGGTCAAGCGCCGCAATTTTGTCGAAGCTTCAACCGGCGGCGAGTAATGGCCCAATTTGCGAAATTACCGATGTCGCCAGAGCCTATCGGATATTCGGCCTGGCACTTTTCTCAGACTTGTTCAATTTCGAGCGTCGCCAAATCCTTGAAATCATTCTTATCCAAAGTCAGAAGCTTTTGAGCGGCGGACTTTTCTGCGGCCAGAGCATGCAGATAATCGTGAACGCGCCCGCCACGAACCCCCTTTTTTCGCGCGGCCTTCAACGCTGTCAAAATATCCGGCGCCGTCGGATCGTGAAATTCCAAATCCATGGCCAGACTTGCGATGGCTTGAGCCGCAGCATCCGCATCCAGTCGGAATGCCAGTTGGCCGCCCGTGAGCGTGGAAAACACTTCCGCCAAAGTGTGCGTGCGTGTTAAGCCGCCCTCTCGATGCAATCGAGAGCGCAATGCCAGGTTCTGAAACGCCTCAATCAATGCCGAACTATCCGAGTAGGACCTCATCGAGAGTCACGGTCTGCGCGTAGAGCGGCGCGAATGGTTTTCCGGCTAGCTTTCACGGGCAACATGAGAAATCCTGCTGCCGTCCTAACTGGCTTTACTAATGGGACTTCCTTCTCCACCAATTCCACCACGCGCACGCTGCCGTCCGGTTGACGGGAAGCGTCGAACGCAGTGCGCGGCGGAAATAGCTCAGCGGAGCAGATCCTCCCATTCTTGTCGGCGACCAATTTCATAATGGGATTATCCCATAAGCGAGAACGAATTCAAGGGTGTTATTGCAATCAGCTTGAGATTCGTTATGCTGCAATTCGGCTGCTGGTGGCGCGTTTATGGTTCACTTTTTCGAACAAGTCGTCCAAGAACTGGAGCGAAGTCCTCGCTTTGCGCTGGGCATTATTTCCCGCGTCAAAGGTTCCAGCCCGCAAAAGCAAGGCGCCAAAGCCCTTTTTCTGCCCGATGACCGCATGCTCGGCACCCTGGGCGGCGGATGTCTTGAAGCGGAAATCCGCCGCCGCGCCCGCCAGGCGCTGGCGACCGGTCAACCGGCTACGTTCAACTTGACACTTGATCACGATTTTGGTTGGGACGATGGATTGATCTGTGGCGGCACCGTCTTCGGGCTCATCCTGCCCCGCGCCGCTGAAGCTGTGGACATCTGGTCCGCTCTAGCCCTCCGCAACCAAGTGCGCGCTTGGGGTGTACGCGACGATTTCGCCATCGCCTGGGCGGAGGAGGGCGATGAAGATGGCTGGCTCTATCGTGAAACGGTTTCGCCGCCGCTATCATTGTGGATCGCTGGCTCGGGGCACATCGCGCAAGCCGTAGCGCCGCTGGCGCAGGCGCTGGACTTCGATGTGACCGTCTTTGACGACCGGCCTGAGCTGGCCAACGCGGATCATTTTCCCGAAGGCGTGCATCTACGAGTCGGCAATTGGGGCGAATTGCTCGATACTCCTTTGCCTGCGCCGCCGACGCTGGGTTTGATCGTGACGCGCGGCCACCAGCATGACGCCAACGTTCTGGCCGAATGGATTCACAAGCCATTTCTTTTTCTTGGTATGATCGGCAGCCGTCGCAAGGCGCGCATGATTCGCGAAGGTTTTCTCAAGCGGAACATCGCCACGGCGGAGGAATTCGCGCGTGTGGCCAGCCCTGTCGGTCTTGACATTGGCGCGGCCAGCGTCCAGGAAATCGCCGTGAGCATTCTGGCGCAATATGTGCAGAAGAGGGCGGAACATGCCGCGCGCGCTTTATGTCAAGTCTAGGGATTGTTCCCGCATTGGATGACTTATCCCCAAGCCATCGAGTTCCTTTACAGCTTGCGCCTTTTCGGCATGAAGCTGGGATTGGACAATACGTGCCGCCTGGCCGCGGCCATGGGCAATCCGCATCATCACTTGCGTTTCATCCACGTCGCGGGCACCAACGGCAAAGGCTCGACCTGTACGATGCTGGAGAGCATTTACCGCGCGGCTGGGTGCCGTGTGGGTCTGTTCACCTCGCCGCACCTCGTTTCGTTCGCCGAGCGCATACAGGTTGGGCGCCAGCTCATCAGCAAGGAGGATGTCGCGCGATTGACGGAGGAGATCCGCGCTGCCATCGATGCCCTGGGCGCGGAGTCGCCGCCCACTTTTTTCGAGGTTGTCACGGTGATGGCGCTGAAGTATTTCGCCGAACAGAAATGCAACCTGGTGATCTGGGAAACCGGCCTGGGCGGCCGTCTCGACGCCACCAATATCGTCACGCCGCTGGCCAGCGTTATCACCAACGTGCAGTTGGATCACCAACAGTGGTTGGGCAAGACATTGCCTGAGATCGCCCGAGAAAAAGCCGGCATTATCAAACCTGGCGTTCCGGCGCTGACCGCCACAGACGACGCCGGGCCCCTGAGCGTCATTGTTGAAGTTGCCCGTCAACAAAAGGCCCCGCTAACCGTCGTGGCGGAACTGGCCGAACCTTGGGAGGTCGCCCTCGGAGGGGAACACCAAAAGCGAAACGCAGCGCTCGCGGTGGCTGTCGTGCGGCTGCTCCACCCGCTCATTCCGGTGCCTGAAAAGGCGATGCGCGAGGGTTTGAAAGCAACGCATTGGGATGGCCGTTTGCAAATGGTCCAACAGCCCGATGGACGTATCGTTCTACTTGACGGAGCGCACAATCCCGCTGGCGCGCAGACCTTGGTCGCCGCGCTACAAACTCGCTTTGTGGGCCGCGCGACTACGCTGATTCTCGGCACCATGTCTGATAAGGATTACGCCGCGATTTGCCGTTGCCTGGCGCCGGTGGCCGCGAAAATCTTCCTTTGCCCCATCGCCAGCGACCGCGGCGCCGACCCGCGGGTTCTGGCCGATTGCTGCCGCGCGGCCAACGCCGCCGCCGAGGTTGTCGTATGCGCGAATATCGCCCAAGCGCTGGCGCAGGCCGCGCAGGACAAGTTCGTGGTGGTCACCGGCTCTCTTCATTTTGTGGGCGAAGCGATGCAGGAGCTTGGCCTGGCCTCGTCCGATTCCGAGCGCGGTCTCAACGACTACGGCGCTGCCCAGAACTTTTCCGGCATCCGTGCCGTGACCTTCGACGTCGGGGGCACGCTCATCGAGCCGTGGCCATCGGTCGGGAGCGTTTATGCGCGAGTGGCGGTGCGGCACGGCGTGGAGGTGGCAGCGGAGGATTTGGACCGTCAATTCGCGCTGGCGTGGTCGGCTAGGAAGAATTTCGAGTACCGCCGGTCCGACTGGTCGGAATTAGTCCGGCAAACGTTTTCCGGTTTAACCGCCGAGCCGCCCAGCGCGAGTCTCTTCGACGAGATCTATAGCCACTTCGCCACCGCCGCGCCCTGGCGGATTTTTGACGACGTGGAGCCATGTTTGCGCGAACTCAAGCGGCGCGGCCTCAAGCTCGGCATTATATCCAATTGGGACGAACGCCTGCGCCCGTTGCTGCATGAACTGCAATTGGATCATTATTTTGACAGTATCGTTGTTTCCGGCGCGGGAGGGGCGCAAAAACCGGAGGCGAAGATTTTCCAAAAAGCCGTAGCGCAACTTGACATACGACGCGAGGCCATTCTGCACATTGGCGATAGCGCCACGGAGGACATTGCTGGCGCGCGCGCGGCCGGCCTGCGCGCATTGCTGCTCACGCGCGGCCAAATTCCCGCGCCACTTGCGTCGCTCCGGTTCCTGCCCGCCCTGATAAGATGACTTCAGAAGAGGGCAAGATGGCCTAATACATGATTTAGCGAATTGACTAATTCGCTGGAGATTCATTAGATTAACTGAATGAAATGGAACTAAGGTTCAACAAAACATGGTGAACTTATTGCGCAATCTGTTTTGTTCCTCGCTCGGCAAGAAGTATCTCATGGCGGGCAGTGGGGCGTTGATGTTTTTGTTTGTCATTGGCCATCTCGTGGGAAACCTGCAAATTTTTCTCGGCCCGGAGGCCATCAACCGCTACGGCCATTTTCTCCAGACCAATGTCGAGCTTCTCTGGCCGGTTCGTATTGCGCTGCTGGCCATTATCGCGCTCCACAT
>DASYNM010000114.1:0-4417 GCA_036008545.1 Verrucomicrobiia bacterium
CGGGCTAGTAGGAATGAAGCGGAAGGATTCGAAGTCAACCCCCGGATTGCCGTTAAGGCCGTTCGTGGTGGAATTCATGATCCCAAGCTGCACCTTGTCCCCGCTATTCTGGCCATCAGTGTAAATGAGCACCGACACCACGACAGTCGCTCCATTGGTGGATAAATTCCAACTGCCACCATTGTAAACCGCTGTCGTGTCGTTGTCGGCAAACACGGCGACACCGCCGCTGCCGCCGACGCCATTGGTGATGTTTTCCTCGAAGGAGAAATTGTTTCCTTGCTGTCCGTTGTTGTTGTTCCAGGGGCTGAAATTGTTGGTGTATTCGCTGACGCTGTTGAAGTCCACGAACGCCGTTTGGGCCATGGCTCCGCAGGCGGGCAATACCAATATCGACACAAGAAGGAGCGCACGGCGAATCCTGCTGGGTGCAGTTAACCGCAATAGTGTATTCATGAGTTTGTTGGACAACCTGATGTCAACCATGCCACGCCATGCCTCTAAATGCAAAAAAAAAGTAGTGCCCTTAAGGCATCTGAGAAGATGGCTCCGGCATTGGTGTCAGACGCGAAAACAGTCGCCGGCGTGGTCAGATTCGAGAGCGCCCGTCGGGCCGTCGAAAATGGAGGTTGACATAGCCTCACAGTTTGAGGCATTCTGGCGGCGACATGCGGAAGAGCAATCCAAATTTCTTGAACGGAGTGCCGGAGTTGCTGGTGCTCAAACTGCTCTCGCGCCGCGAAATGTACGGCTACGAAATCGTCAAGGCCATCAAAGCTGAGACGCACCAAACGCTCGCCTTCGGCGAAGGCTGCATTTACCCCTACCTCCATTACTTGGCACAGGAGAAGCTGCTGAGCAGCCGGCGCAAAGAGGTGGGCGGACGGAGCCGGAATTATTACCAATTGACCCGCCGCGGCGCCAAACGCTTGGAGGTGTTAGATACAGATTGGAACCGCGTCACTTCCGGCATTTCTTTGTTGATGCGAGGCGAACATGCATGAGGCGGCGGCCATAGGACAATTCGAGCGCCGGTTGGTTGAGTTGGGCTGCCCGGCCGTGAGGCTGCGGGAGAAAGTGCGGGAATTGGCCGAGCACTACGGGGATTTGAAAGAGGCGGCGTTGGAGGAGGGCCTGACAGAAAGCGAGGCCGAAGCGCGCGCGGAAGCGGAACTGGGGGATTCCGTTTTGCTGGCGGAATACACAGTGGCAGCCGTCCGGCGGGCATCATGGTGGGGGCGTCATCCGGTCCTCGGTTTTGGTCTGTTGCCGCCCTTGGCCTTTATACCGGCGTGGGTGATCTGCAGCGCCGCCCTGGTGGGCACGTGCTGGCTGCTGGGGCGGATGTTTGGGTCGGCTTACCAAATTGACGAGGGCGCGGCCCGTGCCATGACCGTCAATCCGGATTCGTTTCGAAATTTCGTTGCGCCCGCCAATGAGGCGCTGATGCTCGTGGCCATTCTGCTGTCGGCCCTGGTGTTTTGCTGGCTGGCCCGCCATGCCGCGGTCGGCATGAAATGGATATGGACCGCCTGCTTGATATGCTCAGTCAACAGTCTGGTCACCTATCCGATGATCGGCCCGGGCTTCATCGGCATCGGGTTTGCGTTGCCGTCGTCGAATTGGTTTCATGCAGTCCTTCCGATATCGGTCGCACTCGTCGCCTTTATACGCCAGCGAAGCACGGAGAACCGCCTGGCGTCAATACCTGAGGAAAAGCGTTTGAACGCGCGCCAAAAAGCGGCTGGCGGCATTTTTTCGAAGCAAAGCATCTATCGAATGCCGACTTACTGGGCGATGGCGGTTTTCGCGGCGGCTGTTCTGGCTATCGTCATATTTGTAGAGGTGATGTCCGCCCAGGATAAGGCAGAACACCTCGATTTAAGGGGTAGGGTGTGGCCGGCGGAACGCGCCGCGACCCTGCGACAGTTGGGTGCGCGCCAGTCGGCGGCGAGCGAATCCAGCAACCCGATCATGATCGATCTCAAGGCGCGGGTGAATGCGAGCTTGCTGGCTTCCGTCGATGGCCCGGCCAATGTCAAAGACAACAACCTTGCTGATCTGCCCCGCGGAATTCATACTTTCGGCGGGGTGCCCTTTGATGTGGAGGGCAGATTGCAGCTCATGGGGCGGAACCTGATCGAGTCCGGCAAGAAATTTCCTGTCATAGTCAAACATATTCCCATCTTGCGTCGGTGCGCCCGGCTTCATCTCTTGCATGGCGCCAGTGCGGTGCGGACTCTGGATAAGAAGATCGCCAGGCTTGTGCTGCATTATGCAGATGGATCACAGGCGGAAATCGGCATCATGGCGGGTCAGGATGTGCTGGACTGGTGGGGACCGATATACAACACAGAGGCGGGAGAAGAGCACCAGACCACTTCGCCAGGGACGGAATTGGCGTGGGCTGGCGGCAATCCGTGGATCAAGCAACGAGCGCCGGAGTTTTCGTTGCGGCTTTACAGGAGCACCTTTGCCAATCCGCGCCCCGATTTGGAGATTTCAAGCATCGATTACGTATCAACCCTGACCGACGCAGCCCCGTTTCTGGTGGGGCTGACCATCGACTGATATGAAATACCATTCCGCCGAAACACTCAACGAAACTGCAAACACGGACAATGCTCCTATGAAAATCCCATGGTTTATTCGATTGGAAATGATTGCTTGTGTCCTCCTTATTTCCGGTTGCGCCAGCGCGCCTCACGAAAAACAGGTCGCAAAAGAAAAGCCCGTCCACCAACGAGGATGGATGGGAGGCACCTACAAGTGGGCGAAGGCCTCGCACTCCTTGTCGGATTACGTCTTCGGCGCCGACAACACCATTTACTCCTTCCCGCCCGCACTGGCGCCGACGCATTCGGGAGGCATTTTGACTACCGCACTGTCCACCAATACGCCGGCGTATCGGGCAGGACTTCGCGAAGGCGATTTGATTTTGGAGCTGGGCCATCAACGAGTTACGGACTTGCCCGGGTTCTGGCGCGTGGTCGCGGAAACCCGCCCCGGCAACTCCTTATTTGTGAAAGCGTATCGCGCCGGCCAGACTATCGAGTACACCGTGAGAGCAGGCCGCGAGAAATTCCAGGAGGAAGGCATGTTCATGGTCGGCTTGCCAGGCTTTTTGGAACCATTTCATCCGATTCCCACTCGCGCTGCACCGAGATTTTCGCTGGTGGCGCTCGGTTATGATAAAGATGACGGCTCGCCCGTCGAATTTGGATCGGTGAGAGAACAGTACAAACGTTCTTGCCATCCGGACGACAAACAGGAGGGGCATGACGGCGATTGGTCATGCTGGCTGGCGATTTTCCGGGCTTCCAAAGGAAAGAAAATCCTGGCGCAAGAAGCTTTCGGGGAGGAAAAAGGCCCAGCCATCGCAGCTCTGCCTTCTTCTCCGTCGGAAGTGACACATCAACTAAGAAGTGACTTTGCAAAAAACGAAAAGCTTTTCCCGTGACGTCAGCGCGATGATTCGGTCATGGGCGACGTGAAATGAAGGACGTGAAACGGTAACCTTTTGCCTCATTGAGACTGCAGTTGCTTCAAATTGTCGATCGCGTCGTGGTCCTTTGGATCGAGCTTTAATGACTTCTCAAAGTTCTTAATCGCGAGGTTTTTGTTACCGTCTTCCATGTAGGCTTCGCCCAGGCTGGTGTAAACTTTGGCGGATTGCGGGTAGGCATCCACATTCACTTTTAGAATCTTGATGGCGTCTTTGTTTCTCTTCATGACAAGCAATTCGTAGCCCAGGGTGTTTAAGTCATGTTCGCTGAAATCCGTGGCGATGGAGCGGGCCAATTTTAACTCGCGATACTTCTCGATCGCCGCGTCAGCACCCTTTTGCGTGTAGGTCTCAAAAAGTATGTCCGACACAGTCTTTGTGTTGGCGAGCGTCTCTATTTTTGCCAACATCTCGTCCAGTGAGGGTTTCGCATAAAACTTGCCGGCATAGATTACCGCCGCGATCTTGCGAGTGTTGGCAATGTCTTCCAGCGGATTGGCATCCAAGAGAACGAGGTCGGCGAGCTTCCCCTGCTGGATCGTTCCGAGTTCGTTGTCGCGGCCCATGAAGCGGGCCGCATTGCGTGTCGCTGCTTGGATTGCTTCCATGGGCGTCAGGCCGGATTGAACGAGCCAGCCCAGTTCATCGTGCAGGCTGAAACCGGGGAAGCAATAGGGATTGCCCGTGTCCGTGCCCGCCAAAATACCGACACCTGCGCGCTGCATCGCCCCAACAATCTCCAGGTCCTGTTGAAAAGTCTTCTTCCCCGACGCCAACGCTTCGGGTGACCGATTGGTGAATCGGCTGTTGGAGCCACCCCAATAGAACCTGAGTGTGGTCGGCATATATTGCACTCGTACATCGTTGATGATAGACGGATCAGCCGCGTTGAGGCGCAACACGGTCAAGGTG
>DASYNM010000115.1:0-7318 GCA_036008545.1 Verrucomicrobiia bacterium
GCAGGCGCCCGGACAAAGGCCCAAAACGTTTGTCATCAACCCAGACCTCGCCGCCGCTGGAGTTATCGAATTCCTGCGGCATCCAGATGATCGGCTGGTCGAACGTAACGGGGGCTTTCACCTTGCTCGGATCGATCTGCCCGCCGTCCGGCGCCCAATCCCTGCCGGCCATCAGCGTCTGCACGTAGCCGTAGAAACCGCCGCGGTGGACGATGCTGATTTTCGAGGCCGGCATCCAATTACCCTGGTTATCGCTGGCGGTCAGGCGCTCGTCGGGCAAGATGCCCATGCCGTTGGGAACGCGGAAGCCGGTGCAATAAACGCGGCCGTGTTTGCCGTCTGGCGAGACCTCGATCACCGAGCCGGGCAACTTATAGTCGGTGTACTCGCCGCACTTTTCGTAATAGAGGTTGCCCTTGCGGTCCACTTGCAAATCGAAGTTAAAGCAGTGGAAAAAGGTCGAGACATCGGTATCGGCATAAAATGTTTCGTAGAAATCCGCGCCGCCGTCGCCGTTTAGATCGTGGAGGCGCACGATGCCATTGCGACAGGTCACATAAACCAGCTCATTGATGACCTGCGCTCCGAATGGCTCGTAAAGACCCGACGCAAACCGCGACCACGTCACGTGCCCGAGTCGCGCGCCGAGGCCAGAAACAATCCACACGTCTCCACCGTAAGTAGTCACGACCGCGCGTCCATCCGGGAAGAAAGCCAGGGCGCTGGTGCGCGGCCAGGCGCGGTAAGGATTTTTGAACGGCACGGGAATCGTGTCCAGGGCGTAGCCGTTGGTCGGATCGCCGAGCTTGCCAACCACCTCGACGGGAGCTGGCCAAAGCCGGGGTGCGCCGTGCGTCAAAGTTTCTGGGTCAGTCAGAGGCTCCTGCTGCGCGTGGCGCACATATTGTCCAAACCGCCCCATGTCCGGCTCGTCCTTCCCCGCAAAACAAATCACCCGCACCACCCTCGCATGGTTGTCGGCAGGGATGTTCAGCACTAATCGATGTTGATCATCGACCTGCCAAGTCAACCCGCTCGTCTGGCCCACGACACCAGCGGCAATAAAATCGCGATAGTGCAAGCCGGCCGGATTTTCTTTTGGCTCGCCGGGCAAATTCACGCCTGGCTTCTGGGTGGAGAAGCTCGCCATCACTAGATTTTCACCAGCGGGACCGCTTGCTCCCATCGGCATTTTTTGTTCCAGCGAAACAATTCCTTCGGCGCGGCCGTCCGGTTTGTCTGGCTGGCCGACACATAGCCGCAGCGGAGATGTTCCCGGCCCAATCCGCAACCAATGGCTAATAGTCAGAAAATCGTTGGTCTGTTCCGCGCCCGGCAGTTCCAATACGTCCCGCCCCTGAACGGTGAACGACAGCACTGCCTGCCGCCCGTTGACGTAGTGGCCGCGATAACGCATCCAATCCTCCGGCAATGGGCCGCGCGGAAGCAGGTCGTTGGTCGGATAATCGAACCGGCCGCCGAACGCCCAAGACCAATGCTGCAAGCCTTCCAAAAACTTGCCATCCGGTGTTGGCCGCCCCTCGCCGCGTTGTTGGAAATGGCCCGTCTTTGAAAGATCCAGAAAACCACCCTGCCACGCGCCCGCCAGTCTCATGCGGTGCAAGTCGTAACTGATCGACACGTTCCCCTCCAACTGAAAGGTCAACGCATCGCTGACGCCGGTGCCAAGCTGCGATTCCAACACAGGACCGAAATCGCGCTGAGTGGGAGTGGCCTCGCCCGCCTTTGGCAGCGCGGGATTAAATTTCGGCAACGAATCCAGATAGGCGGCGTCAATCGTGGCGTACTGGGATGGGTTCAAATTCTTAAGAAACGTTTCGCGGATGAAATGAATTACGTCGTAGCGCTGCTCCGGCGTCATCCACGATTCGGAGGGCATGTTCTTGAAGCCCTTGGTGATCGTCTTATACAAGCTGTAGGGATCGTCGCCGTTCTTGAATTTGTCCACCGCGAACGGACGCGATTGGGGGTTGATGGTATGCACGCCATCGGTCCCATGGCAAGGTGCACAGGCAAGCTGGAACAGCTTTCGCCCGCGCTCGACACTCTGCGGGTCCCAGGCGGAAATGATTCCCGCATGATCAACATTCTCCTTTTCCTGCGCCGCGACTTGCCCGGCCTGCACCATCAACGCGATGAGCATCCACCACAGCAAGAGCGGCGATGACAGAAAGAAAGATGTTGGGGAAGTCGCCGAATTTTGTTTCATCTCCACTCCTTTTACCATGCACCCCTCCTAATCGTAATCCTAATTTAATCCAATTCTGAATGTTACTCTGAGCGGATGAGATTGGCGCAGGAGTTCTTGCCAACCTCAAAGGAGGTGTCCCTGAAATCCTGACATCGTCACATTTTTGTGCTACATATATCTGGTCAATGACCTTACTCGTGTGCCTGAACAACATGATCCTAAATAGGAGATCCATGCCACACCGGAACGGCGCGTTCACCTTGATCGAGTTGCTGGTGGTCATTGCCATCATCGCCATATTGGCGGCCTTGCTGCTGGTGTCTTTGAAAGCCGCTAAGGAAGAGAGTCTGGGTATCAAGTGCATGAGCAACATGAGGCAAATGGGCCTTGGCTGGCAAATGTATGCTGAGGACAACAGAGAATTCTTCGTCCTCGCCAGCGGGGGCAATCCTACCAATGCGGACTTGGACCAATACGCGTGGACACAGCAGACGGAAGATTTTACAGACAATACCTACAACTACGATCCTTCCGTGGACATTACGGTGGGGCCGCTTTATCCTTACATCAATTCCTATTGGGTTTATCGCTGTCCTTCGGATACCTCTGTCATTAATCACGGAGGCCAACTCTTGCCTCGAGTTCGCACCGTCTCGATGAACCTTTTTTTGGGAGGGTTCGGTGGTGATGGTGAATCTGTCATGTACCCTACTTATATGAAAACCACTGACTTGATCCCACTTTGGTCGCCTGGACCAAGTGATACCTTTGTGTTCGTGGACGAACGCCAAGACTGCATCAATTGGGGCAATTTCGAGACCGACATGGTGGGGGACGTTCCTAATGACCCAAGTTCTTATACCTTTGACCAGGACATGCCCGGCATGTACCATAATCGTTCCGCTGGTTTCGCGTTCGCGGACGGGCACTCTTCAATCCAGCATTGGCTGGATTTCAGAACAACGCCGCCGCTCCAGCCGCCCGTTATAGGCTTAAGCGGCATGACCGGCCCTGCGTGGCCAGCGCTGAACGTCCCGGGCGACATGGATGTGCGCTGGCTCCAGCTTCATTCGGCTAAAGCGATTCCGCAATAGGCTATGCTGAAAAATTGCGGCCAATCTACTGCGGACGCCTCGGCGCTGCCGTCCCTACCATCCGCGACTGACGCGTTACCCATTTGTAAAATTGTTACTTGCGTTCCCATTGACATGTGGTATAGTGACGATATGAAGCGCTATGGCGCATGTTCTTTGAGAGAGGGCGGACCTCGTGTTGGCCGTCCGACTCCGTTGCAGTTCTGCTCGACCGGGGCCAAAGGCAGAGCGGTCGAACGAACGCAAGTCGTTGATTTTCATGATTTTTCCAGATAATTTCACATGGTCTTATTCGCACGCCTTGCGAAAACCCCTCTCACGGGCGTTCATCTTCAACAATCCTGAGGGTGGATCGCGCGCGGCAGAGTCACCCCAAAGAGATGCAACAGCGACGCGCGAGATGTGGACTTTGAACCTTAAACCTTGAACATTGAACTTTGAATTTTGCCTCACTCCATCGCGGCCAGCAGACCATCCAGTGTAACAGTGGCGAAGCTGGTGGCGGAGTCGCTCATCGCGTAGGGGATGATCAGTTCGCGTCCGTGCAACAGCGCGCCGCATGTGTAAACCACATTCGGAACATAACCTTCGCGTTCAGTTTCGTTCGGCGACAGCAACGGCTCGCGCAGTCGACCGATCACGCGCGAAGGGTCGTTCAGGTCGAGCAAGAACGCGCCCAGACAATACTTCCGCATGGCGCCGACGCCGTGGCTCAGAACCAGCCAGCCCGCCTCGGTTTCAATGGGAGAACCGCAGTTGCCGATCTTGATAAATTCCCACGGCTGCGCCGGCGTCAACAAGACTTTGGGCGTCTGCCAGAAATGGATGTGGTCCGAAAACATGAGCAGTATGTTCTCGTCGTCCTGCCGAGACAGCATGACGTACTGCCCGTTGATTTTGCGCGGGAAGAGCGCCATTCCCTTGTTCTGCACAGCGGGACCATTGAGCGTGCTGAATTTGAAATGGATGAAGTCCGGTGTCTCCAGCAATTGCGGCAACGTGATCTTGCCGTCGTAGGCGGTGTAGGTCGCGAAATAGGTGAAGCTGCCGTCGTCGTTCTGGAAACGCACGAAGCGGGCATCCTCGATGCCGTTGCTCTGGCTGGGCGCCGACGGAAAGAGGACGCGCTGCGACACGCGGCTGTCGGGCGCGAAGTTCACTTCGTAATTCGATTCCGCCAGCAGCAAGATGCCCCGCGCCGCGTGCGTCGCCGTGACGTCGGACGTCTCTGCCGTCAAACCTGAAGCCGCGAGAACCTGGCGCAACGCCTTGAGCGTGAAATCCTCGTGAAGCTGGTCCAGCACGCGCCGGCAAAAATCATTTTGCACGCCTGCCTCTTGCAGTTTGTGGGCAAACAATCCCTTGTCGTAAGCGACATTGGGCACTCGCTCAGGCTCCGTGGCAAACGGCACGGGCGGCACGAGCGTGACCCGATGTTGCGCGCTGACCGTGCCAGTGCGGAAGGTGATGGAGGAAATGTGTCCTTCGCCTGTGGCGCGCAAGCTCATGATGAACCGCAACGCGCCCCGGGCCAGGCCAGACTGGTCGGGATGCGGCACAATGGACGGATTGAACAGCGCTGCCGATTCCGGCGAATACTCATTCGTGAAGTGCGCGCCGATGAGCATTTGCCTTTCGGACGACGGCTGGCCGCCGGGTTCGAGATAAATCCTCACCTGCTCGAATCGTTTGCGGAAAAAGCTGTCCACCTGTTCGTGCCGGCCCATGAACTCGCCGCGCACCAAGTCAAGCAGCCGCGCAACCTCCTCCTCAGGAAGCGCCATGACCCGGTCCACTATATGACGGGAAATATCGTCAGTGCTGGGACGAAACGGCCGCATCAACACTCGCGAACGATCGGGCGTGATGGTCGGCCCAATGCGCTTGGCGTGGAGGGCGGCTGGAATGGGTTTGGTCATGAATTCATTTCTGCGCCCGGAATTGGCGCCGGGCGTTATTCTTCGACTGGCTCTTTGAAACTGGTGAGGGCGTCTTGCAACGCGCGTTCCTCCGCCAGCGCGAGCAAAAAGGCCAGCGTGGATTCGGCGCCTTGATTCTGACTCAACCGATCCATGTGCAGGCCGTCGCGACAACCACCCGTGCCTGCGTCGTAGAGCGCCAGGCCCAGATCATTGCGACCGAGGAACCACTCGAACGCGCGGCGCGCTTCCGCGACCCAGAACATGTCGCTCGTGGCGTGATAGGCTTCGATGCAGGCCGAAATCGTGGCTTGCGCTTCGATGGGCTGCTGGTCGAACTGCGCGCGTTCCTGGCCGCGCCGGTAAAATCCATTCGAGCCGATGGGCCGGAAAGAACCGGTCGGGGACGTTTGAACCTTGACCAGCCAGCGCAAGGATTTGAGGCCGGTTTCCAGCAAAGGCGTCGCGTTCAGGCAGCGCCCGCTAAGAATCAAGGCGTGCGGCAGCCTCGCGTTGGCGTACGAAACAACCTCTTCGAACCAACACCAATCCTCGGTGGCAGTGTCGCTGTAGCTTTGCATCAGCCGTGTCGTGAGCGAATCGCGAATCTGGTTGGCGCGCCGATCGCCGCTGAACCGCCGCAAGTATTCGTCAATGCCGATGAGCGTGAAAGCCCAGGCGCGGGGCGAGGCAAATTCCGCGGCCACTGGCAACGCCTGCTCGAAGAGTTGCGCCGCCAGCATTTGAAAACTGCCCTGGCCCGACTGAGCCACGCACAAACCCAGGGCCCACAGCGCGTGACCCTGGCAATCCTCCGAGCCGACTTCCTCCAGCCAGCGCCGCTCGAAGCTCATGAAATTGCGGAAGCGCCCGCGCTGCCGATTAAAGGCGTGGTTCAAAAACGCCGCGTAAGTGGCGGCGTGCGCGCCGAGCTGGGCCGAGCCGTGCCCCAATCTTTGCAGCATCAAGGCCAGCGCCAGGGCGCGAGCGTTGTCGTCTGTGCAGTAACCCTCGGCGAAATTCGGCACCGTGAAGCTCGCGTGCTGAAAGATGCCCGTCGAATCGCTCATGCGAAACAGATGGTCCAGCTTCAACTCCGGCAACTGTCCGGGCTGTTCGTCAAGCGTCTTGATGGGCGAGGATTTTCGCCCCACAAAACTATGGTCCTGCCGCGCTTGCTCAAATGACTTGACGTAGAGGCGCGCCACGCGGGTCCAAATCATTTCGCGCCCCAGCTTGTAGGCGTTCTTGCGCATCGAATGGCGCAGCGGTTCGTCGCGCAGCAATTCCACCACCGCCACCGCAATGGCTTGGGAATCTCGGAAGGGCACGAGCTTGCCCCGTTCCGCAGTCAACAATTCCGTCGCGTGCCAATACGGTGTGGACACCACGGCATTGCCCGCCCCGAACGCATAGGCCAGCGTGCCCGAGGTAATTTGCGCTTCGGTCAAATACGGCGTGAGATAAATGTCCGCCGCGCCAATGAATCGCATCAATTCCTCAAGCTCGACAAAGCGATTGAAGAACACGACGTGTTTCTGCACACCCAGATCCTTGGCCAGCCTCTCCAGACTCAGGCGATAATCCTCGCCCTCGTCGCGCAGCAGATTCGGATGGGTCTGGCCGAGCACGATGTACATGATGTTGGGGAATTCCCGGATGATGTCCGGCAAGGCGCGAAGCGCAAACTCGATGCCCTTGTTGGGCGAGAGCAAACCAAACGTGAGCAAGACCTGCTTGCCGGCCACGCCGAATTCATCCTTGAAATAATTCGGGTCCGCAAAAGGCATGTCCGGAATGCCGTGCGGGATGAAATCGATCTTGGCCGCCGGCGCATGATACACGTCGCGCAGAAAATCACGCCCCCGTTCACTCATCACCACCAGCCGGGTGGAAAGCCGGATCAACTCGCGCATCACCCGGCGCTGCTCCGCGTTGGGTTCGCGCAGAATCGTGTGCAAGGTGGTGACGATGGGCATTTGCAATTCGCGCAGCAGCGCCAGGACGTGGCTACCCGCCGGCCCGCCAAAGATGCCAAATTCATGCTCCACGCAAACCACGTCCACATCAGTGATGTTCAGGAAATCGGCCGC
>DASYNM010000116.1:0-3535 GCA_036008545.1 Verrucomicrobiia bacterium
CGGCGGCGTGCAGCGTTTCCCGCAAGTCCGCTGGAAATCGGGCCGACCAGAGCGCGCGCAATACAATGCCGGTTCCAGAGATGCCACAGACCGCGTAATCAACGCCGTCGAGGCTCGTGCCCGACATGATGCCAAGGACAAGGCATTCCTTCATGATCCACCATTGAAAATTGGCCATTGAAAATTGGCAATGGCCATTTAATTTGAACGCGCCATGGATTTGGCGCTTATGCATCCAATGAGGATTTTCCAATCAGGGCGTTTTCGGCGCTTTCGAGCTGCGTTCATTGCGCCCGTCGGCGTCCTGCTTTGCCTAAGCGCAGGTGCTGCCGATGTGCCGGACACGCTGATCGACGCCGTCACGAAAACCGATTTCGCCTATCAACGGCTGGCCCAGTTGTGCGACACCTTTGGGCCGCGCTTCAGCGGCACAACCAACTTGGAAGCGGCCATCGATTGGATTCTGGCGCAAATGAAAAAGGACGGCCTGGAAAATGTTCACGGGGAAGAGGTCATGGTTCCGCATTGGGTGCGCGGCGCTGAATCGGCGGACATGCTCGCGCCGCGCGCGCGGCGATTGCCGATGCTGGGGCTGGGCGGCAGTATCGCCACGCCACCCGAAGGAATTACGGCGGAGGTATTGGTGGTCAAAAGTTTTGTCGAGTTGACTCAGCGCGCCAGCGAGGCTGCGAACAAAATCGTTCTCTTCAATGTTCCCTACACCACTTATGGCGACACCGTCGCGATTCGCAAAAGCGGCGCGGTCGAGGCCGCGAGGGCAGGGGCGGTGGCCAGCTTGATTCGCTCCGTCGCGCCGTTTTCCATCCAGTCGCCGCACACGGGCAGCATGTCCTACGACAGCGCGGTGCGCAAAATTCCGCACGCCGCCATCACCGTCGAGGATGCGGCCATGATGCAGCGCATTCAGGATCGCGGAGAAAAAATCGTTGTCCGCCTCCGCATGAGCGCCGAGACGCTGCCGGACGTTCCATCCCGCAATGTCGTCGCCGAGATCACCGGACGCGAAAAGCCGGAGGAAATTGTTATTGTCAGCGGCCATATCGATTCCTGGGACGTGGGGCAGGGGGCGATGGATGACGGCGGCGGCGCCATGGCAGCCTGGGAAGCCCTGCGCATCATGCATGAGTTGGGGTTGCGCCCGCGCCGGACGGTGCGCGTGGTCCTCTGGACCAACGAAGAAAATGGCCTGGCCGGCGCGCGCGGTTATGAGCAGTTGCACCGAAGCGAAATGGCGCGGCACGTTGTCGCCATCGAATCCGATCGCGGCACGTTTAAGCCGGAAGGATTTTCGTTCGTGGGCGGCGACGCGGCCCGCAAGATGATTCAAGCGCTGGCCGAACCGCTGGCCCGGATCGGCGCGACGAAAATCGTTGACGACGGCAGTGAATCTGACGTCGGCGTTCTCCGCCGCGACAACGTTCCGTTGCTGGCGTTGGTGGATGACGGCACAAAGTATTTCTGGTACCACCACTCGGACGGAGACACGATGGATAAATTGGACCCGCACGAACTTAGCTCCTGCGCCGCCGCCATGGCGGTCATGGCCTGGCAAGTGGCCGACGCTTCCGTGGCTTTGCCGCGCGAGGAGGATGGAAAGCAACATTGAACACGGAGCCTTCACTGGCAGGCATACTCGAACCGGTCTTCGCGATTCGCACCGAAGACGATCTGGGCCTTGGCGACACTGAGGGCGTCCGGCAAATGGTCGATTGGTGCGCCCGGCACCATCTGCAAATTTTCCAGACACTCCCGATTAACGAAACCAGCGACGACAACAGTCCCTACAACGCCATCAGTTCCCTCGCCATCGAACCCGGCACTATCGCCATCTCGCCACGCCTTCTGCCGGATTTGCCACCGGCGAAATTCCAGAAAATCGCGCAGCCGCGCTTAGTGCGGGAACTGCGACGAGGCCGTGTCAACTATCTCAAGGCCAAGGCGCTCAAATTCGCGTTGCTGCAGGCCGCCTTCGACTTTTTTTGGCAGCAGCATTGGCAGAAGAACAGCCCACGCGCGGCGGACTTCCGCCGTTTTCTTCTGGAGAACTCATGCTGGCTTTCCGATTACGCGCTCTTTCGCGTGCTCATGGAGGAGAATGGCCACCTCTCGGACTGGGAGCGTTGGCGGCCGGAACATCGCACTCCTCAACAAGCGCAGACATGGTTGCTTTCCTTGACGGAAAAGCAGCGCGAGGCAATGGTGCGCCGCCAGATTTTTTTCTGTTATGTGCAATGGGTCGCTTTTGGCCAATGGCAGTCCGTGAAGGCTTACGCCCAGAAGGGCCGCGTCATGCTGATGGGCGACATCCCGTTCGGCGTCAGCCGCTGCAGCGCTGACGTCTGGGCTAATCGCGATATTTTTGATCTTGACTGGAGCGGCGGCGCGCCTCCCGAGAAGACTTTTAAGGTGGACCTCTTCACCGAAAAGTGGGGCCAGAATTGGGGCATCCCGAACTATCGCTGGGATGTCTTGCGCCGGCGCGGCTTCGACTGGTGGCGCACGCGCGTAGGAATCCTTCGCCAGAATTTTCATCTTTACCGTATCGACCACGTGCTCGGTTTCTTCCGCATCTACTCATTCCCGTGGACGCCGGTGCACAACGCCGAGTTTCTGTCGCTGGACGAGCACCAGGCCGCCGCCAAAACGGGCGGACGGCTGCCCGGCTTCAAGGAATTTCCCGACGACACGCCGGAACACAAGGAGGCCAATCAGCGTCAGGGCGAGGAACTACTCCGCGTCGTGCTGGAGGCTTCCGGCGACACCGGCGTCATCGCCGAAGATTTGGGCGTGGTGCCGGATTACGTTCCAACGACCTTGCGAAAACTCGGATTGCCCGGCTTTCGTATCCCCACTTTTTTTCGCGAGCGCGATGGCAGTTACTGCGATCCGGCGCATTATCCGCGCTTGTCCCTCACCCAACCCGCCACACACGATCATCCGCCTCTGGCCGCCGTTTGGGCTGAGCACTGGCGCCAGATTGATGCCGGTCACAATGTGGAAGAAAACCGGCGTGAATTGCGTCGCATCATGGATTTTGCCCGATCACCTCAAGACCCCATCCCGCATGAATTCACCGCGGCCCTGCACGAGGCCTATATGCGCCGCGTGGCGCAATCGAATTCGCGCTTCGTGGTGGTGATGATCACCGATGTATTCGGCCAGACGGCGCGCTTCAACACGCCCGGCGCCGTCAGCGACGAAAACTGGTCCACCCGCATGGAACACACCGTAGCCGAATTGGACAAGGACCCCGCGCTGCTGGCCAAGACGGAATCATACGCCAAGCTGGTAGCGGAGGCGGGGCGAAGTGGCGCTGAAGTTTAGCCAAGGATAGTGGCTATTTTCCGAAAGGTAAACCTTTAGCCAATCCCACCGGAGGCCCAGGGTAGGTCGCTCCACGTGTTCAGAAAATATCAAATATTTCTAACCGGAATTAGGAGCGGTTGCCTAACAATGCCTCGATCTTTTCCGCGATGCCACCGGGATGACGCAGCAATGATTCGCCGACGAGAAT
>DASYNM010000117.1:0-5684 GCA_036008545.1 Verrucomicrobiia bacterium
ATCGGCGCGTGGTGGAAATGTGCGCGCCGTTGCACATCGATGTGATGATGGAAAAACCGCTGGCCGTGAATATGGAAGAGGCGCGGGGAATCCAGGCTGCGGCCAAGAGCGGCGGGATTCAGGTCATCGTCAATTACGAAACGACGTGGTATCGCGCCAACCAGGCTGCGTATAAATTGGCGGATGAGGAACATGCCATCGGCGACTTGCGCAAGATCGTGGCGCACGACGGACATCGCGGACCGAGAGAGATTGGTTGCTCGGAAACATTCCTCAAATGGTTGACTGACCCAAAGTTAAACGGCGGCGGCGCGTTGCCGGATTTTGGCTGCTACGGGGCCGATCTGATCACCTGGCTGATGGCAGGGCAGCGACCGACTTCGGTTTTTGCGATCACGCAGCAGATCAAGCCCGAGGTTTATCCCAAGGTTGAAGATGAGGCGACGGTGGTGCTGACTTATCCCAAGGCGCAAGGGATCATCCAGGCATCGTGGAATTGGCCCTTTGACCGCAAGGATATGGAGGTCTATGGCGCGACTGGATATTTGCTGGTGCCGCGCAAGGATTTATTGCGCGTCCGCAAAGCCGGCACGCAGGAGAGCGAGTTGAAATTACCCGCGCCGCCACCGTCAGGTCCACCGCTGGATCAACTCACTTACCTGGTCTCGGTAGTACGGGGGGAAATTCAACCCTCCGGCCCCTCCTGCCTCGAAATAAACCTGACGGTCACCGAGATACTGGACGCTGCGCGGGAGTCGGCGCGCACGGGGCGGCGGGTTGATTTGCCGTCGGCCCCGCCTCAGTGATTGGCCCCGGTGTCGGCATTGGGCCGCAAGAGCATCATGAAGACTGCAACGGGCATGCTTTCCGAGATTTATCATTTCCGCGCCATTGGCGACCACCTCGGCACCGCCGGGCAACCCACCAAGGAACAGTTTCGGACGATTCGCGAGGCGGGCTACGCGGCGGTGATTAATCTCGCTCTGCCTACTTCCGACAATGCCCTGACTAACGAGGGGAGTTTGGTGACGGGCCTGGGCCTGCCGTATGTCCATATCCCGGTGGATTTCAAGGCCCCCTCTGCGCGGGATTTCCGGGCGTTTTGTCGCGTGATGGAAGCATTTGATGATCGGCCTGTTTTCGTTCACTGCGCCGCCAACATGCGCGTTTCCGCATTCGTGTTTCTCTATCGAGTGTTGTGTCAAGACGTGGCGCAAGCTGAGGCGGAGCGGGACCTGCTCGCGATTTGGCAACCGGATGAGGTGTGGAGCCGGTTTATCCAGGACCAACTTAGGAGTTCTGGAAGAGCGGCCTGATTGCTTTCAGAGCCATCTGAGTATGGCTCTCACCGATGGATCACCGACCGGTGAAGGTCTTGAAAACCGTCATGAGGCTATCGGCGAGCTGCCCGGTGAGAGAGCCCGGCTGTTTTTGGGCACCGGTCACCAGCGCTGCATCCGTCGGCTTGGGGCTGGACGGCGCATTCGTCTCCGTCGCCGCGTCATCCTCATTGGTCGAAGGCGCAGGGAAAATCGTGGCATCGTCGAAAAACACGACAGGGGTGGCATCAGCCAAGGTCTGGTTTATGAGGGCGGGCTGCTGAGTGGCTAAAGACGGCGCGAGCGGAGCCTGGCAACCCGCGAGAACAATGGGGAGGCAAAACAAAATCAACCTGCGCGGGTTCCGCAGTAGTCTTGACATATTATTGGCCTTAATCATATCGCACGCAATCCTACTAACTCATTAAGCTCTAGATTGGTGCAAGCATGAGTCGCGCCACATTTGAAATGCGGATTTGAAGCCGCGAAACCACGCAGATTCGATTGACAATGCCGAAATTGTAAAGTGCTGATCGTAAGCCACATGCATACTTTTAAAACGATAAAGACCAGGCTTTATTTGATCGTGGCAAAAGTCGCTCATGTTGCCCGCGTTTCTAGAAGCGGGAATAATTGTCCAATTTTTGGGAACCGGAAATGACTCTTGAATGGGCCGTCCCTTTGCGCGGCTAACCGCTTCAGTTCCGGATTCGGATTGGGAGTCTTTTGGGAGGAGGAACCATTTTCAGCCCGAGGGTCTTGAAGGCGGATCGTGTTACCAAATGGTCACACTTGCTCGAGCGCCAGGGCGATTTTCACGTTTGCCGACAAATGATCTTCTTGCGGCAGTGCCCCTGGTCTTTCCGGCGTTCGACTTAAGGCAAAACGTGTGTGGTCGGCAAAACGATGCAATCAGGGGAGGTTTGGCAATTCATCAGCTCGTAGCTGGTCGCGAAAGACTGATTCGGGTCCACCGGGCAGACGGGCAGTTCACCAGTGCCGCGACCCAAGTAGGGTTGAACGTCGGTGGCCTGAGGGACGGTGGTGGCCACCGCTCCGTGTTCCAGGGCCCACTGCTGTTTCGACGCGTCAATCATACGAAGATTGTCAATACACGTATTTTGTTGGGATGTGGTGCGTGAACGCACCAGGTTGGGAATGGCAATGGCCGCCAACAAACCAATGATCGCCACGACGATCATGATCTCAACCAACGTAAACCCGCTTCGCCCGTGTTTCTTCATTATCTGCATTGTTCTGCCTTTCTTCTGCCACGGCTGTGAACGATGCAAGAGGCGGTTATTTATTTAGTACAACATGTTCACGAATTGCCTCTTGCAAAGCCGTGAAGCTACGCCCTTTCAGCAGGAGACATGCCATTGTTTGGTGGATTGCGCCAAATTCATGAGAAGGCGCGCAACAACGCAATTTTTGCATTTCCGAGAAGAGAGTCCCTCAAATGCGATAAACCTAAATTGTTTAAGTTCAATAACTTGCGCTCGAAGTCGCTTTGCTTTTCACCAGTTTTCTCATCCGATCCAACCATCCTTTTGCGCACGGAAAAATCACTCTGAAACCTATGCCCTAAATTGCGACGCGCAAATCCAGAAAATGGACGACCTGACGGCCCGGTGCAACAGACCTTGCGTGGCGCCGATGGAAAAGGCGAATCCTCCATGGCTTTCGGTCAATATGTTCGACAGGAAAACTAAGCGCATCTGCGTTCTACCTTCGGCTGCTGGTCTTGGGGCCGCCTCCTTCCAGCCTGGGGCGGCGAGGCGCGACGAAGGTTCCTCCGCGACATTTACCTCACCAAGAGCTTAGCCGTGGGCAAACGCTCTTGTTCCAACCTAGCAGGCAGGATGCCAGAGGCGGGCGAGTGCTCCGATTGAGGCAAAAAAAGAAAGGCCCGGGGTTAACCCGGGCCTTTCGCGCGTCACGACCCGGATGGGCCGCGACAAACTTGTGAACTCCTTAAGGCAGCACGTGCGTCGCAGTTAGAATCTGACACTGCGGAGACGTACCCACGTTGTTGCAGGTGTAGCTGGTCGTGAACGAGTTGCCCGGATCCACGGGGCAGGTCGGCAATTCGCCGTTGGCGCCACGGCCCAGGTAGGGCTGCAGGTCCGAACCCGAGGCTGCCGGAGTGTCGGTGGTCTGCTTGCGCTGTTCCAACGCCCATTGCTGCTTGGCTGCGTCAACCAACCGGAGGTTGTTGATGCAAGCATTTTGCTGCGAGGTGGTGCGCGCTTTGACGAAGTTGGGAATCGCGATCGCAGCCAGCAATCCGATGATGGCCACAACGATCATGATCTCAACCAGCGTGAATCCCCTTTTCTTTGCAGTATTATTACTTTTCATACTATTACTCTATTTGACAAGCGGTGCGAACGCATCCAAGGAGCGGGTTAGTATTAAAACTTTGCGTCCACGTATTGCTTCTTGGAAACCGCAGTTGTGACTTCAGCAATGACCGTGCCACTAGCAGGGCCGCGAATCTCGCTTCCACGCACGGGCGGACTGAGGTGAACCGCAGTTTTGCGGACTTCCGCGTCGCTCTTGGAACCCAACGGTTGCGCCGCCTCCTGGGCCTGATGCCGGGCGGTAAGAGTGGAAGCGAGCCACGGCGAGTCAAGAATGTCCGGCTGGGCCGCCACATCTGGTTTTCGGCGCTGAGTTGAAAAATCCAGGTTCAGCGCTCCCGGCTCTCAGTTGACCTTCACGACACTTCGGTCTTCGCAAACCGAGCCGAGCGGGCCGGCGTTCACGGCCAGCTTAAGCGGCGCTCCGTCGCGGAGAATGTCAAGTATGATTACTGTTCCGGTGCCGCGCGCAGTCAGGAACGGCAGGTCGGCCGAGCAGGGCACTGGCTTGCCGTCGTAACTGACCAGCACGTCACCGGCCTTAAGGCCGACATCCAGCGCCTGGCTATTCGGGAGGATTTCATGGACGACCACCTCCGCCTTTTCCAGACCGAGTTTGATGCGACAGGTCAGGTGGAGCGCCTTGGCATCGGCGTCGGTGGCGTCGATGGCCAGAGCGGCTTCGGCCAATTGAAGTCCTGCTTGATAATTCGTGAGGGCGTCGGCGGTCCGGCCCGATTCGGCCAGCAGATCGCCCAGTTTTTGCCGTGTTCTGGCAAGGCCGACTTGGCTGGATTTTTCAGTCGGCGAGGTCGTGGCGCGCTTTTGATAAACGGCCAGGGCTTGCTCGTATTGCTGGCGCGCTTCGTCCAACAGGCCCAGAAAGTTTAGACAATCGCCGAAACGATTGCGGTCGCGGGCCATAATGAGATCATCGAAAGAGTGGAGCCGTTCGCCCATGGAAAGAGCTGCCTGGAAGTTTGTCGCGGCCTCGGCGTGGCGACCCAGGTTATCGAGGCAGTCGGCAAGGAGGTCCTGACTTATGGCCACGCTGAGGTCGTCGCCCGGGTGGAGTCGTCGGAACATAGCGAGACACTCCTCGCGATTGGTCAACGACTCCGCGTACATGCCGAGGCGAGCCTGACAGAGGGCCATGTTGGCCTGGGCTGTGGCCACTCTTGGGTTGTCGCCCTGGTAGATTCTTTTAAACATCGTCCAAGCCGCGTGGTTGTTGGTGAGCGCGTCGGCGAAACGGCGCAGATTCACCTGGCAGTGGGCCAGACTGCTGAACGAGTCGGCGACGTTCGGATGATCTTCCCTGAAGTATCGTTGGGACATGGCCAAGCTGAGCTGGAAGTTGGTCAGGGCCTCGGTATAGCGGCCAATTCTTTCCTGACACTGGGCCAGAGTGCCCATGCACGTGGCGGTGTCGGGATAATCACCGGGGTAAATTCTTTGGAACATGGCCAGAGTCGCCTCGAAATTGGTAACGGCTTCGGCTGTGCGGCCGATTTGGTACTTGCAGTTGGCAATCCCGTAGAGGGTGTCCGCGACGTCGAGATTATCGCCTGGCTGGATTCGTTGATAGATGGCCAGAGCGGCCTCGAAATTAGTCAGGGCCTCGTCGGGCAGTCCAATATCGCCCTGGCAGACGGCGAGGCCGGCGAGGAGCTTGGCCACGCCTGGGTCATCGCCGTGGTGGATTCGTTGGAGCATTGCTAGAGCTTGCCGATGGATCGGGAGTGCTTCTAAGGAACGGCTTGCTGAATCAAGGCAATTGGCAAGGTCGTTGAGGGTATCGGCTTTGGGCTCGGAGTCCTTGTCGCCATAAGCCAACTGAGCCAGGGCGAGCGCCGCCTGGGCGTTGGTCAGCGCGGAGTAGGGTTTGCCCAATTTTGAATAAACGTCCACAAACGTTCTGCGGATGGGCAGTTCGGTCAGTGGATCGCCGGGAAAAGCGGTCCCGATTTTGCCGCTGGCCTGGTCAAGGACTTCCCGCACG
>DASYNM010000118.1:0-5006 GCA_036008545.1 Verrucomicrobiia bacterium
CGCGGCGTGCAGGACAAACCAGGCGATGACGTCATTGGCCGTCAGGATGCCACAGGGTTTTGGCAGGACGGAAACCCGTTCTTGCAAGCGTCGATTGCGCCGCGCCACGTTTCCCGGCCAATAGATCGGCAGTGTGGCGGCATTGAACAGATGCCTTCCGGGGACAGTTCCCTTGGCTCGCAGCCAGCGCTCGAAGCCCTGCTCACGATTTTTGGACCATGAGGATTCGGACGAGCCGATGAATGCAAATTGCCGGTAACCGCGGTCCCACAGATGTTCCGCAGCCAATTCTCCCACCGCCAAGTCGTCGATCTCCACGGAGTCGAACTCGGTGTGCCCTCCCGAACCCAGAACACAGACCACGGGCCATCGGAGGCCTCCGAACAAGCGCCGGAGACGTTTGATCGAGCGTTCTGTGCTCAGAATGCCGCCGACCATGTGGGTGTCGACCAGTGTGGGCACAGACGCCTGCGGCGATGGAAGAGGCCAGGGATCGAATACCCAAGTGGGATGCTCGGCGGCGCATTCCGCCGCGCCGAGACAGACCTCGCGAACCGAATGACGGTCCAGTTCCCCAAGGAAAATGATACGGCGCTCCGCGGTGGCATCGGCCCGGGACTGTAATTTCTGGCTTGATCGCAGCTTGCGCATCAGTGGATTCAGTATCCATAAACATTACAAAATTACCACAACAAAATGCAAAATGTGGGCTAGGCGCTCCAGTGACAATCGTGTAACAAGGAACTGCGCGAATTCAGGCGAAAAAGGCATAGGAGCGCAAAATCAAATAGTGAGTGCGACGCCACACCATATCCGTTATTTCGCCCTGCCCCAAGTCGCCTTAGTGGGCACTGATTTGACGACCGACGGTGCTTGGCGCACCTCTAGCATTAAACTCCCATGGTAACCATGAACTCAGGTCGACCTGTAATGAGAGTCCGATCCTTCCTGTTATCGTGGCTTGGAGTTGGGCTGAGCCTGTGGTTCCAGCTTGGGGCCGAAGGCCAGACTAGCGCCGGTACTTGCACCCTGACTAGTCCTACCAATGGTTCATCCTTTGCCATCCCTGGCAGCTTCGTTGCCTCCGCTGCCGTCACGGTGCCGGAAGACGGCTTGGTTAACAGCGTGGATTTCCTCGCCAATGGCGCACTGGTTGCCAGTATCAGTGGTCCGCCGTACTCCGTTGCGTTGAATTTGCTATCTCCGGGAACCTTGACGTTCCAAGCGGTGCTTACGGATGACATGGGCTTTTCCACGACGTCGGCCCCGGTCACAGTGACGATTACCGGCGCATCCGCTCCGCCCACGTTTACCGGCGCTTCCAACCTTGTGCTGTGGCTGAAAGCTGACGCCGGAGTCAGCAACACCGTCAACGGCGTTAGCGAGTGGGCTGACCAATCCGCCTACGGCAACAATGCGGTTTCACTGAGCTCTGATCCGTCGTTGATGACGGACGCGGTCAACGGCGAGCCCGCCATCGAATTCGACTCCACGAACCATACTTTTCTTGCCACCGCGCAAGATTCAACCAGCCTTGCCATCACGGGGGACATCGCCTGTTTGGCCGTTATTAATGTGCCTGCCGCCGACTGGGCCGACGAACCGATGATTTGGTTCGAGGGAGGCAATGGGGCCAGTGTGGGCGGGAATAACGGTTATCCCAGCCCCAATGGGTTTTACATTTCGACCACCGGCTACCCGGTGTTTGTACGGAGCGACGGACTCGGAGACTCATTCATCTTTGGTTCTGGCAATGAGCAAGACATTTTTACCGGCAGTACTCCTCTCCCGGGGGCGGGTTACGCCATTGTCGGAGTCAGCGTGACCAACGGCGTCATGACCCAGTACTTGAATGGCGTCCTCAATGGCTCTTACACGGCCACGGTGACTCCTGCTGATAACGATCACGCTCCTCTCTACATTGGGGCGCGCGCCAGCTTGGATCAGACGTTTCTGACCGGTAGTATTGCCGAGTTGATGATCTTCAACTCGTCCTTGTGGGGAACGAACCTAGCCAACATACAGGCCTATCTCGAGACCAAATACGGTATCCTCGTGGCCCCGTTCCCGGACGCCGGACCTGTTGTTTCGAGCTTAAATCCAACCAACGGTGGCATCGTGGCGACCAATTTTGTCGTGACGGCCACCGTGATTCCCGCCACCAATGCCGAGATTGCCACGGTGGAGCTCTTCACCAACGGAGTGGCGGTCGGCACGCTGACCGAGCCGCCTTGGCAGTGGTCTCTGGAGGTGGCCTCTCCGCCATCGATCCTCAATGACCCCAATGATAACTTCACGGCGAACGGCGGAAATCCCTCGTCAGCCGACGACCAGCAGAATGAACTGCTCAACCGCGGCGAAGCGCCAATCATGCTTACGGTGATCGCCACCGACAACCAGGGGGTGGCCGGCAGCGCTACCAGCACGCTTACCGTTGAACCGCCTGGGGAGTCCTGCACCTTGACCAGTCCGGCCAATGATTCGAGCTTTGCCGCCCCCGGCAGCTTGGTCGCCACAGCCGCCGTCACGATGCCCCCTGGAGGCGCAGTTGCCGGTGTGAGCTTTCTTGCCAATGGCGTGGAGGTCGCCAATATCATCGCCCCCCCGTACTCAGTTGCGTTGAATTTCCTCAATCCCGGTCCTCTGACGCTGCAAGCAATCCTTACGGATGCAAATGGCTGGAACATTCCATCGGCCCCGGTCAGCGTGACAGTCACCGGCGCTACTCCCGCCTTTGCCGGCAATTCCAACCTTGTGCTGTGGTTGGAGGCCGACGCCGGAGTCAGCACCAACGCCAACGGGACGGTTATCGAGTGGGCCGACCAGTCCGGCAACAACAATAACGCAGTTACAAATGGCGTGGTGGCACCGGTATTGGTTCCTGACGCGGTCAACGGCCAGCCCGCCATCGCCTTTAACGCTGCCGTGGGCAATTATCTTCAGGTGCCGGAGTCATCCAGCATCGCCATCACCGGGGACGTCGCCGGCTTCGCCGTCATCAATGTGCCTTTTGCCGACTGGACTGTGGGAGGAACTCTTAGTGCGGGCCCGATAATTTTTGATGACGGTGGCAACGCGCTATATCTCTCGCCAGGCGAAGGCGAAGGAGGCGGGCCTTTCTTTCTCGGGGGCGGCCAGGTTCTCTTTACCCAGAAAGGTCTCCAATATAGCGACCTTATCTTTGACGTTGACACCTGCGGCGGCATTAACACCCTCCCGGTTTCGGGTTACGCCATCGTGGGATTCAACGTGACCAACTTGGCCATGACGCAGTCCTTGAATGATGCGCCTAATGGCGTTGCCACGGAGACAAAGCCTCCTAGCGGTATCGGCAGTTACCTGTACATCGGGGGTGAGGCTGGCGCCCCCTTCCTGACAGGCAACATTGCCGAGTTGATGATCTTTAACTCATCCTTGTGGGGGACGAACCTGGCCAATATAGAGGCCTATCTGGGGACCAAATATGGAATTTCACTGGCGGCGGCGGCGGACCCCGGTCCTGCTGTTTCGATATTGACTCCGACTAATGGCGCCACCGTGGTTGGGCTGACCAACTTTATCGTGACCGCAGCCGTGACCAACACCACCGCGACTGGCATCGCCACAGTGCAGCTCTTCGCCAATGGGTCGCTGGCTGGCACTCTGACCGCACCGCCTTGGCAGTGGACTGTGTACGCGACTCCGGCCCCAACCACTCTCACGGTGACCGCTACCGACAACGAAGGCGTCACTAATAGCGCCACCATCACGGTTACGCCCGTTGAACCGGGGGAATATTGCACACTGACCTTGCCCACCAACAATTCGTCCTTGGCCGCTCCCGCCAGCTTTGTTGCCACTGCTACGGTGACGCTGCCGCCCGGCGACGCGGTTGCCAGCTTGAGCTTTCTTGCCAATGGCGCGCAGGTTGCACAATGCATCGCCCCACCGTACTCCGTGGCGTTGAATGCTCTCAATCCGCAGACCCTGACGCTGCAAGCCATTCTTACGGATGTCTTGGGCTTTACCATTCAGTCAGAGCCGGTCACCGTGATGATTACCGGGGCGCCCCCCTCTTTTGCCGGCAGCAGCAATACCAACCTGGTGCTGTGGCTGGAGGCTGGCGCCGGAGTCACCAATACGGCCAATGGTGTGAGCGGCTGGGCCGACCAATCCGCCTACGGCAATGACGCGATTTCACAGGGTTCTGATCCGGCGTTGATTACTAACGCGGTCAACGGCCAGCCCGCCATCGCCTTTGACGGTTTCAACACTAATTATCTTATCGTGCCTGATTCGGCCAGTTTGTCCATCACGGGGGACATCTCTGGCTTCGCCGTCATCGCCGCTTCCGCCGCCGGCTTGGCGGCTGACCAATACCCTTACATTTGGTCTGAGACCAACGGGAATGAGTTAAGGATAGCCACGGATAGCTACGGTTATAATGCGAACTTCCCTCCTCCACCGGGCACGCCTCCAAATGCCGTTCAGTCTGTGTACGGCGGTCACCCTATTTTTCAGTGGGGAAGCGATGGACGCTTCGGGGGTTCTGTTGGAAATAATGGCTATAATGCGTTGCCGACGTCAGGTTACGCCATTGTGTGCTTCAGCGCGTCCAAACTGGACGGCGGCTCCAGCGAGACTGCGACGATGTATTTGAATGGCGCGCTTTATAGCACTACGACCAGCACGGGAAGGCCCCTTGTTGCCACGGATTCTTCTCTGTTCCTCGGCCAGGACGGGCGTGGCAGCTATTTCCTGACCGGCGACATCGCCGAGATCATGCTGTTTAACTCGTCTTTGTCGGCGACAAACTTGGCCGATATACAGGCTTATCTCGGAACTAAATATGGGATTCCACTCATAAGCGCGACGCCGGACTTCGGCCCTGCTCTTGTTTCGATCCTGACTCCAACCAACGGCGCCACTGTGGTTGGGCTGACCAATTTTGTCGTGACCGCCACCGCGAGCCCCGGCACCAATGCCGGCACCTCGACCAGCATTGCCACCATGGAACTCTTCGTGAA
>DASYNM010000119.1:0-4416 GCA_036008545.1 Verrucomicrobiia bacterium
ATCAGCCGCCAGCCATCGTCGCTGAGGCTGTGCATGCCGTTGCGCACGGCGGCTTCGCGCATTTCGCCGCTGGAACAACTTTTCAAAACCATCTGGCGAATTTCATTGGTCAGGTCCATCCATTCAAAAATGCCGTGCCGCCCATGATAACCGGTGTTGCGGCAGGCCTGGCAGCCGACGCCGCGATACACTTTGACGCTCGCCGCAATGCCCACCTGCTCCTTAAGCGCGGCGGTGGTCGGCGACGTGTCCTCCGTTTTGCATTCGGGACACAAAACGCGCACTAACCGTTGCGCCAACACCGCTTCCAGCGAAGAGGCCACCAGATACGGCTCGACATTCATATCGACCAACCGCGTCAACGCGCCGGGTGCGTCGTTGGTGTGGAGGGTGGAGAAAACCAAGTGGCCGGTCAGCGAGGCCTGCACGGCGATCTGCGCCGTTTCCTGGTCGCGAATTTCGCCGATCAGAATCACGTCCGGATCGTGGCGCAAAATGGAGCGCAAGCCGCGGGCAAAAGTCAGCCCGGCTTTCTCGGAAACCTGAATCTGGTTGACGCCGCGCATTTGATATTCAATGGGGTCTTCAATGGTGATGATCTTGCGCACGTCGTCATTGATGGCGGCCAGCGCGGTGTAAAGCGTCGAAGTCTTGCCGCTGCCGGTCGGCCCGGTGACAAGTATAATGCCGTGCGGCAGCTCCAGCACGTGATTGAAAGACTTCAATATCTCGGGAGCCATGCCCAATTGTTCCATGCCGAGCAAGGTTGCCTTCTGCCGCAGCAAACGCATGACCACCGCTTCCCCGTGCAGCATAGGAATGATGGAGACGCGGATATCGACTTCGTTATTGGCCAGGCGAATTTTGATGCGTCCGTCCTGTGGCAGACGTTTTTCGGCGATGTTCAAATGGCTCAAAATCTTGACGCGCGAAACGATGGCCGGCTGAAAGCGTTTGATCTGCGCCGGCACCGGGATTTCCTGCAAAACGCCGTCAATGCGGTAGCGAATGCGCAACTCATCCTCAAACGGTTCCAAATGAATGTCAGAAGCGCGCAAATCGATGGCGTCGGTGAGGACCTGGTTGACGAATTTGATGATCGAGGCGTCTTCCGCCGCGTTTTCCAGGTTGGAGTCCTCTTCGCCGCTTTCATCCACCACTTGCAGCGGCGCGACGTCGTCCAGAGTGTCGATGGTGTCGGCGCCAACGCCCAGGCGAGTCTTCATCTCGCGCCGTATGGCTTCGGTCGGGGCAAGGATGGGCTTGACCTTGAGGCCGGTGAGGGTCTTGAGGGTGTCCAAACCCTGCGTGGCGAAGAGACGGCTGGTGGCCACTTCAATCACGCCGTTGACGCGTTGCAAGGGAAGGAGTTCCTCCTTCAGCAGCACGCGCGCCGGGAAGAGCGACAGCAGCTCGCGATCCGGCTCCACGTTTTCCAGCGTCGTGTAACCCAGGCCATATTCATTGGCCAGCCAACGCAACACATCTTCCTCGGTTTGGAGGGGCTTTTGCACGCCGGAACGGGTTTGTTGACCGAGGATCGCGGCGTCGGTGGCGGACAGTTGCCGGGCGGCAACCATCTGGTCGAGCAAATGTATGGCTGGATTTTCTGCTGTTTTTGTTTCGTTCATAATCTTTGTCACCTGTAGCGGTGTGGTTAAACACCGCTACAGAACAATAGACGCCGCAAGCAGCGCACTTATTACAATAGACCGCGCAACGTGGCGATGGCCTCCTGGCGAGGAGTCAACACCGAGCGCAAATCTTCCTGAGCCGCCACCAGGGCAGCCTGTTTCGTTTTGTATTCGTCCTGCACAACTTTGAGCTTTTCCTTGATCTCTGCCGTTGGAGCCTTGTCATCAATGGCCTTCTGCAACGCCGTCACCGCCGCGCTGGGTTCGCCGCCAAACATGCCGCCCCGCGGACGACGCTGTTGTGCGGTATTATTATTGCCTTGGTCGTCGCCATTGCCGCCGCCGCGCTGGCGGTTGCGGCCCCTGCCAAAGCCACGCATTGTGCCGGCCATGACTTCGCCACGGGCGTCGATGACTTTACTGACTTTGGGTTCAAGGGCGCTCCATTCCGTGTCATCTTTGACTTCCAGCGCCTCTTTCGTATCATCGAGTATCCGTTGTTTGAATTGGGCCGGATCAAAATTCCCGCCGCCGCCACGTCCTTGCGCTACGACCGAGTTCGTCCCAAAAGTGAGGGCAGCCGCACAGCCGCCGACTACTAGTGCTTTCTTTAATTTATTTATCATAATGTTCTTGAGTTTAGGTTAACCTATTTCGCAGACGCTCAATCGCGCCCCGAATTTTTTTTGACGTCAACAAGCTTTAAGCAATTGCCGAGCCAACAACGCAAGTCGTTGATTCGCAATGCCTGAAGAGGAATGCTTCGAGGAAAAGACGCATTTACCCGCGCAGATGTTGCTCAGGACTGCGCAAGAGTTGCGCGGAGCCGGGAGCCGAACTGATACATGCGGGCGGATGGAAAAGCGCAGTTTTTTGCTTGTCAAGGTTGGTTTGAATTGCGAACTTCGGCCTAAACGTATGCCCACGAAAATGAAAGCCAAACGGGACAGCCGCGTGGATGCTTATATTGCCGGCGCGCCTGATTTTGCCAAACCAATTCTCAGCCATCTGCGCGAGCTTATTCATGCTGGCTGCCCGGAAGTGGAGGAGACCATGAAATGGAGCCGGCCGCATTTTCTGCATAACGGGCTGCTCTGCGGCATGTCGGCATTCAAGCAGCATTGCGCGTTTGGGTTTTGGCTGGGGGAGATGGTTTTAGGCGAGTCGTGCAAGCCAGGCACGGAGAACAATGCGATGGGGCACTTTGGGCGTATTGCTTCGTTGGCAGATTTGCCTGGCGACAAGGAACTGCTGGCCTTCATCAGGAAAGCCGCCGCTCTCAACGAAAGCGGAGCCAAACGGCCTGCCGCGCCGCGGCCGGTGGGAAACCGGGAATTGACGATTCCCGACTACTTCACAGCCGCGCTCAAAACGAACAGGAAGGCGCTGGCTGGGTTCGAGGCGTTCAGCTACAGCCACAAGAAAGAATATGTGGAATGGATCACGGAGGCCAAGCGAGAAGAAACCCGTCAAAACCGAATCGAAACCATGCTCAAATGGCTGGCTGAGGGCAAATCCAGGAATTGGAAGTACACCAACTGTTAGGGGCCAACCGAAGCATCCGTGATCGGCAAAACTCAAGGGCTGTGGCGCTTAAATTGTAAAATACTTGCCATCAATGGCTTGGATTGGTTTTAATTCATCATCCACGTTTGCATAAGTATTATTTATTCTTATCGCAAACCGGCAAACCCAAAAAAAATGATTTTTTCCCATTGACTCATACCAACCCCAATGCAACCCCAATGATATGAAGAACAAGTGACGATTAGGTTCCATATCGGAAACAAGATTGGGTTTCCGATCTAGCTGTTGTAGGGATGGCCTAAGGGGTAGTCACGCAAAGAAAAGTTGGACGAACCATGTGGAAGGATGGAACACGGGCGTCCGGAAAGAACGATTGCAGGCTTGACTGGAGTGGAATCAGAGTTAAGCCATTGCCGCTAGTACAAGGTGCGCCGTTCGACCGAGTAGCCCCGGCTGCGGAAAACAGAGTGCTCCGCGAATCCAACGGTGTCTCCACCACTCAAATCATGGTTCTCGCCGGACCTTCCGTTATTGTTGCAAGCCGGAAGACCGGACAAAAACTGAACGCGGGTTCGTTAGTGACCTCGCCAAGGAGCTGAGACCATCACTACGCCTATTCTACATGAAAACAATTATAAACAAACGTAACCAAAACTTCACACGTGGGCGCACGGCGTTCACCTTGATTGAGCTTCTGGTTGTCATCGCCATTATCGCCATTTTGGCGGGCCTGCTGCTGCCGGCCCTGCAGAGCGCCAAGTCCCAAAGCCTGGGCATCCAATGCATGAGCAACATGAGGCAAATGGTCATCGGTTGGCGAAGTTATGCGCTTGATAACAAGGAGCGCCTCGTCCTCTCCAGTGTTGACCCTGGCAACCCCCTTAAACTGAACGCCTATGCCTGGACGACCAACGAAGAGGATTTTTCGCCCAGTGCTTACAACTACGATCCCGTCGCGTCGGGCATCACGACGGGACCGCTCTATCCTTACATTGGCTCTTTCAAGGTTTATAAATGTCCTGCGGATACTTCGATGGTGGGCAGTCCGCAAGGATTGCAGCCGCGGATTCGCACCGTATCGATGAACTTTTACTTAGGAGGATTCGGTGGAGAAGAGGCGGGCAGTGCAGCGGGCACTTGGGACACCAAATACCCGATTTATTTGAAAACCACCGACTTGATTCCTACGCAATCACCCGGACCTGTGGACACCTGGGTGTTTGTGGACGAACGCCAGGACTGTATCAATTGGGGA
>DASYNM010000120.1:0-8383 GCA_036008545.1 Verrucomicrobiia bacterium
CGACTGTCGCCGCATCGGGCTACACGCCGCAAGGACTCAACGGCGACGAGACCGTCGCGGGCACGAACGAAGTCATAGGCCAGCGCAGCGACGTGGAGAATTTTGGCGCAAACGCGGGCGTGGCGGATGTGGCCTTCTACAACTACGCCCTCACGCCAGCCCAGATTCAGGCGCACTACCTGAATAAGCCGTCGCTGACCATCGCGCAAAGCAGTGGACAGACAACGCTGACGTGGCCGGTAGGAGTTCTACTGGGCACGTCCGACCTCACGCAACCTTTTCAGCCGGTTGCCGGCGCGACGTCGCCCTTCCCAATCCCGTTGACCAACAGCCAGTTTTTCTACGAAGTAGTTGTGCATTAGGCGCGCCAACCGTTCCGCCCGATCTCCCGCGTGAATGGCGGCCGCCTTCCTGAGGTGGGTTCTCCGACAACAGACGGTTCAATACACCGGTTGGCGGTGATTTTCCGTCTCCACCGTCTCAGCATATTGCAGTTGCTCTTTCTCGCGCCCGTCGATGCGGATGGACTCTTCCACTTGCGAAACGAAGATGCTGCCATCGCCGCTTTTCCCGGTCCTGGCCGCCTCGACAATCGCCGCGGAGACGGCTCCTGACAAGCCATCGGGCACCATGAATTCCATTTTGATTTTAGCGTCAAAATCCGAGGCATATGCCCTGCCGCGAGAGTGCAGGGAGAGGCCACTGCGCCCTCCGCAGCTTTCGACTTCGCTGACGGTCATGTCGTTAATGCCAAGACCTTTCAGAGCGTTCCGCACTTCGTCCAGCTTGAATGGTTTGATGATAGCTTCGATCTTTTTCATGGCCTTTGATTCGGTTGACATTTTAAAACAGCGACAGCCGATTCCAGCCCAGCGGGACTGGCGCAATTTGATGATTCGGCGGCACTCACAAGTTCGCTATTGAGTTAAGATAAAGCCATATTATTAAAAAATGCAAGCTTTTTCTTAAGAAAGAATTAAAAAGCCATTGGTAGCGGAATTGTCCGGCACCGCAGGTCGCTCCGTCGAGCACTGGCTGGTTCATGGATTGACAAATGACAAATTGAAAATTTGCAATGAAGCGGATCTTCCCGGTCGGGAACCCACGACTCGACGGAGTTTGGCTCTACCCGCCAGCCCCTCGATTTTTTGCCTGACGCGGCGGGAGACATCGGTTAGCATCCGCTCTTCATGCAACGCGACACGATTACAGTCGAACGATTTTACACGGAAGAATCCCAAAACCTCTCCCTGAAGCTGGTGGCCGGGGCGACGGGGTTGGGCCGCGTCATCCGCGAGCCGACCGTCAACCGCCCGGGGCTGGCGTTGGCCGGATTCACGCGCTACTTTGCCAACAAGCGCCTGCAAATCATCGGCAACGCCGAGTCCTGCTTCCTGCGCGAGCTTCCCGCCCAGGAGCGCTCGAAGCGTTACGCCAATTTGTTTTCCTACAAAATCCCCGGCGTCATCTTCTCCCGCAGCATTCAGCCGGACAAACAATTCAGGCGCGCAGCGGAGCAAGCCCAGGTGCCCATCTTCGTCACGCCGATGATCACCATGAAGTTCATCAACCTCGCCACACTCGCCCTGGAGATGCTGTTCGCCCCGCGCGGCAGCGACATGGGCAGCATGGTCGATATCCTTGGCATCGGCGTCATCATTCGTGGCGAAAGCGGCATCGGCAAAAGCGAAAGCGTGCTGGCTTTGATCGAGCGCGGTTACAGCCTGGTCTCCGATGACATCACGCGCGTGACCTTGATCGACGGGCACGAGATCATGGGCACCAGCGCCGAAGTCACGCGCAACCACATGGAAGTCCGCGGCATCGGCATCATCAACGTCGCTGACATGTTCGGGGTCAGGAGTATCCGCACGCAGAAGAGTGTGGACTTGGTCATCACCTTGAAACCGTGGGAGGATGTGCCGGACGTGGAGCGGCTGGGGATGGAGCAGGAGTACGTTAAGATTCTGGGCGTGCCCGTTCCGCACATGATCATCCCAGTCCGGCCCGGCCGCGATTTGGCGCGGTTGATAGAAGTAGCGGCCTTCCACGTCAAACTTAAGGCGGCGGGGCGTAACCCGGCCAAGGAGTTGAACGATCGCGTGCTGGCGCAGATGGCCGGGCAGGATCAGATGTAGCCTGAACTAATTGATGGCTCAAATTTTCATAGCTAAAATATGTCTCCGCAGTCAACATAGCTCCGCATGAGCAGTGCGAAGAAGCCAGGCGGCAAACAGACAGCGCAGCGCGAATTTGTTGTAATCAACAAGCTGGGCATACACGCCCGTCCCGCCGCCCTCTTTGTCAAGGTGGCCAATCGCTTCACCTGCAATATCCTGGTTGAGAAGGGCGGCGAGCAGATCAACGGCAAGAGCATCATGGGGTTGATGATGCTGGCCGCCGGTCCCGGCAGCAAACTGCTGGTCATCTGCGAAGGCGAGGATTGCCATGAGGCTCTCGACGAAATCGAAGCCTTGATTAAACGCAAATTCGACGAAGA
The DNA here is from genome assembly GCA_036008545.1 of Verrucomicrobiia bacterium. GTDB lineage: Bacteria > Verrucomicrobiota > Verrucomicrobiia > Limisphaerales > Palsa-1400 > Palsa-1400. The sequence goes on from DASYNM010000120.1 coordinate 2,501, forward strand.
CTGATTCCATGCCCTGCAACTTCGATGTCCAATATGTAGCCCGCCTGGCGCGCATTGCCTTGACGCCCGCGGAGGAGGAAAAATTCGGCGAGCAACTTTCGCACGTCCTGGGCTATATCGAAAAGCTCAACCAATTGAATGTGGCCGGCATCGAACCGACCGCCCACGCCATGCCGCTGGTCAATGTCTCGCGCCTCGACGAAGTGCGGCCCTCCTTGACGAACGAGGAGGCCTTGCGCAACGCGCCCGCCCAGGCCAACGGCCTGTTCATGGTGCCCAAGATCGTGGAGTGACCGTGTCAATAAATAAACCGGCGCTGGCACTGGGCTTTATCACGATTCTTGCCGGCCTTGTTTCGGCGCAGCCGCCTCTGCAACCGCCCGCTGGGGCCAGGCTGCATTATCACGTTTTCAGTGGAAACTGCAATCTGCCGCCGCCTTTTGCCACCGTCGATTTCGTTTATGGCCCCGCTGAAGGCCGCAAGGATTTTCGGTGGTGGCAAATGGAGGTTCGAGGCAACACAAAGCCAGATACAGTGCCGTTGTTCGTGCTGCGCGCGCTGACCTCTGGTGATCCGTTGGCAGAAAAGCAACGCCCTCTCGAATTTGCGCGGTATCAATTGCGCATCTCCGAGACGGGTGAAACATACGAATATCGCGACGTCAATACTAGCGAGGCGTTGCTTCCTGACTGGGCTGATTTTCAGCGCAGTTTTTTGCCGCATCCTGCCTCGAACAGCGGACGGAATAGTGGCGTCGCCGAGACGTGCGAGTTATTGGGCCAGACGCTTAGTTTGGCTCAAGTAAGAATTCAGGCGGACGAGCGATGGTCAGCCTGGGACAACGTCAGACGCCTCGATCTTAATCGCGAAATACTCGTCGGCAACGACCGGGATTTCAAAGACAGCGAAGGGCATCGGATCGTTACCTCGAAAACCAACGATTATGACTACATTCCGCTGACCGAGGAGGATTACCGCAACGCGATCGAGGCTGGCATGAATATATTTCCAGTTGCGGCGAACCACGAGCAATGGGTGCGTTCGGAGCCGGTCTTTTATCTGCGCGATGCCACCGGCGACCCGCCTCTGCGCTATCCTGCCGATCTTTACCGCGCGAATTACCTCGGATACGTGATGTTCGTGGACGAACCAGCCAGCCTGATTCTCAATCGCCGCGATCTGCGACTGGCGGCCAGATTTCCCTCCGACCTGTCAACTCTAATTGAGACGTGGACGCGGACGAGCTATTTGTCCGCCGATTCCTACGGCGTCTGGCATCTGGATGAGGCGCTGCGCCGCCAGGGTGTCAATCTGGGCGATATGCGCCTCACCCAATCCGATTATCCAACGTGGGATACGTACCCGGATTCCACTTTTTACGAACTGAAGGGCGGTGTGGCCGGCATCGTCGAGGAAGGCCGTTTCAACACGACTAACTTCGACGCCAAGGTTTTCGCGGCCACCGGCTTAAAATGGCAACATACGCCATTGCAATTATTGAAATTCGATTACGCCATGATGCGCGGGGGCACGCGTCCGTTCGGCAAATTTTGGGGCACAGCCATTTACGGCCAATGCGAACCGGCCATCGCCCCGCTGGCGCTGAGGACGGCCTACGAAATGGGGGCGCGCTATTTTTGGTTTTGGACTTCGGACCACGCGCATCACGTCCCGTGGAACGAACAACTCGGCCTGGCGCGCGCGCTCAAGGAATACGCCGCCCAACATCCGCGCCCTTCCATTTATTTGCCCCAGCCGAAGCGGGACGCGGTCATTGCCATTCCAAACGGTTATTTCCTTTCGCTGCGCGATTTTCAATGGAACCAAGGCGACGACGCCGAACGACGCGAGGCGGGAGAAAAATTCCAGCGTGTGCTCCAACGCGCCTTCACGGCCGCGCATCAATGCTTTGATCGTGGAGAAGATTTCGACATTACGGTCAATGACGGCCACCGGCTTGAAGGTTATCGGCGCATTATAAAAATAGACGACAAGGCGACACGATGAGAAAACCGCCCGCGCCGGGCGCGGACGCCTCTCCGCTTCTTGAGGATTACTTTGAAATCTTTGGTGACGTTCCCTCGCCCCGCCCAGCGGGGAGAGGGAAAGGGAGAGGGGCACGCCAAAGCGGACAGGTGAAACCTCCTCTCCCCAACCCTCTCCTCCACAAGTGTGTGGAGGAGAGGGAGGAAGACACCGTTGCCAAAAACGTGAGACGCGCCCCGCGCGCATCACCAAATCAAATTAGTCACGGCCGTGGCCTGGTAAAAGCCGACGTGGCTATCAGCAAAGAGGATGTTTCCGGCAGGCTTGGTGCGGTGCCATCCTTTGGTTTCAGTCATCGGATAGGACATGACGCCGCAAGCAAACACGACGGTTCGGGCCACGTTGGTCAAACGCTCGACGGACAAACCGTTCAAACCATCCCCGGGCTGAAACGGAGGCAAGCCTCCAAAATTAAAGATGTAAGAATTCCCAACCCACTCGAACAAATCGTAGGTGGTATTGTCCCCGACGCGCCCCTGATCCATCGGGCAGGTCACCGCGCCCTCCGTCAAACCGTAATGGTTCAAAGGCCGGTCGAAGCTGTTGAAAAGATTGCCCTGCGCCGCGCCGATTTGGTTGTTGTTGGTCCGCCCCGCCCAGACAAACCATTCCATGCCGTACAAACCGACGTTGGTCGAATTCCAAAACAGAAGATCGCGGTAGTCAGGCAGATACATATTCAGCGCAATGCCGCATTGATGCAGATTGGACATGCACTTCGCGTCGTTGGCGCGGGTTTTCGCCCTGCTCAAGGCTGGCAGGAGCATGGACGCCAGAATCGCGATGATCGCGATCACCACCAGCAGCTCAATCAACGTAAAGGCCTGACTGTTTTTCGTGTGCTTGTTCATCATGGCAGACCGTCCGGAAAAACGCTCGGTCCGGGTTCGTTTTGGACGAACCTTTAGCAAAAATTATTCACGGCGCATCTTCCTTAAAGCGGCGCGATGCTTAGATACAGACGGTAATCCTTGATACGGCCATGCGGCGAATCCTGGCGCGGCAGGAGGCGCACGCCGGAAAGCTGGTGTTCCGCGCCGAGATCAATAACGAGCGTGTGCGGATGGCTCGTATGAGGCGCGCTCCAAAGCGTGTGCCAGAAGGAATCCGGGTCGCCGTCGATCGCGTTCTCCGCCTGGTCGCCTTCCGCGAGATTTTCCTCACTGTCCACATAAAGAATTTTCCAGGCCTGGTGCGAAAGCGTGTGCCCTGCGGCATCAAGCGCGTCGAGTTCCGCCAGCGTGGTGTACTCGTCGCCGTTTTGCGAGGAAAGCGCTTGCAGGCAAAGGTAGCGCGCCGTTTTCGTCGGGAACACGATGTCTTGCGCGTCGCGGTCGTCGGCGAGGCTGCCTTCTTTGACTAGACTGGCCGACTGCAAGCTGGGTTTCTTCATTGGCCCGCGCGACGCCGCATTCTCATCCTTGTCGAGTTGGTCGAGTATCGGCGACTTGATGCCAGCAATGCTGTGAACGTCGTCCCTCAACTGCTCAAATACTACTATTTCGTTGCGGCCTTGCTTGAGCCATACACCGGGCACGTAAAGTGTCTGTTGCGGGCCGATATACCAGTAACGGCCCAGATTGTGGCCGTTGACGAAAACTATTCCCTTGCCCCAATCGCGCATATCGAGAAAGGCGTCGCCGATTTTCGTTAGGTCGAAAGTTCCGCGATGCAACGCCGGCGCGGCGCACGTCGGCGTGGACTTAAAATTCAGCGTGGACACGTCATCGAACGGCAGCTTATACATTTCCCAGGCGGTCAGTTCGCGGTCGCCGAGCGTGACGGACTCCGTGATGCCTTTGCGGTTGTCCGTCAACCGTCCGCCATAATTGATACGACCGCCATTCTCGACAAGGATGTCGAGCGTGGCGGACGGAGCATCGATTTTCAGCGCGGTTGAATTCTGGTTGTGCCGGCGGTCCAGGGCCGCAATTCTTTTGCCGTCCACGCACACCACGGCGAAGTCGCGCAGCTCTTTGATTTTCAGGGTCGCGTCCACCGGGCCGGCGATGGTGGTGCGATACAAAACGTAGCCGTTGCCCTGATCGAGGTCTTCAAAGCTCAACGGCTTTTCCGATTTCACCGGCGCGCCCAGGTTGTCGAAAATACTGGCGGACTCGGTAAGCTCGATTCGCGGAATCTCAATCACCGGCGTCGTGGCCGGGACCTCCGGCAGTGTTTCTCCCGGCCCGAGGTGCTTCGCGAGGACATCGCGCAAGGCGAAGAATTTGGGCGTGGGCCGGCCCATTTCGTCGATCGGGGCGTCGTAATCATAGCTCGTCGGTTGCGGTTGGAAATGTCCGCCGTAGTTCGCTCCGCTCGTGAAGCCAAAGGAAGTGCCGCCGTAAATCATGTAATAGCAAAAGGAAACGTGGTGCGTGAGCTTCCACTCGGTTTCGCGCACCAAACCGCCGATGCCGGTATGCGCATGCGCCTCGCCCCAATGATCGAGCCAGCCCGGATAGAATTCCGGCACGAACCAGGGGCCAGTCGGACGATATTTGCCGACTTCCTTCATGATGTCCTGCCCGCCACCATTGAGTCCCGGCAAAACGTCGTCGAGATGACCGTTGGCCATCATGTTGCCACCTCCGTCAGCGGTAAAAAACGGCACGTCGAAACCGGCGGCGCGCTCCATGTCGCGAATTTTGCCCATATAGACGTGATCGCCGCCATAGCTGCCGTATTCGTTTTCCACCTGAACCATGATGATCGGTCCGCCATGAGTGATTTGCAGTGGCGCAAGTTGCTCGCCCAATTTTTTCAGATAGGATTCAGCCGCAGCAAGGAAACGTGGGTCCTGGCTGCGCACCTTCAAATCGTGCTGTTTGAGCAGCCACCACGGATAGCCGCCAAATTCCCATTCGGCGCAAACATACGGGCTGGGTCGAACGATGACCCACAAACCTTCCTTCTGCGCGAGGCGCACGAATTGCGCGACATCCGCGTCGCCGCTAAAATCGAATTGGCCTTCGCGCGGTTCGTGCTGGTTCCAGAAAACGTAAATGGAAACCGTGTTCAACCCCATCGCGTGCATCATCCGCAAGCGATCGGCCCAGTATTCGTGGGGAATTCGGGCCGGGTGCATCTCCCCGGCTTTGATTTGAAACGCTTTGCCGTCAAGCAGAAAGTCCGAATCGCCAATGGCGAAGGTGGATCGTGCGTGAACGTCCGGCAGCCCTCCCGCCAGCGTCAGCCAACACGCCGCGCTCAGCCACAACAACCGGACACTGGCAGTAATTCTTTTCATGGCGCTTTGGCCTGTTCAATATTCGGCAGCATCGCAAAATCCACCGGCGGATGACCTGTCGCCGGACGGGTGAATAGCTCGCCGTACTTCGTGGACCCAGGAATGAAGCCGCCGTTAGAAAGGAAAAACTGTCCGTCCTCGACTCCCATGAATCGATCCAGACGGTCCGCTTTGCCGGTTGGATCGTGGCTGAAAGTCGCCGTGGTCTGTTCATGCCACTGGCCGTCAGTCGTGTGAAACCATTGGTTGCCGAAGAGCGCTTTGCGGCGGAGTTCTCCGTTGCTCCCGCCGAAATTCTCGTTGAAGCTGTAAAGTCCGTGCAGATAACCACCGTCCTTGGGCGCCTTCCAACTGGAAATCAGCATCCACTTATTCTGTTCGGTCTCGAACCAGTATCCGGCAAAAACGGTGTGAGTCGCATCAGTCGGTTTGGCCGTGACGATGAACCGCTGTTTCTCTCCGGTCTTCCAATCATACACAAAATGGCTGTGCCCGCCGGTGCCCTCGTTGCCAAAATCGCCGGAGAAAACTCCTTTGCCCTTGGCCACGAGCGTCACGCGATCATCCGCGCCAACTTTATTCCGAC
>DASYNM010000121.1:0-5181 GCA_036008545.1 Verrucomicrobiia bacterium
CCGCGCCCAGCCTGGGTGCCGGACTTTCAATTCCAATGTCACCGGCTTGGCGCACTGGATCGTCAAACGGCTTTGCTGCTCGTCCGGGAACCGGCTTTCCAGCCTCACGCGAAGTCCTTTCTCTTTCCAGTCCAATTCCGAGCCTATGAATTGGTTGACGTAAAGCTGGCTCTCATTGTGAAAGTAAATGCTGTCCCCATACTTGCCGTGGTTTTCCACGCCGGTGCCTGTGCAGCACCAAAAGTCCTGTTCGGGACTGTTGAAGTTCTTGCTCGAGCCGGTGCGCAAGGGCACGTAGTAGCACATCATTCCAGTCTCCGGATTCTGCGAGGCTAAAATGTGGTTACACAGCGCCCGCTCGTAGTAATCGGCGTACTCCGCCTGCGGCTGCCAACAAAACAAGTGCCGGGTAAGTTTGAGCATGTTGTAGGTGTTGCAAGTCTCCGTCGTGTTCGGTCCCATGCGCGAAAGACGGTTGGTAGCCGTGAACATTTCCCCGTCGCTATTGCCGCCGATGACATAGCTTCGATGATGCACGACCGTTTCCCAGAAGTTGCTGGCCCCTCCTTCCAACTTCGGGTCGCCAGTCAATTCGTATTGACGCGCCAGCCCGATGAACTTCGGTATTTGCGTGTTGGCGTGCAAGCCGGTCAGCCGGTCGTCACCCGATTCCAAAGGATCGACCACCCGCTCATGATTAAAGCGCAGCGACATTTCCAGATACTTTTTCTCCCCGGTTAAGCCGTAAAGATTGGCCAGCGTCTCGTTCATCCCGCCCTGCTCCGTTTGCAACATCGCCTGCATTTGTTCGTCGCTGAGCCTGCCGTTGCGCGTTACTACCCAGTCGCCAAACTTCCGCGCCACAGCCAGAGCCTGATCGTCCTTGCCATACACATACATGTCCTCCAATCCCGCCAGAATCTTGTGCAGTGTGTAATAAGGCGCCCATACTTGCTTCCGTTGCTCGACACGGTCTATGAACGTCTCGGGAAACGCGCTCAAGTAACCTCCGCCCAACTTCTCCTGGCATTCACCCAAAGCTCGCACGACCGCCTGCCCTTTCTCCAGATAACGTTTGTCGCCGGTGGCTGCAAACATCTGAGCGCAAGCCGTCATGTAATGCCCGACAAAATGTCCTCGCAACTCGCAGTCGGGCGCCTCCCATCCCCCCAACGGCTCGACCTGAGTGGGCAGGCCGGCATTGAGGCGAAAGTTGCGCACCAGCCGCTCGGTGTCCAGCGAGAGCAAATACGCTCCGTCCAAATCCTGCGCGTGCCGAAAAGGACCGTCCGTCAACCGCACCTCTTCTAGCGGAAACGCCGACACAACCAAGCGCGCCGCGGGCTCAACCTTGTCGCCCGAGTAGCCCAAGGCGAGGGAATCACCCAAACACGAACAGGGTCGGCTCGCAAATGCCATAGCAAGCGCGACGAAAGCTAATCCACAGTTATGGGGAGTTAGGAAGGCTTTCTTAGTTACTAAGCGAAATCTGAAGTTCATGATAGATTAATGTTAGAACCCTTATTGACGAAAGTGTTCACTTTGTAAAGAAGCTCTTGAAAAAAACAGACGTTCTAGCGTGAAGACCGGGGGAAGATGGCGCGGTACTGGGACGGAGTCAAGTTAGTCGCGGATCGGAACGCGCGCGTGAAGGCCGAGTGATCGTAGAATCCGCAGTCAAGCGCGATTTCCGCCAGGGACCGGTCCGTTTCGCGCAGTAGATGCGATGCGGCGGCCAGGCGGGTTTGGGTGATTAACTGGTGCGGGGTCAGACGGAAAATGCGCTTGATCAGCCGGGCAAACCGCACGGACGGCAGGCCCGCATGACGAGCCAGCGACGACGGAGAAACGGGGTCCGAGTAATGTGTTTCGAGGTGTTCCAGCGTGGCGGCTAGCTGCGCCGGGATGACGTCACGGTCGCCGGGAGCGCGCAGATCGCGGGAGATACCCACCACGCCGATGATATGACCGTCATGATCCCGCACGGGCAGCTTGGTGGTTAAACACCAACCCGAACGGCGTCGGATATACCAATGCAGCTCCAGGCGGTCGATAATCAGTTGGCCTTTGCGCAAGACGGCTTCGTCCTGGCGGGCGTAACGCTCGGCCAATTCCTTCGGGAAGATGTCCCGCACGTGGCGGCCAATGACTTCCCGTTTCTCACGCAGCCCGCAACGCTCGACCAAGGATTGATTAACAGCCACGTAGCGCCCATAACGATCCTTGATGAAGAAAACGATTTCAGGAACGTGATCGAAGAGCTGTTCCATGACGACTAACTCCGCCAGCGGACTAGGCAAGGCGTCCTCGCTTGACGCAGATTTGGTTAATATGTCAGATTTCACCGCAGAAACGTAAAATTGAACCAAGACGCCAGCTTGTTGTTGCCTAGACAATGAAGAGAGATGATCATGATAAGTCGTTCACAAAGTGTCGGAAAGGCGACCTGCCGACTGAGAGCCAGCGTCTTGTTCGCCAATCGCCAAACTGTTCTGGCGCGATTGTGCCGCCGCAGTTGCTGCGGAGAATCGACATGGCTGAAATCTTGCAAACTCATTAACATAAATGCGACGCGAAGGTAGCCGCCGGATTGAGGCTTAGTTTCTAGTAGGGCGGTTGATCAAGCATAAAGTGCCTTTATTTTTAGCGCATGAACAAGAGCCAGCCATTTTGGCGGGGTGTCTTCCCAGCCATCACCACTCAATTTAAGCGCGACCAGTCCATAGACCTGGAAGCCACCGCGCGCCACGCTGATGTTCTAATTGACTCTGGTGTGGCTGGTTTGATTTTTCTCGGCTCGCTGGGCGAAAATCAGCCCATGCGCCGCGAGGAAAAACGCATGGTCATCGAGGCCATGGTCAAGGCGGTGAACGGTCGCGTGCCTGTCTTGAGCGGCGTCGCGGAGAGTAGCACTCAGGAGGCTTGCACGTACGTTCGTGACGTGGAGAAGCTGGGTGCGGACGGAGTCATGGTCATGCCGGCCATGCTCTACAAAGGCGACGAGCGGGAGACGCTGACGCATTTCCGAGCGGTGGCCCAAGCCAGCGGATTGCCCATGATGATCTATAACAATCCGATTAGCTACGCCAATGACGTCACTCCGCAATTGTTCGGGCAATTGGCAGAGCAGAAAAATTTCGTGGCATTGAAGGAAAGTTCCGGCGATGTGCGGCGCATCACCGACCTGCGCAATACGGTGGGCGATCGCTTCGCCATTTTCACTGGAGTAGATGACCTGGTTTTGGAAGCATCCGTTCTGGGCATCGACGGTTGGGTGGCTGGAAGCGGGATAGCGTTTCCGCGCGAGAATCAATTCTTCTGGCAATTGACACGTGACGGCGAATGGGAGCAGGCGCGCGCGTTCTATCGATGGTTCACGCCTTTGCTGCACCTGGATACGAGCACGAAGTTTGTCCAGTACATCAAACTGGCGGTGCAGGAATGTGGCCTGGGCCAGGAGTGGGTTCGCGCGCCCAGGTTGCCGCTGGTCGGCGCCGAACGTGAGCGAATCCTCAAGATCATTCATCAAGGCATAGCCACCCGGCCTAAGCTTTCCAAGAAGCGGGGGACGTCAAAATGAACCGCATTCATGTTATTGACTCCCACACGGCTGGGGAGCCGACTCGGATCATCGTCAGCGGCGGTCCTCGCCTGCAAGGCGGCAGCGCGGCGGAGAAGCTCGAGTTCCTGCGCCAGCGCCACGACTTGTTTCGTTCTGCTGTTGTCAACGAGCCGCGCGGTTCGGACGTGCTGGTTGGAGGCATCCTGGTCGAGGCAGCCAACACATCGTGCGTGACCGGCGTGATCTTTTTTAACAACGTCGGTTATCTCGGCATGTGCGGCCACGGCACGATTGGCGTAATTGCCACCCTCGCGCATCTGGACCGCATCAAGCCGGGCGAACACAAAATCGAAACTCCGGTGGGCATCGTCACGGCCACGCTGCACAAGGACGGCACCGTTTCGGTGGCGAATGTTCCAAGCTATCGCAAGGCCAAGGGCGTCACAGTCAAGGGCGCCGACATCGGAGCGATTACGGGCGACATTGCCTGGGGCGGCAACTGGTTTTATCTGGTGGAGAATCATGGCAAGACCATTCAATTGTCAGACGTTGAGATGTTGACAGACTTTAGTTGGCGCGTGCGCAAGGCGATCAACGCGCAGGGTTTTCCAGAGGTCGATCATGTCGAGTTGTTCGGCCCGCCATCCGGCCCCGGCGCGAATAGCCGAAATTTCGTCCTTTGTCCGGGCAAGGCTTATGATCGTTCCCCTTGCGGCACTGGCACCAGCGCCAAGCTGGCTTGCCTCGCGGCCGACGGCAAATTGGCCGAAGGCGAAGAGTGGATTCAGGAGAGCGTCGTGGGCAGCCGGTTCACCGGGTCTTATCGGCGCGAGGGCGACCACATCATACCGATCATTACCGGCGCCGCTTACGTCAACGCCGAGACGACGTTGCTCCTGAACGAGAACGACCCGTTTTGTTGGGGGATGCGCCAAAACGGCCACGCCTAAATTGAAATCTGAAACGCAAGGTGCAGCTTCTTCGCAATGAACACGAACGTGAGCAAAGTTTTGATTGACGGTGACTGGATCGAGAGCAAAGCGTCCAGTTCTTTCCAGGCGGAAAATCCGTCCACGGGCGAGATGCTGCCCACACCGTACCCTGTTTCGTCGCGCGAGGAAGTCATGGACGCTGTGCGCGCCGGAGCGAAAGCCGCGGAGGAATTGCGCGGCGTGGAGCCGGAACACATCGCGAAGTTTCTCGAAGCGTGCGCCACGGGGATCGAACAGCGCGCGGTGGAATTAGTGGACATGGCCCACGCCGAAACCGCGCTGCCCAAAACGCCGCGCCTCAAGGACGCGGAGTTGCCGCGCACGACCGATCAATTGCGCCAAGCCGCCCGCGCCGCCCGTGCGGGTTCGTGGGAACGTCCCGTTCGCGATGAGCCTGCAAAAATCTACTCGACCTACGCGCCGCTCGGTGGCCCGGTCGTGGTGATGGGGCCGAACAATTTTCCATTCGCGTTCAACTCTGCCGCCGGAGGCGATTTCGCCGCCGCCATTGCGGCGCGCAATCCCGTCATCGCCAAGGCCAACACCGGTCATCCGGGCACCACGCGCATACTCGCCGAGATTGCGTTCGACGCGGCCCGCAACGGCGGCCTCCCGCTGTCAATCATA
>DASYNM010000122.1:0-29105 GCA_036008545.1 Verrucomicrobiia bacterium
CTGGTTCGCTGTCCAAGCCCGATTCGCAATTCAAGTAGAGGGGCAAACGACGGGCCTCCAGTCTTACGAAGACCGAATCGTGATAGTAAGAGCCATCAGTCTTGAAGACGCCGAAAAAAAGGTTCAGCCGGAGTTCCAGCAATACGGAACTCCATACTTAAATTCTCACGGTTTTATGGTTCGATGGGCATATGAGCGCATTCTTGATGTTTATGAAATTATAGACGAAAAAATTGATACACCTGGGACGGAGATTTTTTCCGTTCTAGCCAGACGGCGCATGAAACCGGAGTATCGGTGGGGCTACAGACCCAAAGAGAAAGTTCGCAGGAAATGATTCCGCGGGAAATTCGAAAGATAATCGACCAAAGCAAGACCTGTCCAAGCGGCCACACACTACGGGCTGCTGCGTTGCCACAATTGCCTTCGCTTCACTTCCGGCGTTGTGCAAGCCGTTCCTTCAACTCTGCCCTCATCTGCTCCCACGGAATTCCGCGTTCGGGATGTTTCGCCAATTCTTCGGCACGCCGCTCAAGCTCCTCGATTTGCTCCGGCGTCGGGTCCGGGTCATATCCATTCTCTTGGATGTTGCCCCAAACTTGTTGCGCGAGTTCAATCCGGTCAGAGCGGCTTAACTTTGAATCAATTTTGAGTTTTAGAGTTTTCCAAGCGAAGACGCCTCTGGGCATTCGCGGAGCTTTCCAGCCTTGGAGTCCGTCCATGAAGTCGTCCCAGAGACGATGCGCGAGTTCGACCCGTTCATCAAACGGAAGCTTCTTCGCTGCGGCAAAGAATTTCGCCAAAGACATAGATTCAATTTATTCCGTTGAGCCTCGTGTGCAAGCGGAGTTTATCGCCTGCGCGAATTCATCCTTCAATTGGCAGTTTGAAAATAACCTAGCGGACAACGGCGCCCCAAATCCTCGCCTAACGACGGGACAAACGCTGCCTGGGGAGCACACGCGCCTCGCGTGTCCTGGTCGGCGCCCCCGCCGACCACATCTCTGCCTCTTCTATACTTTCTGTGACATGCGCGGAAGCAGTCGGCGAGGGCGCCGACTGCCACACGCGAGGGCGCGTGTGCTCCCCGGAGCTGAGAACGGGCGCTTCAGGCGTGCATTCGGGTGTCCCTGCGCGCATCCATCGTTCCATCACTCCCCATGATTCCCCGCGAAATCCTCAAGAAAATCCGGCAGATCGAACTGCGCACCACGCGCTTAGTGTCCGAAACCATGGGCGGCCAGTACCATAGCGTGTTCAAGGGGCAGGGCATGAATTTCGAGGAGGTGCGCGAGTATCAGCCCGGCGACGAGGTGCGCTCGATTGACTGGAACGTGACGGCGCGGATGAATCATCCGTTCATCAAGAAGTTTGTCGAAGAGCGCGAGTTGACGCTCATGCTGGTGGTCGATCTGAGCGGCTCGGGCCTCTTCGGCTCACGCGACCAATCCAAACGCGAGCTGGCCGCCGAACTGGCTTCCGTGCTGGCCTTCTCCGCCATCCGCAATAATGACAAGGTTGGGCTGATCCTCTTCACCGAGGAGGTCGAGAAATATATTCCGCCCAAAAAGGGCCGCCGCCACGTGCTGCGCGTCATTCGCGAAATCCTCTGTTTCCAACCCGCCAAGCGCGGCACCAATTTCGGCCAGGCGCTGGACGTTTTGAATCGTTTAGCGCGACGCCACGCCATCGTCGTCATCATTTCAGATTTCCTCTTTGAGCATCGCGCGGCGGCGGAAAATAATTCGCAACGCGTCGCGGGCTATTTGCTCTCGCCGACGTTGGGGCCGCGCACGTTGCCGGCGCTGCGCCAGGCCAATCGCCGCCACGATGTTATTGCCATTCAGGTGGTGGACCGGTTCGAGCTGGCGTTGCCGGCGCTGGGCCGGCTGGTTTTCACCGACGCCGAGACGGGCGAGATGATTGAAATCAACACGCACGACGCGCGCAAACGCCGCGCCTTCGCCGACCGCCGGAACAAACACCAGACTGAATTGCTGCGCGTGCTGCGCTCCGCGAATATCGATGCCATCGAAGTTCGCACGGGCGAACCTTACGCCGCCGCCCTGGGAGAATTTTTCAAGACGCGCGAGAAGCGCCGCCGCCACGGATGAACACGAACTCCGCGCTCATCGTCCCCGCCCCGTCCGCGGCCCCCAGCAACGCGGCCCCGCTGACTTTCCAGGAAGCCCCCAAAGCGCTGATCGAGATTCCCAACTTTTGGCTCTGGGTGATCTGGTGTTCCGTGATTGTGGTCCTCTGCGTCGCGGCATGGCTGCTCTGGCGTTACTGGCGCAAGAAGGCCGCCGCGATTGCCGCAGTCCCGCCCGTTCCGCCCCATGTACGGGCGCGCCAGGCGCTGGAAGCCGCGTTGACTTTGCTCAGCGATCCCAAGGCCTTTTCCATCGCTGTCTCCGGCGCCATTCGCAGTTATTTGGAAGAACGGTTCGAATTCCACGCGCCTGATCGCACGACCGAGGAGTTTCTCTACGAGTTGCAGGGAACAAATTTATTGACAACGGAACAAAAGCTCAGCCTGGGCGACTTCCTGGCCAATTGCGACCTGATCAAGTTCGCCAAATACGAGCCGACGGAAACCGAGCTGCGCGCGCTTCACGCCGCGGCGCTCAAGCTGGTCAACGAAACGGAGCCGCGCTGGGCGCCCGCCGAAATTCAATCCTCGGTTGCCGCCACGCCGGCCCCCGCCGCCCGATGACCTTCGCGCATCCATACGTCCTGCTGTTATTGTTGCTGTTGCCGGTTCTGGCGTGGCTGAAGGGCAAGCTGGGACAGGCGGCCGCCTTTGTCTATTCGTCGGTCGATCTGGTGCGTCCCATCGCCGGCCTGCGCCGGTCGCGGGCCGGAGCAATCCTGGCTGATTTGCGCTGGCTGGCGCTGGCGTTGTTCATCTTCGCCCTGGCCCAGCCTCGGCTCGTGCGCGGCGAATCGCATGTCAAAGCCAGCGGCATCGACATTGTGGTCGCCCTGGACATGTCCGGGAGCATGCGTTCGGAGGATTTTGGCGAAGGCCAGAGCCGGATCAAGCTGGCCAAGGAAGTTTTGGGAAAATTTATTGACAATCGTCCCAACGACCGCATCGGACTGGTCGCCTTCGCCAGGGAGGCTTATATCGCCTCGCCGCCGACTCTCGACCACGATTATTTGCAGCATCAGTTGGACCGGCTGCAAATCGGTGTGATTGATGAAAACGCCACCGCCATCGGCTCGGCCCTGATGACGGCGCTCAATCGCATCAAGGACCTCAAAGACAAGAGCAAAATTGTCATCCTGATGACCGACGGCGAAAACAATTCCGGCAAAATATCGCCCTTGACCGCCGCCGACGCCGCGCAAGCCCTGGGCGTCAAAGTTTATACCATCGGCATCGGCAAGCAGGGCACGGCGCCGTACCCGATAGGCAGGGACCAGTGGGGTCGGACGATAACAAAGCAAGTGCCGGTGGACATTGATGAAGAGACGCTGACCAAGATCGCGCAGCAGACCAACGGCAAGTATTACCGCGCCGACACCGCCGACACGCTGCGCCGGATTTACGCGGACATCGACCGGCTGGAAACAACGGAGGTTGAAGTCAAAAAATACCAGCATTATGATGAGCTGTTCGGGCAAGCTACCATCGGCGGCCTGGCCGTGCTGCTGTTGGAAATGATCCTGGCCCAAACAGTTTGGAGAAAGTTGCCTTGAATTCATGAGACTCGAGCATCCACAAGTTCTCTGGCTGGCGGCGGCGGTGATTCCGGCGCTGGTCGGATTTCTTTTCTGGTCGTGGCGAGTCAAGCAGAATTTGATCCGGCAATTTGTCCATGCCCGCCTGGCTCCCACTCTGACCTTCGGCGTTTCTCCCGTGCGGGAGAAAGTCCGCCTGGCTCTGCTGGTTGTGGCCGTGGCCGGCATCCTGTGCGCTGTGGCCCGTCCGCAATGGGGCTTCGCTTGGGAAGAGTCCAAGCAACAGGGCTTGGACATCATGGTGGCCATCGACACGTCGCGCAGTATGCTGGCTCGCGATGTGTTACCCGACCGTCTTGAAAAAACCAAACTGGCTGTGATGGATTTGATGCGCCTGGCCAAGTCGGATCGGATGGGCCTGGTGGTGTTCGCCGGGGCCGCCTATTTGCAAGCGCCGCTGACGCTGGACGATCAGGCGTTCCAACAAGCCGTCGATGCCGTCTCAGTCGGCATTGTGCCGGTGGGCGGTACATCGCTTTCCTCAGCCATCCGCACGTCGCTCGGCTCGTTTGAAAAGGGCAACGACAATCATAAAGTTTTGGTGCTCTTTACCGACGGCGAAGATCACGACGTCGATACCGACACAATGGCCGCCGTCAAGGAAGCCAAGGAGGCGGACATGCGCATTTTTACCATCGGCGTTGGCACGCCGGCGGGCGAATTGTTGCGGGTGACCGATGAACAGGGGAACGCTACGTTTGTCAAAGATGACGACGGGAACGCCGTGAAATCGCGCTTGAACCAAACCCTGTTGCAACAAATCGCCACCGAAGCCAATGGCTTCTATCTGCCGTTGCAGGGAGCCGATCCGATGGCGACATTGTATGCGCGCGGTCTGGCGCCGTTGCCTAAAAGCGAGGAAAGCACAATGCTGACGCGCGTCTATCGGGAGCGGTATCATTGGTTCTTGGGTTTCGCCGTCCTATGCCTGGTTATCGAGGCGTTGTTGCCGGAAAGCTCGCGCCCGCGTTCGCGACGAGTTCGTGCCGGCGCGCCCGCTTTGCAAAAAGTGGCGGCGGCGCTGGCCTTGTTGCTCATGCCGTGGAGCGGCTTCGGTTCGCCCTCCAGCGCCTTTCGCGATTATCAATCGGGCGATTTCAAGAGCGCCTTCAACGAGTACAATCGATTGGCCGCGCAAAAGACCAACGATTATCGGCTGCATTACGACGCCGGCACCGCCGCCTACAAAGCCAAGGAGTTGGAAAAAGCCCAAGACCAGTTCAACGCCGCACTGAACACCCCTGACATCATCGCCGATCCCCAAAACCAGCAGAAAACCTATTTCAACTTGGGCAACACCCTTTACCACATGGGCGAATCGTTGCAGGAGCCAGATAAGAAGCAGGAAATATGGCAGCAGGCCATCGAAAACTACGGCCGCGCCGTTCGGCTGAACACCAACGATATCGATGCTCGGAACAATCTTGCTTACGTCAAACAAAAATTGGAGGAATTGAAACAGCAGCAACAGAAAGACAAGCAGAAGGACAAAGACAAGGACAAGGATCAGGAACCAAGCGACGCGGCCAAAGCGGCCAAAGCGCGAGCGGATGAAGCGGTGCGGCGACGGCAGTACAAGGAGGCGCTCGATATCATGGAAGCTTCCCAACAGAGCGATCCAACAACCGATAACTATGCGGATTACATCAAACGATTACAGGAGGTGAACGGTGTGGCGGCTTCTACTCATCATTAGCCTGCTGACCGCGCCAGCCTGGGCCAGTGGCCAGCAGAACGCCGACGATTATTTCCACGGCGGCGTGCAGGACTACATTTTTGGCGACACCAAGAAAGCCAAGACCGAGATTTACACCGGCCTTCGGCTTTATCCGACCGACCCCAAGCTCACTGCGGCCACCAACCTATTCCGGCCTAAACCTCCGGAGGATCAAAACCAACCCAAAGACAGTCAGCAGAAGCAACAACAGGACAAGGACCAACAGCAGAAGCAGCAGCAACAACAGAAGCAGGGCCAAAAATCCGACCAGCAAAAAAAGGACGAAGAAAAGGCCCGCCAGGAGCAGGCCAAAAAGGACCAGGAAAAGAAGCAACAAGAGGCCCAGGCCAAAGAGGGCGAGCAAAAGGACAAGCAGGATGAGAACGGCGAACAGACTCCCGCCACCGCCCTCCGCATGAGCCCGGATGAAGCACGCAAGTTACTGGAGTCGATGAAGGATGACTCCAAAGTGTTGCTCTTCGCCCCGACCAACCAGCCGATCAACGCCCAACGCGGCAAGTTCAAGGATTGGTGAGTTGAATGGTCGGGCGAGTTGTCGAACTTATCACCAACCCACCTCAAAATGGCTTACGGTTCTCACTGTCAAATAAATCGCCTCGATTTCAGGTTTTGCGGAGGGCTTGTTATTATAAGTGACAAGATTTTGGCGGTTTGCGATGGCGGCCCTTTTCGCACCTATCTTATTGAGCTCAAACAGGTTGCGTTGAGAATTGCCAGTCAAGGCGTCGGACGAAAAAGCGATGCTGTCATATAAATGGCCAGTTTTCTGATGGTTCGTAAATGGTTCATAGCGTGCGGGTTGCATGGCGCATTTTTTTGAGGCGCCCGAACAAAGGTCCAAAAAGCATTTTTCTTCAAAAAAAGCGTACAAAAACACTCCTGGAGGTTTTTTGGTTTTTCAGAATTGTGGCAAAATCGTGGTCGCAATGAGAGAAATTTGCAAATGGCCCGCGGGAAAGTGGGACGAAAGAAGTGAGACCGAAATTCGGAAACGAATCGCCCTTGGCCCCACCGCACGCCCGTTGCCAGTTAGGGCCTGCAGTAGTCCCGGTCACGTTTTCTGCGATGCTACTGGGGAAGCCATAGGCGCGAGCGCGCTGAACCTGCGTAAGTCGTTGATTTCCAGCGCGGATTTACGTAAGTCGTTGATTTCCAAGAAAGTTTCAGATAGTTCTGATGGTCGGCGTAAGTCGTTGATTTTCACGATATTTCCACTTATTTCCACTTATTTCCAATGCTGTCTCCGACCGCTCCTCACGGATTCTGGCGATACGCGAACTCCGGCGCACCAGCATTTTGGGCCGCTTGCACGAATTCCGTCAGCCGTCCACGGTAGGGCGAGAGCGAGCAGGCGGGATCGGTCACCCCGGCGTCGCCGGCCAGCAATGCCGCCTGACAACGGCATCCGCCAAAATCCACTTCGCGAAATTCGCACTCACGGCACGGCAGCGGCATCCATTCCTCGCCGCGAAAACGGTTGAACGCCGCCGATTCATGCCAAATCCAGCCCAGTCCATGTTCGCGCACGTTGTCAAATCGAAGTTCCTTGATCTCCTTGGCCGTTGGGCAGGGCAGGACTTCGCCGGCCGGGTTGACGGTCAGAAATTTCCGGCCCCAACCGTCCATGCACGGCTTGGGCCGGTCGCTGTAGTAATCGGGCGTGACAAACAAAATGTGCATCCGGCCCAACAACCTCTTTTTCGCCCCCGCGGCCACCGGGACGGCGGCGGCAATCTGTTCGCGAGTAGGCAAAAGCGCGGCGCGATTGCGGAAGGCCCAGCCGTAAAATTGCACGTTGGCCAGTTCCAGCCGTTCGGCCTCCAGTTCTTCGGCCATCGCAATAATTTCCTCCAGGCGCTCGATGTTGTCCCGGTGCAGCACGACGTTGACCGTCAGCGGAAAACCCGCCGCGCGCACCAATCGGGCAGCATTATGTTTGACTCGGTGCATGGCGGCGCCGGCGATACGGTTGGCCTGCGACTCCTGGTCGGCTTGAAAGCTGATCTGGATATTGTCCAAGCCCGCCGCTTTGAGCTGGCTGAGGCGCGCTTCGTTGAGGCCGGCGGCGCTGGTGATCAAGTTGGTGTAAAGCCCGGCTTCGCGGGCAGCGGCCACCAATTCGGGCAAATCGGCGCGTTGCAAAGGCTCGCCTCCGGAAAGGCCCGCGTGCAGCACGCCCAATTCGCCTGCCTCGCGGAAAACCCGCTGCCATTCCGCTGTCGTCAACTCTCGCCCGTCCGGGTAGCCGGTCGGATTGGAGCAGTAGGGGCAATGCAACGGACAGCGATAGGTCAATTCCGCCAGCAACAAATAGGGTCGGAATTTCATGTCACCACACCACCAGCATTTCCTGGCGCAGTTGTGTCAAGCATTGGACGACATCCGCGCGCAATTCGTCCGGCTCCGCCTCGTACTCCTCGCCCAGCGCGCGCACCAAACCGGCCAGGGTCAGATCGCCGTTGCAGCGGAGCAGGATGTCGTGCGTCGTTTCGTCAAGAGGAAGGACGCCTTCGGGAAAAAGCAGCAGCGGCTCGCCCGTCAGCGGGTCCGCGCGCAAACGCACGCCGCGCGCCAGGGCGGCCCGGCTCTCGTCGGTCAACGCGTTCATGCCCGGCCTTTGGCGGCGATCGCGTCGAGCATGGCCCAGAGCAGATCGCACTTGAACTGGAGCGCGCGCACGGCGGCTTCCTGCATCTCGCGCGTGGCGCAATATTGCAGCGTCAGTTCCAGTCCCTCGCCCGAATCACGCGGCGCCTGGGTCAGGCGGCGGCTGAAGTAATCCAGCCCGTCAGACTTGACCCAACGGTAATGGCGTCGAAAGGCCGCCAGCCGTTTGGCCATCAAATCCGGCGCGAACAATTCCGTCAGAGACGACGCCACGGCAATCGGCCACGGCTCGCGGCGGGTGAAATTCACGTAAGCATCGACAGCGAATCGGACGCCCGGCAAGACGTGTTGCTGCGCGATCAATTCGCGGCGAGCCAGGCCGCAGGCCGCGCCCAGTCGGAGCCAGGCTTCGATGCCACCTTCATTCCCGTTCGCGCCGTCGTGATCGCTGATCCGATGCAGCCAGAGGCGGCGCACTTCGCGCAGCGGACAATTGGAAATGATGGCCGCATCCTTGATGGGAATGTTGACCTGGTAATAAAAACGATTGGCAACCCAGGTTTGAATCTGCGCGCGGTTCAATTTGCCGGCGTTCATCAAGTGATGGAACGGATGCTTGTTGTGATACGAGGAGGCGCCGACGCGTCGCAGCCTGGCAATGAAGGTGTTGCGGCTCCAAGGAGAATTGCTCATAAATCGAAACTCATTCCATCATGACCAACGATGACGCCAGCAGATTCCACCAGTGCGCGCTCGGTCGAACCGGGCACGAAGATCGGGTTCGTGTTGTTAATGTGGACATAGACACGGTGAGGGCAGGGCAGGGCGCTCATAAAGGAAAGTGTTCCGTCTTTAATCGGCAAGTGACCCATCTCGGACGCACCAGCAGCACCGGCCCGGACGCGGCGCAATTCATCCTCAGACCAAAACGTTCCGTCCATAAGAACAACGGCGGATTCGCTGGCGGCTTCCTGCAGCGGTTTGCTCCACTCCGCCACGCCCGGCGCGACGAGCAGCCGGCCGCCAGTGTGTGTGTCGAGGAATTGCAGGGCCAGAGTGCAGACATCGCCCTTGGAACTTTTCTCCGCGTAACGAGGTGCTCGCCCGGAAAGCGGGAGAGCGCGGACACGCAACGAACTTTCGCTTCCGTCCTTTCCGCGCAAGCCCGGAAAGCAGCCATCGGCCGAATGATGCCAGACAACGCCGCAGAAAGCCTTCAAGACCGTTGTTACGCCAAGAATGGCCGCCGCTTGTTGGATGGCTGGCGTCGTGTAAATGTGAAGCGCATCGCCCTCGCGCAAAGAAAGCAAACCCGCCACGTGGTCCACGTCGGCGCTAGTGAGAAAGACACCTGAGATGGGGGAATTGCGCGAAGAACCGGGATTTGGCGCCAAAGCCGCGTGGGTGCGAATTTGCACCGGCAGATCCGGCGAGGCATTAATCAGAAACCAATTGCCAGCTTCGTCGCCGACAGCGACGGACGATTGGGTTTGGGGCGGAAGAACACCACTTCTGGCCTGCTGGCAATTAGCGCAGGCGCAGTTCCACTGCGGCAGGCCTCCGCCTGCGGCAACCCCTAACAGCAGAACACGAATAATGGCCTCCAGGCCCGAAGCAGGACGCGTTAGGCCGCGTCCACGTAAGCCGTGCACTCACAACAAAGTTGCACGACTTTGACTTGCGGTTTCTTCCACTGCTTCCTTGATTTGACTTGTTTCATAAAATTTAGCTACGAGGCCAAACTTTGCCGCAAATCTGCCAAATGTCAAGCCCGGCATTGCGATTTTTTCCGTCGCATCCCGGCTTGGCTGTGTTACAGATATGCGCCGATGACGGACACACGCACGCCACCCAGCCAGAGCGAACCCCCGGAGGGGTGCTACCCATCGCAGATCAAATACATCATCGGCAACGAAGCGTGCGAGCGGTTCAGCTATTACGGGATGACGGGCATCCTGGAACTTTACCTGAACCAACAAATGAAGATGACCGGTCCGCAGGCGACCACGACCCAACACCTGTTCGGGACGGCGGTTTACATACTGCCGCTGGCGGGCGGCTGGTTGGCTGACCGCTGGCTGGGCCGTTATTGGACCATCCTGATCATTTCTCTCTTCTATTGCCTGGGCCACGGCACGCTGGCGATTTTCGAAGGCAATTGGACGGGGCTTTACGTCGGCTTGGCCTTGATTGCCATTGGCGCGGGCGGCATCAAACCGTGCGTCTCCTCGTTCGTCGGCGATCAATTCAAACCCAGTCAACACCATCTATTGACAAACATCTATGGCTGGTTTTACTGGACGATTAATTTGGGCTCGGCGGCGGCTTTTTTTCTCATTCCTCCGATTCACCATCATTGGGGCTATGCGTGGGCTTTTGGTGTGCCCGGGATCGCCATGGGGCTGGCCACTTTCATCTTCTGGCTGGGCCGCAGACAGTACGTCCGCCAACCGACTCAGCGAGAGGCCAAGCGCACCGCCGAGGAGACTGCGACGGATAGAAAAACCCTGCTGCGCATCATTATGGTATTTCTCCCCGTGCCGATGTTTTGGGCGCTCTTCAACCAGACCAGTTCGACCTGGGTGCTGCAAGGAGCAAAGATGAATCCTTTCCACGTATTCAACTACGAAATTAATGGCGAGACTATGCAGGGCGGCGGCGGCGTGCTGGTCATGATTTGGACACCGCTCCTGACGTTGGTGCTTTATCCGCTGGCCGAGCGGCTGGGGTGGCGGCCCACGGCCTTGCGACGCATGACAGCCGGGATGTTTCTCGGGGCGCTTTCGTTTGTGGTCAGCGCCCTGGTGCAGGCGCAGATGGATCGCGGCCAAACGTTGAGCGTCCTGTGGCAACTGGCGCCTTACGTGGTCCTGGAGGCGGGTGAAGTATTGTTGTCAGCCACCGGATTAGAATTCGCGTTCGCCCAAGCACCGGTGCGACTTAAAAGCGTCGTCATGAGTTTGTGGCTGATGACCATTGCCGGCGGCCATTTTCTGATCGCGGTTGTCACCGAACTAAACGAACGCTTTGTCCATGCCAGCGGCGTCGCTCAGTTTTACTTTTACGCGGCGATGATGTTTGTGGTGGCGATCATTTTCGCCTTCTGCGCCTCGCTCTACCGGCCACCAGCCGCCACCGCTTCATGAACGCGCCGCCGGTCATAAGCCCGCTGTCAAGAACCGAGCTGCGGGACTTGGCCAAGGCTAGATCGCTCCTGGAACGACCGGGCCTGGCCATGCGGCTGGCCAATTACATCGGTTCGCCGTTGGAGAGGGGGTTCGCCTTGCTGCCCGGCAACTGGAATGACATCGTCAACAAAGCCGCCCACGGCGCGTTGCTCAAGGCCCTGGGCGTGGCCGTGGCCACGCTCGGTCAACGCCCTCGCCGCGGCTCGCGGGAATTCTTTCACAAACTCCTGGCCGGAACGTCCGGCGGGATTGGCGGCGCGTTTGGCCTGGCGGCGTTGCCGGTCGAGTTGCCCATCTCGACCGCCATCATGCTGCGCTCAATCGCGGACGTGGCCCGCAGCGAAGGCCACGATCTGTCAAACATCGACACCAAGCTGGCCTGCCTGGAAGTCTTCGCGCTCGGCGCCGATGGAGGCAACCCAGCGTCGGCCCAAAGCGCGTATTGGGCCACGCGCGCGACGATGAGCCAAGCGCTCAAGGAGGCCGCATCCTACCTGGCGCGCAAAGGCGTCGTAAGGGAAAGCGCCCCGGCCATCGCGCGATTCGTCGCCCAGATCGCCTCGCGTTTCGGCGTGATCGTTTCTGAAGAAGTGGCTGCCAAAGCCGTGCCCGTCCTGGGCGCCGCTGGCGGCGGGATCATTAACGTGATGTTCATCACCCATTTCCAAGAGATGGCGCGCGGACATTTCATCATCAAACGATTGGAAGCCCTGCACGGCACGGAACGAATCCGCGCCGGCTACGAGCAATCGGCCCCGCCTCAAATTTGATCGTTGCGCGTTGAACGGCGACGCCTTGCCTTTCGGATTGACACATCGACGTCTCGCCCAAGAATTCGCGCGTCCTTCCAAGGGTGATCAAAATAGTCTTTGCAGTTGGCGGTGACTCGCTACTCTGGGCGCGAGGCATGAGCGCCCCTATCCTCAGCGCCGAGCAACGCGCATCGCTGGCCGATAGCCCGTTGTTCAATGACGACCTCGCCCCCGCTCGGCCCGAACTGCGCCGGTGGCGTTGGTGGAACTTCGCCGCTCTGTGGATTTCCATGGCCGCCTGCATCCCGACCTACATGCTGGCCTCCTCGCTCATCGACGGCGGCATGAATTGGTGGGAGGCCGTGCTGACCATTTTTCTGGGCAACCTCATTGTCCTCATTCCGATGCTCCTCAACGCGCACGCCGGCACGAAATACGGTATCCCATTCCCGGTGTATTGCCGGCCGGCCTTCGGGACTCTGGGCGCCAA
Organism: Verrucomicrobiia bacterium; assembly: GCA_036008545.1. Classification (GTDB taxonomy): domain Bacteria; phylum Verrucomicrobiota; class Verrucomicrobiia; order Limisphaerales; family Palsa-1400; genus Palsa-1400. The sequence goes on from DASYNM010000122.1 coordinate 12,523, forward strand.
CGTGCCGGCGATGCTCCGTGCGTTGGTGGCCTGCGGGTGGTTCGGCATCCAAACCTGGATCGGCGGCGAGGCGATTTACAAAATCCTGGTGGTCTTTGTTCCGTCGCTCGGAGGCGAGGCGTCCCATGCGTTGGGCATCACGCTGGCGCAATTCTTTTGCTTCCTTTTGTTTTGGGGCGTCAACATGTTTGTCATATATAAGGGCATCGATTCGATCCGCATCTTGCTCAACATCAAAGCGCCGCTGCTGATCGCGCTGGGGCTGGTTTTGCTGGCGTGGGCGGGGCAAAAGGCCGGGGGCTTCGGGCCAATTTTGCGGCAACCCTCCGCGTTCGATCCCGGCCAGCCCAAGAGCGGGCAATTCTGGAGTTATTTCCCCGGCGCGTTGACCGGCATGATCGGATTTTGGGCCACCTTGTCCTTGAATATCCCCGACTTTTCCCGCTACGCCCGTTCGCAGAAGGACCAGATCATCGGCCAGGCGCTGGGTCTGCCCACCACCATGGCCCTTTACTCGTTCATCGGCGTGGCGGTGACTTCGGCGACAACCATTATATACGGCAAAGCGATCTGGGACCCGACGGATGTGCTGACGCGCTTTAAGAATCCGGTCGTGCTCGTGATTGCCATGGTTGCATTGTGCATCGCAACGCTGGCCACCAACATCGCCGCCAACGTGGTCAGTCCAGCCAATGATTTCGCCCACCTGGCGCCGCGGAAAATATCCTTTCGGCTCGGCGGATTTATTACGGGCGTGGTGGGCATTGTGATGATGCCGTGGAAGCTGATGGCGGACCCGTCCGGCTACATTTTTTCGTGGCTCCTCGGATACAGCGCGCTGCTGGGGCCGATTGGCGGCATTCTTATAGCCGATTATTATGTGTACAGAAAAAGGGAACTGGACTTGACCGCGCTTTATCAACCCGGCGGAGCCTACCGCTACTTGGGTGGGTTTAGCGTGGCCGGCTTGACAGCGTTGGTGATCGCCATCATGCCCAACTTTCCCGGCTTCCTAGTCACGATCCACGCGTTGCCAAAGGAAAATATCGCGCCTATCTTTCTGACGATTTATAGTTGCGCCTGGTTTGTTGGTTTTGCCGTCGCTTTCGCGGTTTATTTGTTGGCGCGGTCTTTGAAAAAGAATTGATGCTTGATTATGAAAACTCCCGTCCTGCCTCCTTTCGATTATCAGCCCAAGGCCTACACCGGCCCGTCAGCCGACGAGGTGCTGAAGCTGCGCCGTCAATTTCTGAATCCCGGCCTGTTCCTCTATTACAAAAAGCCTATGATGCTGGTGGAGGGCAAGGGCCAGTATCTCTTCGACGACCAGGGTCGCCGCTACCTGGATGCGCTGGCCGGCATCGTCACGGTCAGCGTCGGCCATTGCCATCCGCACGTCGTTGAGGCGGCGCGGCGGCAGAACGAGACGCTGCAGCACTCCACCACAATTTATCTCCACCCCAACATCGCCGAGTACGCCGAAAAGCTCGCCAGCAAAATGCCCGGTGATTTGAAGGTCTGCTACTTCGTCAATTCCGGTTCAGAAGCCACCGACGTGGCCATGCTCATGGCCCGCGCCTACACCGGCAACTTCGACATCATTGCCCTGCGCAACGGTTATCACGGAGGCAACATGTCGTCGATGGGGCTGACCGCGCAGAGCACCTGGAAATTCAATGTGCCGCACAGTTTTGGCGTGCATCACGCCGTTGCGCCGGATCCGTATCGGGGCCAATGGGGCCGCGACGACGCTCAGGCCGGAAAGAATTTTGCGACCGATGTCAAAAGTCTTATTGACTACGCCACGTCCGGGCGCGTGGCGGCGTTTATCGCCGAGTCGATCCAGGGCGTGGGCGGCTGCGTGGTTTATCCCGACGGCTATCTCCAACACGCCTACCAGCACGTCCGCGCCGCCGGCGGCGTTTGCATTGCCGATGAGGTGCAGACGGGCTTTGGGCGGACGGGCGCGCATTTCTGGGGATTTGAAAGGCAGGGCGTCATTCCCGACATCGTCACAATGGCCAAAGGCATCGGCAACGGCTGTCCGCTGGCGGCAGTAGTGACAACTCCGCAGATTGCAGCCGCGCTCACACAACGTATTCATTTCAATACTTTCGGCGGCAACCCCGTAGTTTGCGCCCAGGGCAAGGCGGTGTTGGAAGTCATCGAACGCGAAAACCTCCAAGCCAACTCGCTGCGGCTGGGCGCGTTTATTCTGGCGGGTCTGGAAAAACTGAAAGCCAAACACAACATCATCGGCGACGTGCGCGGCTGGGGCTTGCTCCTCGGGCTCGAATTGGTCAAGGACCGCGCGAGCAAGGAACCTGCCAAGGCGGAATGCGCGCAGTTGCATGAAGCCTGCCGCGACCTGGGCCTGCTGGTTGGCAAAGGCGGATTGTGGAGTCAAACCATCCGGCTGGCGCCGCCGATGTGTCTGACTCAAGCCGACGCTGAATTTCTGCTGGATGTTTTGGACGCGGCGCTTTCGACTTTGTAGGAAATCCCTAATCTTCCCTCAGTCGAACCAGCGAGATTAAGATTAGGATTAGGAAAACACAGGTCGGACGGAATTGGCTGGCCGAAGCGGCGTGACATTGCGCGGGGGTTGCTGTCTAATGGACTGTGGAATTATCCATGAACCAGGCTTGCGCGGAAACTCAACGCACGGAGGCGGCGGATGCCCAACTGCTGCCGGCCGAGTTGAGCGCCCTTTATACCGCCCATAGCCGGGCCATTTATTACCTGGCCCTCCGCTTCCTCGGCGATTCGCAAAAGGCCGAAGACGCCACTCACGACGTTTTCCTCAAGGCTTTGCGTCATCTTAACCAATTCCGCCGCGAGGCCTCCGCGCGCACCTGGCTCTATCGCATTGCCATTAATCATTGCAAAAATATGCGCGCGGCCTGGCACGACCGTCATGTCTTCGCCAGCAGCGAGAACGAGTACTTCGAGCGACTTCCCGGAGGCGAATCGCCGTTGCGCATCCTCGAAACCAAGGAATTGGGCGGGCGCATCCAGAAGGCGCTCGATGGTTTGAAGCCCGAATACCGGCTGCTGCTGCTGTTGGTCAGCGATCAGGAATTGAGTTATGAACAGGCCGGTGCGTTGACCGGCCAGACCGCCGACGCGGTGCGCGGGAAATTGTTCCGCGCCCGCAAGGCCTTCGCCGAACTGTTCCAGAAAACGGAATAACCTCACCATGAAACCAGAAAACAAATTCTCGACCGGCCGCCACCAAGAGCAGGCGGCTGAGTCGCAAAGCGCCGAATCGCTGGCCGCCCACACGGCCGCGCACGAGTTCCAAAGCGTCGAGGACTTGCTCCGGCACGACGCCGCCCAAACGACTGTCCCGCCGGAAATCGCCCGGCGCCTGAGCGAATCCATCGCCCAGCCCGCGCCGCGCCATTCATGGTGGCGCAAGCTCCTGGGCTGAGGCACTCACCATCATCCTTCACGCGATGAATTTTCGTGACGAACTGGAACTGCTCATCCGCGCGCGCTACCCGATTCTTTACATCATCTCCAGCGAGGAGACGCGCGTGCAAGAGGTGGTCGCCGCCATCGCCACCGAACGCCGCAAGAAAGTCTTTGAATGGAGTTGCACGACCGGCCTTGTGCCCTCGGGCGCCTCCATCCAGTCTCAGAAAAGCCGCAACCCCGCCACCAAAGACCCTCTGGCGGCGCTGGACATGGTCATCGAGCAGGTTGAGCCGGCGCTGTTTATTTTCAAGGATTTTCATCCGTTCTTGACCCGGCAAAATTTTGCGGTCATTCGCCGCCTCAAGGACATCGCGCTGCACCTCAAGGACAGCTTCAAAACCATCCTGCTCGTGTCTCCGATTTTGGAAATTCCCGCCGAATTGGAAAAGGAAATCACTGTGCTCAATTTTCCGCTGCCCGCGCGCGAGGATTTGAGCGCGTTGCTGGACAAGATCATGACCGAAGTCCAGGACTTCAAACAGGTCGCCATCGAATTGGGCGAAGCGGACCGGCAACGCCTCTTGCAGGCGGCGCTCGGATTGACCTTGGGCGAGGCGGAAAACGTGTTCGCCAAAATCATCGTCAAGGACCAGCGATTGTCCGGCGGGCACGTCCAGGAAGTTCTGGCCGAGAAACAGCAAATCATCCGCAAGAGCGGCCTGCTGGAATATTGCGCCACAACCGAGACGTTTTCCCAAGTCGGCGGGTTGGCGGTGTTGAAGGATTGGCTGCACAAGCGCGCCGCCGCCTTCAGCGACGAGGCCCGCGCCTTCGGCCTGCCCGCACCGAAAGGCATCCTCATGCTTGGCGTGCAGGGCTGCGGCAAGAGCCTGTGCGCCAAAGCCGTCTCGACGCAGTGGCAACTGCCTCTGCTGCGCTTCGACATGGGCCGCATGTTCGGCAGCCTGATCGGCTCTTCCGAAGAAAACGTGCGCCGCGCCATCGCGGTGGCGGAATCGGTCGCGCCCGCCATTTTGTGGGTGGACGAGATTGACAAGGCTTTCGCAGGCGGCCAAGGCTCGGCGGTGGCCGACGGCGGGACGACGGCACGCGTGCTGGGCACATTCCTGACCTGGCTCTCGGAGAAGGCGGCGCCGGTCTTTGTGGTGGCCACGGCCAACGACATTTCGCAATTGCCGCCGGAATTAATGCGCAAGGGACGCCTGGACGAGATTTTTTTCGTGGACCTTCCAGCCGAACCGGAACGCGCGGAGATTTTCCGCATTCACCTGGCCAAACGGGGACGGGACGCCAGCGCGTTCGACACCGCCGCCTGCGCCGCCGCCAGTCCAGATTTGAGCGGGGCGGAGATCGAGGAATCGATCAACAGCGCACTTTACGACGCGTTTCATGCCGGATGCGAAGTGACAACCGCGCACATTGTGGCCGCGCTGGCGCAAACGGTGCCGCTCGCCAAAACGATGGACGAACAGATTAGTCGCGTGCGTCAATGGGCCGAAGGCCGGGCCCGCAACGCCAGCGTCCCGCGCCCGGTGAACCAATTAGGGAGCGCGCTCACGGGCTAGTGCTTTTGCCGATGCCATAATCATGCTTTGCCTGATTGCGCTGGAGAAAATCCGGCGCAAGAAGTTAATCATGAAATGGAAACTGCTGCTTTGCGGGGCCATCTTCGTAGTGGCCGGTTGCTCTTCGCCAGAAAACCCGTTCGTTAGTTCAGGGGAGGCGCCCTACACCTACGACTACGTGCCCCAGCCGGTGCCGGACATCAGTCCGATCGATCTGGACATTCTCTATCATCTTCCGCCCACTGGCTCGTCCGACACGTCCACCACCGCTGTAAAGTAGAGCAGCGGAGGATCGGAGTTCAGCGACGGCTGGACTACCAGGGACAAACGGAACACGCCCGAACCGGCAATCGGGGATTGCCCCGCAAGCCGGGAAGGGAGGCACTTGTGCCACAGGCGTTTTGTAGGTTTGCCTCTCAACAGAATTCATTTCTTCGCTGTCTTCCATTTGCATGGCTGGGCGATTTTCTACGGGCGCACTCTCCAAGGTCTTACTCTCCGAAACGAAGCGAAACGGAACCCATTCAGCTCTGTCCAATTCAGCAATGACACATCCGTTATTACACTTTAATCCATAGACCCAGAACCCTAAGCTTCCCCCATGGCGACCCTATCCAAGAGCATTTGCGCTTCCTGCGGCCAGCACATCGAGTTCCCGGGCGAACTGGCGGGCAAACAGGTCGCCTGCCCCAATTGCGGCGCCAAGACGCTGCTGGACGGCGCGCCCGAGACCGCCATCCGCATCCCCAAACAAAAAGACCCGGCCGAACGCGAGACTGGCGCCTCTCCCGCGGCGCCCTTGGCCAGCCGCATTGTTGACAACATCGAGAAAGTCATCGTCGGCAAACGGGACGAGGTCGTGCTGACTTTGGTGGCGTTGCTGGCGGAGGGGCACGTGCTTTTGGAAGACGTGCCGGGCGTGGCCAAAACCATGCTCGCCCGCGCCCTGGCCCGCAGTCTGGGCTGCACGTTCAAACGCATCCAATGCACGCCCGATCTTTTGCCCAACGACATTACGGGCAGCTCCATTTTCAATCCCAAGACTGCCGACTTCGAGTTCCGGGCCGGCCCGCTCTTCGCCCAGATCGTGCTGGCCGACGAAATCAACCGCGCCACGCCGCGCGCGCAGTCCGCGCTGCTGGAGGCGATGGCTGAACAAAAGATCACCGCCGACGGTGTCAATTATGATTTGCCGCCTCCCTTCTTTCTTATCGCCACCCAGAACCCGATTGATCACGAGGGCACTTTTCCTTTGCCGGAGGCGCAGTTGGACCGGTTTCTGGTGCGACTGAGCCTGGGCTATCCGCAGGCCGAATCGGAGATCGCCATGCTGCAACGTCTGCAATTGCGGCACCCCATCGACAGCCTCGAACCGGTCGCCACCGCGGCGGAGGTGCTCGAATGCCAGCGGGCCGTGCGCGCGGTTCATGCCGATGAGAAAGTGAGCCGCTACATTGTGCAACTCATCCAGGCGACGCGCGATCATCCCGATCTTTCGCTGGGCGGCAGCCCGCGCGCATCCATGGCGCTGTTGCACGCCGCCCAATCGTATGCCGCTGTCAATGGCTTCGATTTCGTCATGCCGGACGATGTCAAATATATGCTTGCGCATGTCCTGGGCCATCGGTTGATCATGCGCCCGGAAAGCCGGCTGCGCAAAAAGACCGTGGGCCGCGTGCTGGACGAAGTCATGAACGCGGTGCCGGTGCCGCAAGTTCCGGCCAACGCCGCAGCGCGATGAAATGGCTGGCCGGCACGATCGCGCTCCTGGTGCTGGGCCTGGTCTTCCAACTCAGCCTGCTCATCTACGCCATGTACGTGCTGTTGGGCGTGCTCCTGCTGAGCCGAGTATTCACGCGCGTGTGGACTTCCGCCATCGAGGCGCAGCGTTTCAGCGCTGACGAAGCCCTGGAGATCGGCGAGAGCCTGGAAGTGAAGGTCGCCGCGCGCAACACGGGCCGCCTGGCCATTCCGTGGCTGCTGCTGGAGGATTCTTTGTCGCGCGAAGCATTGACGGAATCACCTCATCACATCAAAGCCGAAGGCGCGCGCCTGGCGGTAGCGCGGCTGGAGCCGGGCGAATCCAAAGTGTTTACTTACCGCGTCCAATTCCTCATGCGCGGTTACTATCAATTGGGGCCGCTACTGGTGGAAACGGGCGACGTGTTCGGATTGCACCGTCGTTTCCGCGTGATGACGGAACCGAGTTTTGCTCAAGTGCCGCCCAAGATTGTGGCGCTGGAAGGTTATAACCTTTCTTCGCGCCGCCCGATCGGAGAAATCCGCCTGGCTCATCGCCTCTTCGAAGACCCGACGCGCGTGGCAGGCGTCCGGCCCTACCAAAAGGGCGACCCGTTGAACCGCATCCATTGGCGAGCCACGGCGCGCACGGGGGAGCTGCAAAGCCGGGCCTACGAAAGTTCGTGCGTGGCAGGAGCGACCTTTGTTCTTGACTTCCACACCCGGAGTTTTGTCGGCTCGACGGGCGCAGGATCCGCCGAACTGGCCGCCGTCACCGTCGCTTCCCTGGCCAATGCTGTATGCCTCATGGGACAGCAAATGGGATTTGTCTCCAACGGACGCGACGCCGCGGACCGAATCCGCGAGGAGGGTTGGCGGGCCGATTTTCTCACGCGTAACGACGCTCGCAACCGTGCCGCCGAGCCGCAAAAGAACACTCGGCTGCGCCCCGTGCTGCTGGAAGCCGCGAAAGGAGAAGAACAACTGGCGGAAATTCTAGCCAGCTTGGCGCGGCTGGAACACACCGACGGTCTGGATTTCGCCGACATGATCCGCGAAGCCGCATCCGGTATTTCGCGCGACACGACCGTTGTCGCCGTGCTGGGCACAGTCACGCCGGAGATCGCCGTCGCGCTGGGCGACGTCGCGCGGCGCGGCTTGCTGGTCACGGCCATTGTGGCCTCCATGGACATGGACGCGGTGCCCGATTGGGCCAGGCCGCCGGAATGGGCGCAGATGCTGCTGGCGCAAGGCATCGATTTTCGCATCGTCAACAGTGAAGAGGCCGTCAGCAACCTGTGCGCCGAGGCGATCATTCGATGATATGATCCCTAACAAGCCATATAAAACGGCCGCGGATCTCATGGTCATCGCCCTGAGCCCCGCGCTGATCATGGTGTTGGTGGGAAGCCTTTGTTTTTTTCTGATCGAGGTCTTTTACCGCGGCCAAATGCAGTGGAGCGTGCGCTGGGTGATGCTTTGGTTTGTAATCGCCATCGTGCTGGTCTCGCGTATCGCTATCGAAAAGTCGTCCGAGTCCGCCGCCCTCTATGGCTTGGCGCTGGCGGCCGCGGTTTGGATTTATCTGGTCCGCACGCACCCGTCTTTTGTGCTCGGCATCGCGCTGCTGGCGGTGGTTTGGTTTTGCGCGCACAAACTGGTTTGGGATTGCACGCTGATCGACGAGGACGAAGATTCTTCCGGCCAGGGGCTTTTGCAAAGCCGCACGCCCGCCAAAGTCGAATCGAAATCCAAGCTCGAACGCAAATCCAAGGCGAAACGCAAACGCGTTGCTCCGAGTTCGCCGGGATTGTGGGTGGTTTATTTTTCGCTGGCCGCGCTGCCGCTTTTTGGCATCGGGCAGGCCCTCTTGCCCGCCGACGCCGCGGGTTCGCGTCGGATGGGGTTGATTTCTGTTGTACTTTACATGGGCGCTGCCCTTGGTTTGCTGATCACAACTAGCTTTCTCGGACTGCGCCGTTACTTGCGGCAACGATATCTACGCATGCCGGCTGTGGTCGCCTGGGCATGGCTGAAATTGGGCGTGGGCGTGGCCTTGGTCATCTTGACCATTGCCCTCTTTTTTCCGCGACCCGGCGCCAAGCAGGCTTGGATGGCTCTGCGTTACCAGATCGATTACCGTTTGCAGCAGGCCAGCCAGTACGCCGCCAAAAGCAATCCGCACGGCCAGGGCGAAGGCCGCGCCGGCAACGACACCGGTGGCAAGCAAGGCGAAAGCAAAACGCCCGGAACAGAGGCAAACAACAAGCCGGCCTCCGGGCCGCAGGGAACGGCTCAATCGCCCAGCGCGCCGCCTCCTGCCGCAGCAATGACAGGCGGCCAGGAGGGGAGCATCTACCAATTCCTGCGGAAATCGCTCATGGTCATCGCGGCCCTCGTCGCGGGCTGGTGGCTTTTCCGCTGTCGATACTTGCTGCTGGAAATCGCGCGGTCGCTCGTGGATTTTTTCCGCAAGCTATTGGATTTCATGCCAGCCCGAAAGCCGGTCAAGCCGCGCGAACCAGCTCTGCCCAAGCCCAAACTCCTTCCACTCGCCGAATACTCCAACCCATTTTACGCCGGCCAAAAGCAAATGCGGCCGCCGGCTGAAATTATTATTTACACGTACGACGCCATGCAGGCTTGGGCGCGCGAGCATGGTGTTGAGCCGCATCCCGAGCAAACCGCGCGCGAGTTCTGCCGAGAGATGGCAACGCGCTCGCCCGAACTGGCCGATTCGTACCGGCAATTGTCCTTCCTCTATGCCCACGCCGCCTACGGCTTGCACCTGCCCGCGCATTGCGACCTGGACCCGCTGAAGGAACTCTGGCGGCAGTTCACTTGGGAACAAGCCAACGCTCCCGCCGCGCGTTGAACGCCGTCAGCAGGGTCGTACAGAAGGAAGACTGGAAGAGGAAGGAATTTTGACAGGATGAACAGGATTTAGAGAATGGAAAAAGGGGATTTACCTCAGAAGAAAAGCCTCACCTTTTCGCGATTGCTATTGGATCTGAACTCCATCCTGTTCATGCTGTAAATCCTGTCAAAATTCAGGGTTTTCACTGCATCGTTCTGGTTTAGAGGCGGACCGTTTTTCCCGTGGCGGCGGATTGATCGGCGGCGAAAATGACTTCGTGCGATTTCATGGCGTCGGCCAGGCTGGTCAAGGGCATTTCCACACCGGCGGAAATCGATTCAAAGAACTTGTCGAACTGCGTCTGGTAGGGATGGTCGGCCACGTCGCCCGAATCGAGCATCTTCATGGCCAGCGTGCTCCAGGCGTGGCGATTGGTGTGAAGCTTCATCGAATGAAACTTGTTATCCAACAGGCTGCCCTCGCTGCCGACGAGGTGGGTGTGAAAGTAGTAAGGTTGAAGGCAATCGACAATCGCAGCGCACTTGCCGATGCGGTCGCTTTTGAACTTGAGCAGCGTGACGCTGGAGGTGGCGTATTCGTAAGGCGCAAAAATCGGGCTCTTGGATTTCGTGTCGTAGCTGGTGACTTCAGCCACGTCATTGCCGAGGCAGAGCAAAAGCGCGTCCAAGGCGTGGCAACCTGCGGTCAAGAGCGCGCTGCCGCCGGCGTCCTTGCGCGTGTTCCAGCGGAATTGCCCGTACCAAGGGCCGATTCCGTGGTAATAATCGACTTCGCCGTAATGCAAATCGCCCAGCAAGCCCTCGTCGAGCACAGCTTTGGTAGCCTGGAATTGGCTGGAATAGCGGCACTCGAAACACACGCACGTTTTGACACGGGCCTTTTTGACCGCCGCCTCTACGGCCTGGCAATCCTTCCAGGAAAGAGTCAGCGGCTTTTCGATAATCAGATGCTTGCCGGCCTGGGCGGCGGCAACGGCGTGCGACCGGTGTTGGTAGGGATAACTGCAAATCGAGACGACCTCCAAGCCCGGCTGGCGCAGCATCGACTTGTAATCGGTGAAAGTCGAAATCCGGCTGCCGTGTTTGGCGCTGAGCGCCTCGGCGTCCAAGGGGCGCGAAGAAAAAACGGCTGTGACCTGGGCGTGCGGGCTGGCGTTGATAGCGGCGATATGCGCGCCGGCTACCCAGCCATAACCGACAATGCCGACGTTGTATTTTTTCACGATGTTTGAAATATTTCTGCGTTGCACGGTGGCATGAGGGACGCGAATTTCAAAGCGGAAAGTGACGTGTGCAGAATCGACCTGCGTTGTCGGCCAAAAAGAAGGGCGTTGCCCTAATTTAATTTAGAGCATGAATTTAAAGAGCCAGAAAACCAGCAGGCCAAGAACAATTCCCCCTGCAGCGAATAGCAATTTCCGAATGATGGCATTCCTTATTTCTGGCTGCGCAATGCGTCTATTATGACCGTCTTGAACGCTGTCGCCAAAAATGCTGTGGTCATAGAGTTCGACAGTTTGGTTTTCTGTAGTCAATGGTTTTCTGTAGTCAAAGCCTCGGAGGCGGGCTTGCCGTAAATGCCGCCAAGGCTTTGCCCGGTGTCGAATCCAGCCTGATCGAGCTCCTTCGCGATATCACTGGGGGATTTGCACAACTCGGAAATTGCTTTGCGTAATTCGCGTAGAAAGTCAGCACGTCGATTGGATCCGAGCTCCAAAATGACAACAACGAAAACAACGATCATTTCGCCTTCGCCCAACGAAAGCCCGAGAAGATGGACACTTGCCATCATATCTTACTTCTTGCGCTGATACCCTTCCGGCAGCCGGTCCCATTCTGGCGGTTCCGCGCTTGGTACCTGATCCAGAAAATCAGTAATCCCTTTGCCTGTCGCGCGCCCGGCACGCTCCTCTAGATGCGGCTCCGCAACTAAGCGCGAAAGACTTTGTGAAAGCGCGATGGCTACAAGGGCATCCATGGATAGATTCTTCGCGGCTGCGACTTCGCGGGCCTTTTGGTGCAGGTTGTCCGGCAAATTCACGGTCAGTGCGCTCATATCAAATAATTCTCAGAAACTCCCCCGGGGGCAAGACCTTCAGGCCGAACCGATCGGCCTCCCGGAAGTCACCCCGGTTGTGCGTAACAATATAGCCCGAAGCGGATGCCAATGCCAGCTCCAGAATCAATTCGTCATTCGGATCGGCCAAATAGGGACGGATTAGGTAAAATATCGCGTGGCGGTTGCACCGAGCCGCAAGGTCATCCAGGAATGCATCCACTTCCGTCAGAGAACGACCTTGACGATGTTGCTCGCGCTTGAGCACGGCTTCGTACTCCAGCAGCAAGGCCGTGGAAATATTCCATTGCCAGCGCGGATCCCCGCCTTCGAATAACCGCAGCAACTCGAAGGAAGCGCCCGCATTGGACCTCGCGGCGGCAACCAACACACTCGTGTCAATCACTATTTGAATCGGTATCGCGATAAGACTCAAATCTACGGTGCCAAGCTCACTTCAACCAGCGCTTTTATCGATGTGCAGGCTCACGCGAGACTGCCCTCGTGTTTCTTCGCTAGCTATGCTTGAATTGCGCTATGCTCAAGGGCACGCAGAACAAATGAAGAGAGAGCAACTCATGACGACGCGAATCGTCGCCTTTCTCCCACTGCTGGCCGTCGCGGGGATGGCGTTAGGACAACCCTACTACGTCTCGCCCTCGGGCCGGGATGCAAACACCGGAACGCTGGAGAAGCCGTTCGCCACTATTCAGCGCGCGCAACAGGCGGCGCGGCAAAGACCGGGCGTGGTCTTTCTGCGAGGGGGAACTTATTATTTGCCGGAACCGCTGGTTTTCACCGCTCAGGATTCAGGCACGCAGGATGCGCCGGTCATTTTTCAAGCCCATAAGAATGAGCGACCCGTCATCAGTGGTGGCGTCAAATTGGAAAACCTTGAGTGGCGACCGTGGCGGGGCGGGATCTTTCAGGCCAAGGTGCCCGAAGATTTGCGGACCGAGGAGATTTTTGTGAATGGCCAGCGGCAAATTCTGGCGCGCTATCCGAATTTCGATCCGACGGCGGAATATTTCGACGGCTTCGCAGGTGATGCGATTGCCCCAGATCGCGTGGCGCGCTGGACGGACCCGGCGGGCGGCTATTTTCACGCCATGCATCCGGCGCTGTGGGGCGATTTCACCTGGCGGATTACCGGCAAGAATGCGCAGGGTGGACTAACGATGGAAGGCGGTTGGCAAAACAATCGCGGCGCAGCCGCCCACGAAAAGATTCGTTTTGTGGAGAACATTTTCGAGGAACTCGACGCGCCCGGCGAGTGGTTCCTGAATGACAAAACGCATACGTTGTATTTTTATCCGCCCGCCGGACTCGATCTCACCGGCGCCACGGTGGAAGCCACGCGGTTGCGCAGTCTGGTCGAGTTTCGCGGCAGCGAGAGAAATCCCGTTCGATTTGTCACTCTGCGCGGACTGATTTTCCGACAGGCCGCGCGCACGGTTATGGAGACCAAGGAGCCGTTGCTGCGCTCCGACTGGGCGATTTACCGTGGCGGCGCGGTTCTTTTCGAGGGCACGGAAGATTGCGCTTTGGAAGACTGCTTCCTGGATCGGGTTGGCGGCAACGCGGTTTTTGTCAACAATTACAATCGCCGCGTGGCGTTGCGCGGATGCCACATTGCCGGGGCTGGCGCGAGCGGCATCTGCTTTGTCGGCGACCCTCAGGCCGCGCGCAATCCGCTTTTCAATTACCAGCAGGTGAACAAATTGGAGGACCTCGACCGCACGCCCGGACCGCGAACGCAAAATTACCCGGCGGATTGCCTGGTGGAAGATTGCCTGATCCACCTCACCGGACGCGTGGAAAAGCAGACCGCCGGCGTCGAGATTGACCTCGCCCAGAATATCACCGTGCGCCACTGCTCGATTTACGACCTGCCGCGAGCGGGCATCAACATCGGCGACGGCTGCTGGGGCGGGCATGTCATCGAAGGCTGTGACGTGTTTGACACGGTCAAGGAAACCGGCGACCACGGCTCCTTCAATTCCTGGGGACGCGACCGTTATTGGCGGCCGAACATTGCCGAAGTCAACGACTGGGTGCGCCAGGTTCCCGAGTTGCCGAGGCTCGACGCCGTCAAGCCCAACATTCTGCGGAACAATCGGTGGCGCTGCAATCATGGTTGGGACATCGATCTGGATGACGGCTCCTCCTATTACATCATCACGAACAACCTCTGTTTGAATGGCGGCATCAAGAATCGCGAGGGATATGGGCGCGTTGTCAAGAATAATATTATGGTTGGCTCCGGCTTCCACCCGCACGTCTGGTTTGACGCTTGCGGCGATATTTTCAGCCACAACATCGTCTGGCGCGACTACCAACCGGCGTTGATGCATCCTCCGCCTTGGGGGCAGGACATGGATTACAACCTCGTCCAGAAGGGCAGCGCTAGCCCCGTGTCCGCCATCCGCCTGCAAGAGCAGAGTGGCCGGGACAGTCATTCGATCGTGGCGGACGCGCAGTTTGTTGATCCCGCAGTGGGCGATTACCAAGTGAAGGCGGGTTCACCCGCGCTCGCCTTGGGCTTCGTTAATTTTCCGATGGATCAATTCGGCGTGCAAAAACCGGCCCTGAAGGCCATCGCACGCACGCCGGTGCTGCCGGGGCAGAAACCCGTTGCCGCCACGTCCGCCGCTCGCGACACAACGCCGCGTCTATGGCTTGGCGCGAGGGTCCGCAACATCGCCGACGAGGGGGAAATGTCCGCGTTTGGTCTGCCAGGCGTGACGGGAGTGCTGGTGTTGGAAGTCCCCGGCAACTCAATACTGGCCCACAGGGGTTTGCAAAGTAACGATGTCATTTTGTCGATCAATGGTTTCAAAACCGCCGATGTCGCGGTCTTATTTCATCAAGCACCAGACTTGACCGCGGGGCAAACCTTGACCGTCGGCATCTCCCGGCATCAGAAAGAAACTACCTTGTCCGTCACGGTTGGGAAGTAACTGTCTCCAACTCCGACAACTCTCAGGCCAGGCGACCATCGCGCAGTTGGAATTTGCGGGCCATTTGTGCGGCCAAGTTCAGCGCGTGCGTCGCGATTATAAGCGTGACGCGCTCTTCGCGATTCAGCTCGACGAGCAGGCGCGCCAATTCTTCGGCGGCGGCGCGGTCGAGCGCGCCGGTCGGTTCGTCAGCTAGCAGCAAGCTCGGCTGATTGATCAAACCCCTGACGACGGCCGCGCGCTGGCGTTCCCCGCCGGATAGCTGGCCGGGGCGATGATGCAGGCGCGGCCCCAAGCCGACGCGGTCAAGCAATCGACGCGCGCGCTCCGGAGCGGATTGGCGAAGCTGTTGATCTTTGCAGACTAACGTGGGCACGAGGACGTTTTCCAGAACGGTGCATTGCGGCAGCAAATGGTGAGCCTGGAAAATGAAGCCGATCCGGCGATTGCGCACGGCGGCCAACTGCGTTTCGTCCAGTTTCGCGAGGTCCTGCCCTTCCAGCAACACCTGGCCGCGCGTGGGCCGATCCAAAGTGCCGACGATATTCAGCAGCGTGCTCTTGCCGGAACCGGACGGGCCGAGGATGGCGGACGATTCGCCTTGCTGGATCTCCAAATCAATGCCATCCAGCACGGACACGGCCGGGCCGTCCAAAACCGATTGATAGGCTTTGGCCACATCGCGCAGAACTAGGAATGACGCCATAACGATTAACTACTCTGACAGGAGGAGACGATGGAATCGAGCCTTTTGCGACTCGCCATCGGCCCGGAAGCAATTTATTTGACCGGGCGGGCGTAAATTTCAACTTCCGTGTATTCGTTTAACAGACTGTCGCTGTTGCCATTAGAATAAAGCCGAACGAAACGCGCCCGCGCGCCATTGGCGTCGATAATTTTGCCTTGATTGCTCTCGAAATACTGCCGGTCGACGCCGATACCCAGGCCGGCGGTGTTCTCGCGGTCATTGTTGAACAAAGTGCGCGCGTTCTCGGTGAAATCGGCGTCGTCCGCTACTTGGACAATGACCGAGCGATAAATCTTGGGCGCATCAAAGGCATGCCAGACGACCACCGCGAAAATCTCATGCGGCGCGCCCAGATCAAACTGCACCCACTGCAACCCTTTATGCAGCAGCAAGATGCTGCTTTCTTCGGCTTCCTTGTCGCCGTCAGTCAACTTGGCCAGTTCGCCAGCGGGGGCATTCTTGTCGCTGCAGGAGATTTTTTTGCCGGGAGCGACGTTGAGGGCGTCCTTGGGCACGAGCAAGGGCGGCTGCGGTTTGGGATTCAATTCGACCGTGCTGCCGGCAGGGACATTTTTGGGTGTGCCAGCACCCACGGCCGCAGGGAGTTTCAGCTTCAGAGGCACCAAAGCATCGGCGTTTGCAGTTTGCGCGTCATCCGCAAGCAGGGGGGCCAGTGCCAGAGCGCAGGTCGCGGCAACGGCGAACGGTCGAAAAAGCATCGCGTATTTCATGTCATTTGAAGCGAGGACGAGGGGCACTCCGGCGTGAGCGCAGGCCTCCGACCGTCTTCCGCCTCCACTGTCCTTCCCCGACGCGTAGGCGAACCGCATCAGGGCAAAAAAAACCGGGCTAAGTGATCAGAGGGTGACCAAGAAGCCCGGGGAATTTTCGAATTTAGTACAAACGTAGGATTAGGGGTTTTCCGGGCGATGCTGTACAATACACCAGCCGAAATCATAACGGGCTGTCAAAGAACAATTCCAATCATTTGGCCCGCTCAAAAGTCATCAAACCTAATCTGCTTTTAAAAGAACATGGCTTGCTACTAAAGTCAAAGACTATTTTTAAAAAAAAACATTCAAAATAATTTCATCTTTTTTTCAATATTTTTCAGTTTGCTGTTTACACCGCCAACACGATTGTTAGGATGGTCGTCGCGCACGACGCTCATGAAGAAAATCGATGCCATCATCAAA
>DASYNM010000123.1:0-4041 GCA_036008545.1 Verrucomicrobiia bacterium
TAGAGAGATTAAACCATTGCCCGTATTCGCCAGTCTCAGCGTGAACGACCGGCGCTTCTTCATCGTTGTTGAGAAGCCTGACGAATGTCCCGGCATTGAAGCTCGACCAGCACATGCCTTCAAACGACTTCATAGCGAGGCATCACCATTTGAATTTTGCCGGATATAATTCACCAATTCCGCCACGTTTTTGAAGGCCACCTCCCCGCTGGACGATACTGCTGCTCCAAGGTCAATCTCCAAGTTTGAGTCAAGTCGCAAGCGTTCCTCGACGGCGAGCAGGAAGTTGATCATGTTCAACGAATCCAAGTCAGCGGCGCTGATTGGCGCGGCCGGGTTCTTGGTGAGTCTCTTTGCAACAGGGAGCTGCTTATTAATATCGTCTATGGCGCCGTGGATGGCGGCGACTACGTCAACGTTTTCCTTCATGGCAAGAGACTTGGTTCAAGTCCTCAGAAACGCGGCAGATTTACGCACCGAGTCTATCACCAAGTCGGCCTCCGAAGATGACAAGTGCGGCCCCATCGGCAGGCTCAGAACCGAATCCGCTAAGTCCTCCGCGATTGGGAAGTTGCCCCGCTTCCATTTTCTGTCTGCATAAGCTCCGGACAAATGCGGTGGAACTGGATAGTGGATGAGGGTGCCGATGCCAGCCTCGGTAAGTTTTTGTTGCAGCGCGTCCCTTCTGGGATGCCGCACGGCGACGATGTGCCAGACAGCCTGCGCCCATTCCGGCAAGCGAGGCAAAATCAAGCCATGAACCCCTTCCAATCCCCTCAAGTAGGCGGCAGCCACCGCCCGGCGGCGGTCGTTCCACTGGTCCAGTTTTTTGAGTTTGACGCGCAGGAAAGCCGCCTGCAGTTCATCCAGGCGCGAGTTGCAGCCTTGGCACTCGTTGTCGTATTTCTTTCTCGATCCGTAATTCCGCAGCACGCGGATTTTTTCGGCCAGAGCCGAATCATTCGTGGTTACGGCCCCTGCATCGCCAAGCGCCCCTAGGTTTTTTGCCGGGTAAAAGCTGTTGCCGGCCGCGTCACCCAAACCACCGGTCCGGCGGCCTTTGTAGAAGGCGCCTTGTGCTTGGGCATTATCCTCCACGACCTTCAAGCCGCGTCGCCGTGCGATTTCCATGATGGGATCCAGGTCTGCGGGCTGTCCGTATAAGTGAACCGGCATTATGGCCTTAGTCTTGGGAGTGATGGCCGTTTCAATCCGGGCAGGATCCAAGTTGTAGGTGCGCGCATCAGGCTCGACGGGGACGGGCATGGCGCCTGTTTGCGAAACCGCCAGCCAGGTGGCGATGTAGGTGTTGGACGGAACAATAACCTCGTCCCCCTGCCCGATGCCATAAGCGCGCAGGATCAAATGCAACGCGTCCAGCCCGTTGGCCACACCGACACAATGGCCGACCTCGCAGTAACGTGCAAATTCCCCTTCGAACGCTTCCACTTCCCGCCCCAAAATGTACGAGGCCGACCGCATAAAACGGAAATAGGCCTCGTCCAATTCCGCTTTGAGTTCCTCGTAAGGTCCGACAAAGTCCAGGAACGGCACATTCATCAAGCCGATCCTCCCACTGCGCGGAGGTACTCACGATAGTCCCGAAAATAGTCGCCCGCGTCGTAAAATCCCGAAGCCAGCGTAAGGCAGACCGAGCCGGAGGAGAAATTGTCCATCTCCCGCCAGATCATGGGGGGCAGATGAAGGCCGTGGTAGGATCGGTTCAAGTGAATTCGCTGCTTCTCTTTGCCATCGTAAATGATCACATCAAAACTGCCCGACATGGCGATCAGGAACTGATGGCAGGTTTTTAACGCGTGTCCGCCGCGGTCCGCGCCACCGGGCACGTCGTAAAGATAAAACACGCGCTCAATGCGAAACGGAACATGGCGCCCGGCTTCGATAAAACTCAGGTTGCCTCGCGGGTCAGCGATCTTCGGAAGATCGATGAGTTTACAATCATTCACTGTCATAACAATCAGAGCAATTTTTCATCCATCGACGCTTTGGCCTCGAGTTGTGCTGAAACCTTTGGCCACTCTGCCCTCCGGATGTGAAGCTCTTCCAAGCGGACAGAGCGGGAGCGAATCACGCGCGGGGTCGGATCGATCCCAATCCGCGCAGCCTCGATTCTCTTGAAAATCGAGAGCGTGCGGATGTTGTCTTCGGCCACCAGAAAACGGAGTGTCTGCAAATTGAGAAGGTCAAAGGCGGCGTGGAATGAGAGCCACATGCTGATCGAAGCGGCTGGCACGCGCGGCTCGATCACCCAGCGGCCCCATTCGGCAACGCCATCTTGTATGTTGTAGAATGAACAGGCGCCAACGGAGCGACCGTCGCGAATCCGCTCCACGATAAAATAGTAGTCGTTTTCCCGCTGGAAATACTTTTCCAGCCAGGCCTCTTGCACGGAGACGTCCTGGGACGTTTCGCCGAGCTTGCCCAGGGCATGGGGACTGTTGCGCAATCGCACCAGAAATGCCGCGTCCTCGAGGCGCGCCGGCCTGATGCGCCCGCCATATTTTTCCAATGTGATGTTGTGCTGCACGGGCTTTGAACGTTCCAAAAAATGGCGTTGTTCATCATTTCAGGAACGCCCGTCCGCCGGCGCAGGCTAGGCCTGTTCGTGGCGGAAGCTTTGAATCAACTCCTCTGGATGCACGACGGCAGTGCCGACTTTCCCCACCACCACACCAGCAGCGTGATTGGAGAAAATCGCCGCCTCGACAGGTGAAGCTCCGGCCACGATGGCTAATGTGAAGGAAGCAATGGTGGTATCACCGGCCCCGGAAACATCGAAGACTTCACGCGCAACCGTCGGGATGTGAAATGGCTCGCGGCCGCGGCGGCACAGGAGCAACCCCTGCTCACCCAAGGTGATCAGGAGAACCGCCGGCGCAAGTTGGCGGAGCAATTTATCGGCGACCGTCAGGAGCGGTTTGTCCTCCAGCGGCGCCGGGCCGTCTGAGGAGTCGGCCATGTCCGCCAATTCGAAAGCCTCTTTGCGATTGGGCGTTAGCAAGGAAACGCTCGCCAGATCGAGGTGGTGCGCTGGCTTGGGATCGACGCTCAGCCAGATTCCGCGATCGCGACAAAGCTTCCGAGCGCCTTCGATCAATGGTTGCGTAACAACGCCTTTGGCATAATCACCAATGACCACAGCGTCCGCGCACTTCAGGCTTTTTTCCAGCGCGCGCAGAAGCTGGCGCGTCACGTCCTGCCCAAGCTCAACGCGGCTTTCCTTGTCCACGCGGACGACTTGTTGGCGGTGGGCGACGATCCGCGTCTTTAGGCTGGTGATGCGTCCCGCGATGGTCAGCAAACCGGAACATTTGATTCGATCGCGCTTCAGAAGCTCCTTAAGTTTATCGGCTGAATGGTCCGGGCCAACCACGCCCAGCAGTTCGGTAGGCACGTCGAGGCTCGCCAAATTGCGCGCAACGTTGGCGGCGCCGCCAGGAATGAAGCTTTCCCGTTGCCAGTCCAATACAGGGACCGGGGCTTCGGGGGAGATGCGGCGGACATGCCCCCACAGAAACTGGTCCAGCATTACATCGCCCAGGACGACGATGCGGCGGCAGGAGGCCTGGCCGAGCAATTCTCGCACTCGGGCAACGGTTAATCGTGCTTGCGTCATACAGAAACTTAATTCGCATCCGCGTGGACCTTGATTTGCTCCAAAACGGCCCAAACCTTCTACTGTTAAAAGCCGCCAGGAACAATTAGCAAATTTGTTGAAGCCGCGAACGGCTAGGACATGGCGTTTTTCGTGCTGCCAGCGAGCGTCGCGGAAGGAGTTGCGATGTCCTCCGCCTCCAGCAGGCTTTCTTCTGCCCCCGCAGGTGCCTCTTCCATGCAGTCGCGATCATTAGCCGCACGGTCAGTCCATTCCTGGGGATAAACCACAGCAAAAACAACGAAAAGATTCCACAGAATCTCCCGGGATCGGAGCAACGTGGTCTCTGTCCAATTGTGCAGCAGGAACATGACCAAATACGAAATCCGAAATGCGGCCCAGTGAAAGTTTTCCTGAAACTCTCG
>DASYNM010000124.1:0-3626 GCA_036008545.1 Verrucomicrobiia bacterium
GCGCCAATTGGTGCCCGACGCGCGCGTGGCAGTCGGCCACGGCCAAATGCACAGCGATCAATTGGAAGAAGTCATGGCCTCCTTTGTCAACGGGCAAAGCGACGTGTTGCTTTCGACCACGATCATCGAAAGCGGGCTGGATATTCCGAACGCGAATACCATTATTATTGACCGAGCCGACCGCTTCGGCTTGAGCGATTTGTACCAATTGCGCGGGCGAGTCGGGCGCTACAAACACCAGGCCTACGCTTACTTGCTGCTGCCGCGCCACGCGGGCCTGCTGACTGACGCGCGCAAACGACTCACTGCCATCAAACAGTATTCCAGTCTCGGCAGCGGATTCAAAATCGCCATGCGCGACCTTGAAATTCGCGGCGCGGGCAACTTGCTGGGCGCAGAGCAAAGCGGCCACATCACGGCCGTGGGCTTCGAGCTTTATTGCCGGCTGCTCAAGAAGAGCGTCGGCCAACTCAAGGGCGAAACGACTCGCACGGAGGTCGAGGTGGAGGTTCGCCTGGATTTTCTGGCCACACATCAGCAGGAGGCCGGGGCATGCCTTCCCGCCAGCTACATCACCGAACCGCAACAACGCATCGAGATGTACCGCAAACTGGCTCAGGCCGGCAACGTGCAGGCCTTGGGCGAGTTGAAGAAGGAATGGCGCGATCGTTTCGGCCCGTTGCCAGAACAAGCAGAGCTTGCGCTGAAAGTTGCCGACCTGAAAATCGCGGCGGCGGCGAAAGGCCTGACAATGATCGAAGTCAAGGAAGACAAATTGATGCTCCAGCGCGATGGCGAATATGTGATGGCAAAAGGAAAATTCCCGCGTTTGCGAGAGGAGTCGCCGGCAGCGCGTCTCAAGGAGATAAAGAAGGCGATTTTGAGGTTATAAAACGCACCGCATTCCCTGTGCCAAGTGGCTTGAAACGGGCGCAATTTAAAGCACAAAAAAATGTGCCTCTGCCCTTGACCATCGGCAGTGCGCCAGCCATATTGCTGCCCATTTTTGAATTTTGTACGATTCAAAGAGTAAAAAGACTTGTGAAACCACATGCTCAGTCCGCTTCGAACCGGGAGCCGGTCTCCCAGCGGAACACAACAGCAACCACCTCCGTCCGTTGCCACCCATCCCGGAAGATTCGTGCAGCCGCTATGACAAACCTTACTGAGACCCGCTTGCATATTGGTCACGCCACCGCCCTCCTCGCCTCCATCGCCCCAACGCTGGATTTGGGTGAGAAGGTCAAGGAACTAGTCCGCCTAGCCCAGGAACAGGGCTACCTGACTTATAACGACATCAACGACGCTTTGCCCGATGGCGTAATTTCGCCGGATCAGTTGGACGATCTCTACGGCAAGCTGCGCAATCTGGAAGTCGAGATCGTCGATCAAGCCGAAGTGGACCGCGTCAAGCAACCCGAGCCTGACGAAGACGAAGACAAGGGGCGCCTCGACATCTTGGACGATCCTGTCCGCATGTATCTGAAGCAAATGGGCCAGGTGCCTTTGCTGACCCGCGAACAGGAAGTCGAAATTTCCAAACGCATTGAAGACGCCGAGAACGAGGTCAAGCGCATCATTTACGGGTTCGGCTTTGCCGGCAAGGAACACATCGCTTTGGCCGAAAAGCTCATTTCGCAGCCGCCGAAGGAACGGTTCGACCGCGTTATCGTCGATAAAAAAGTCGAGGGGCGCGACAACCATCTGCGGACCTTGCGCCGGTTGGTCAAACAAGTGCGCGCGCTGGATCTGGAAGTCGATGGCAAATACGCCCAATTGCAGGCGGAAGTGGCCGAGCACAAGACGCCTGGCGCCAGAACGTGGCGCGAATTTCAAAAGATCGACGAACGTCTGCAACGCACCTTCAACAAGTTTTACTACAAGCAAAGGGTCATCGAAGAAATGGCGTTGGTGGCCGACAACATCCACGACAAGGTGCAGTTGAGCCTGCGCACCATTGCCGAGGTGGAAGAACGCGGCAAAGGGCCACAGCACCAGCACATCATTCAATCCGAGATGCGCAAGATCAAGGCGCTGGAGGATTTCGTGCGCATGCCCAGGCAGGAATACCTCAAGGCTTACCTGGAGCTGCAGCATTTCAACCGCAAAGCTATCCAGGCCAAAACGGAAATGGTCGAAGCCAATTTGCGCCTCGTCATTTCCATCGCCAAGAAATACACCAACCGCGGCCTCTCGTTCCTCGACTTGATCCAGGAAGGCAACATGGGCCTGATGAAAGCGGTGGAAAAATTCGAATACCGCCGCGGCTACAAGTTTTCCACCTACGCCACGTGGTGGATTCGCCAGGCCATCACCCGTTCCATCGCCGACCAAGCCCGCACCATCCGCATCCCGGTCCACATGATCGAGACGATCAACAAATTGATGCGAGTGCAGAAACAACTCATCCAGGATTTTGGACGCGAACCTTCCCCCGAGGAAATTGCCGACGAGATGCAAATGCCCGTCGAACGCGTCCGCGCCGTCTTGAAGATGGCGCAGCAGCCGATTTCCCTGCAATCGCCCGTCGGCGACAGCGAAGACACCAACTTCGGCGATTTCATCGAAGATAAGGCGGCGGAAAATCCGTCGGACATGACCAGCTACAGTCTGCTTAAGGATAAATTGGGCGACGTGCTTTCCAGCCTGACGGAGCGGGAGCGAAAAGTGTTGGAGCTGCGCTTTGGACTTGGGGACGGCTATTCGCGGACGTTGGAGGAAGTGGGCAAACAATTCAAGGTTACGCGCGAACGCATCCGGCAGATTGAAGCCAAAGCCCTGCGCAAAATGCGTCATCCCACGCGTATTCGCCATCTATCCGGCTTTTTGGAAACGACCGAGCCGGCGTGAGGCGGCGGGCGCCGGGCCATGGCGACTCACAGAGTTGAAAACGTGGCTAACGGGGAATTACCCTTAAAGTCCGCCGAACCTCGGGAATAGACCGCCTAACCGCTTTGCCATGGCAAAGCCGTACTACTCGGGAAGCCTTCCAAACTTACCTTTTCACTCGGTGAAAACTACGTAATGAAACAATTCCTGGCTGGACGTACCGGAAACTTGTTTTTTTAGAATCTTCATCGATTCATCATAGTTCTCAAGCAGTTCAAGCAGGTCTTTTGACGGTGGAAATTTGCGCGCACATCACACCCAATTTCCAGATCTAATGATTGGCTCAATTTAACTCCGACCCGGAGGATCAAAAAACAATTGCCTCACCCTAACATGTCGGCTGATTTCCCTGTAAACGGTCGATTCGCCGTCCTCAAAATGCGACCAAACGCAACTCGAAACCCAATCGACAAACTGTAAATTGTAATTCTTATGACTTTCTTGGGGGCAGTTCATAATAACGGTGCTCGCGCCGCATTCAAACCACAAGACCGTTTGCAGATAATCAGCAAGCGAGTTTCCGCTTTCGACCTTGATCGACCTCTTGTCAGGAACAAATATAAATTCCGGCACGTGCCTCACATAGTCAATCATAACTAGTGTAGTGTCACTTAAGTTCATTAAATAATGTATGGACTTTGGCGAGAATCAGATCGGCTGACGCCGTCCAGCGGAAGGGACGCGGGTTCTTGTTGTGAGCGGCGATGTATTCCTTGATCGCCCGGTCCAGATCGGTG
>DASYNM010000125.1:0-4758 GCA_036008545.1 Verrucomicrobiia bacterium
CTTGGCCTGAAAACGGCCAGACAGGAGCCAATGCGCTTTATTACAGAATCGACAAGAACACGAGCGTGCCGGTCAACGGCAACGACGTAGGCATGCAGCCGTCACTAGACCCGACTGATGGTTTTCGCACCAAGTATCTGAACGAGCAAGCGTTGTTAGCCGACCCAAGTATCGGCTCGTTCAATCTGGGATATTGCCCTCCCAACGCCTGGCTTAACTACACTCGTACTTTTCCAAGCGGCAACTTTTATATGTGGGGCCGTTTCGCCGACGGTGCCGGCGGCGGGTTCTCCAATCTGATCAGCCAGGTCACATCGGGTGTGGGCACCTCGAATCAGACGACCAAGTTTCTGGGCAATTTTGCCGGTAATCCCACCGCTGGCTGGGGCAGTTACGATTGGTTCCCATTGCGCGACGTTAACGGGAACATGGTCAACCTTACTTTGGGCGGCAAAGCCACCCTTAGATTAACGATTGGCTCCAGCGCTAATAATAATCCGTTGTTTGCCATGTTGGTACCGGCGCCGCTGCAATTGACGCTGTCGGCCTCCGTTGTGGCGGGCCAGATCAATATCTCGTTCCCCACCGTTAACGGCCAGACCTATAGCGTTCTGTATAAGAGCAGCCTCTCGGCGCCTACTTGGACGCCTGTCGGTAGCACCATCTCTGGTAATGGATCTACAACGAACATCACCGAAAGTTTGACAGGCACGCAAGGTTACTATACTGTATCGATACAGCAGTAAAGGAGCAGAGGCGGAGCCATTTACAGTCGCAGGTGGCGCCGCCCACATGATGAAAGCGAAAATCGTTAGTGCGAGTTACGGTTCAGCCTCCTGCACAAGGAGGCGGAGCCGGCGCGGCGCGACTAATCTGGCTTCAGTGGCTTATCGTGAGTCCCGGGGATTTACGTTGATCGAATTGCTGGTAGTCATCGCCATCATCGCCATCCTGGCGGCGATGCTGCTGCCCGCCCTATCCAGCAGCAAGGAACAAGCACTGCGCACCAAGTGCATGAGCAACTTGCGACAACTTGGAATCGGCATGACGGTTTACGCCTCAGACAACCGGGATTTCGTAGTGCCTGCCAAGCCTTCCGATAACGATGCCAACACGCCGGGTAACCCGCCATTCGTGCAATACGCCATCGATTCAATGTACGTTAATTTGGTCAAAGCAGCGGGGGTCCCGTTCTTGACGAATGCTCCCAATGTTTGGGCGTGCCCCGAAATTCCAGGGTTGCCGTACCCTGACACCATTAACTACCCACAATGGATCATTGGCTACCAATATTTTGGGGGCTTCACCGAATGGTCGCCCGGCGGCAATCTCGGTGCGATCCCGGGCACCCACAGTCCAGTCAAGCTGAGCCAGGCCCAGCCCTACTGGTGCCTGGGGGCGGATCTGGTGGCCAAGATTAACGGTAAGTGGGGCGGTTCTGAGGCGCTTATTACTTCTCCGGACATCGACGCGTCCTACAAGTACTGGCCGCCGCATCGCAAAGGGAATCGTGCCTATCCTCAAGGCGGAAATGAAGTGTTCGCAGATTGTTCAGCAAAGTGGTGCAACGTGGAGACAATGTACGCGTTTACGACTTGGACTGCGGCCAACCAACTTTGGTTTTACCAAGGGCTGACTGACATAACGATCCCGTCCGTTCTCAATGACATCAACGCTCTGAAATGGAACCCCTCTACCGATCCGTGATGGCAACTGATCTGGCCCTTAACCTGGAGCTCTTATGAACGAGTCGGCGTTTTCAACCTCCACGGCTAGGCTACCCTCGAACTCGACCAGGCGGGTTTCATTGATGCGTCCCGCTTCCCGCGGGTTTACGTTGATCGAATTGCTGGTGGTCATCGCGATCATTGCCATTCTGGCGGCATTGCTGCTTCCGGCATTGTCGAAGGCCAAGCAGGAGGCGCAAGGCTCTCAGTGCATCAGCAATCTCAAGCAATTATCCATCGGATGGACCATGTACTCCGGGGATAGTCGAGGCTTTTTGGCTCGCAACGGGGATGAAGGAGGGCAACCGGCGAGTCTGGCTGATCCTACTGCTCAGCCGGGGGGCATCAATGCTCAATGGTGCCCGGGTCGCGTGGATGGGCAGAATGAGCCGGCTGACGTGAGTCCGGTTAGCTCCCCTATCAATGTGGGCGCGGAATGGATTCAGTTGGGCGTGATCTACCCTTATATCAAAAATCCTTCGGTCTATAAATGTCCTGCGGATATTTACACTTGGGCAACCGGTGCAAATACATATACTCATGCTCGCAGCGTCTCGATGAACACTTGGTTGAGCCCTGTAAACATCTGGGGCACAGGAGTGATGTGTTACTACAAGGAGACGGATTTGACCAAACCCGGCCCGGCCAATACTTGGCTGATCCTGGACGAGAATCCCTACAGCATCAACGATGCTTCATTCATTTGCGACCCTGCCCCCAGCGAGGTGACTAAATGGATCGACTACCCGGCCTCCTATCATGACCATGCCGGTGGGATATCCTTTACCGACGGGCACGCCGTGATTCACCAGTGGAGAGATCCGACCGTGCTCAATTGTGGGCCGTCAGATGGTGTTCTGCCTGGCAATTCGGGATATACCCAGAATAATGCCAGGCAAATTCCGCCTTACGACTTGATGTTTTTACAGAGCGCCAGCACTGTGATCGTCCCTTAGCTGAACTAGAAGACCGAACTATTGGCGCGGAGCTGAGTCGTTAGGTCGCATTGAAATGTCCCGCGTTAGTTATAAATTAAATGGGATGTGAAAATGCGCCAATATTTCAGAACCAGTCTGGTCTTCTTGGTTGGCGTGATTCTATCGGCCCCGCTTCTCCTCGCCTCGGATTTGCTAACGAACCCTGGTTTCGAACTGGATCCCACCGGTCAAACCAATGCCATCATTGGCTGGCATGCTTATAGTGCCTCCTCGGGAAATGTCCTCGGCGAATCTTCTGCCGCGATTGCGCATAGCGGAACCAATTATCTAAAGGTCTATCAAGCTTTCAATGTATCCCTTAACTACAATGGCGTTTACCAGGACAATCTTTCCGGCGCCGGCGCCGTCTATGCCGCGGACGGCTGGGCTTATACGTCGTCGTCGGATACTTTGGCCGGTCAAAACGTCGCCTGGATCGAGATTACCTTCCGCGATGTAAACGCCAACATTCTCGCCCTTTACCGTTCCGCGCGCATCAACACCAATGCCATCGGGACCAGGACGTTTCCAACAAACGCATGGATTGACCTGGCCGTTACGAATCAGTACGACCCCAACACCACAACTATCACCAATTACACTTCCACTCTGATTGCTCCATCTGGAACCAGCTTTGTCCGCTATCAAATCACCTTCCAAGGCGACGCCGCCGGGAGCGCTGGCTCAGTTTATTTCGATGATTTGAACCTCACTCAAACGGCGGGCGGACCGCAAGGCGATTGGAATATCGTCTGGAGTGACGAATTCAACGGCACGACCATTAATACAAACATCTGGACTTATGACTTCGGCAACAACGGCGGTTGGGGCAACAATGAATTAGAGTACTATACCAATTCCGCGCAGAACGCCTACGTTTCCAACGGGTTTCTCCACATTGTCGCTTTGCGGCAATCCATCGACGGTTACAATTACACCTCCGCGCGCATGAAAACTGAAGGCCTATTTAGCGCTGAATATGGCCGGTTCGAATTCCGCGCCAGCCTTCCGGCCGGCGCCGGTTTTTGGCCTGCGCTCTGGATGCTCGGCACTAATATCGGCACCGTCGGCTGGCCCGGTTGCGGGGAAATCGACATCATGGAAAACAAAGGCAGCGCCCTAACTAACGTGCAGGGCAGCCTTCACTCCGGCAGCGATGAAACCGAGGTTTATACTCTCCCGGGCGGCAGCGTGACCAATTTTCACCTCTACCTTCTCGAATGGACCACCAACGCCATTGGTTGGTATGTGGACGGTTTGCCTTACGAAACTCAGACCAATTGGTCCAGTTCCGTGGGTGCCTATCCGACACCCTTTAACCAGCCATTCTTCATCATTATGAACATCGCCGTCGGCGGCAATTACCTCGGCAATCCATCCACTAACACCATCAACTCCAATTCCACTTTTCCCGGCCAAATGCTGGTGGATTACGTCCGCCTCTACAACCTGACCGCGCCGCTTCAGCTCACGGCGGGATTGAATGGCGAAAAATTATCATTGACGTGGCCCTCCAACATCGTCTGCCACCTCGAGTCAGCCACCAACATTTCCGCGACAACTCTTTGGACCAATGTGCCCGGCGCGGCCACGCCATTTTCCGCCACGCCTCTTGGCACCGCCGCTTTCTACCGCTTGGTTTCCCCTTAAGCGGCGCTTCCCGCTGGGCGTACATCTGAGGAAGTATCCTACTTGCCGTTGCGCTTTTCAGGGCGAGTCGATGTGCGAATGGAGCCCGATCCGGCACTGGCTTTCGACCACAGGCGAAATCCCCCGAGAAAGGCATTGGCGTTGTCACCCGCGCGGCAACCGGGTGGCAGCTTTTTCAAATTGTTGACATTGCCTCCGCCGAGCACCACGTCGCGCGGTTCAAGGGCGGCTTCCAAGCGTTCCACGACGTCTGCGACGAATCTGCGCCATTTCTTCTTTCCATACTTTTCCAAACCGCGGATGCCGACATAATCTTCGAAAGTCGCTTTCTTGTAGGGCAGGTGGCCCAGTTCCATCGGTTCGAGGACGCCATCCACAATCATGGCCGAGCCAAGCCCAGTTCC
>DASYNM010000126.1:0-9628 GCA_036008545.1 Verrucomicrobiia bacterium
GTGATGAGATGGTAATGACGGATATCCGGTTTCTCCAATGTTTTCGCGACGACCCACATCCGTCGTGTGCGTGGATCAATTACGGGCGTGCTGGTAATTCCGATGAATGGCTTGATGTTGAAGCCGGTGAAGACGGCAACAAGCGGCTCCGGGATATCCAGGTAAGTCACCGGCATGCCCAAATTGGCTTTCCAGATATAGCGCTCTTCCTGGGCGTCATCCGCATCAAAGGCATACACATTGTTCTCCATGGTGGCCACATAGACTACGTTGCGGACGCCTTTCCCAGGGATCTCGACTCCCGACACGACCAGAGGCTGGGCGTAGATTTGCCCGTTGACGTGCCGCGAAAATAACTTCCCAAAATTGGTTTCATTCACGGTCGCAGGAGTAAGAATGGTTTCCTGAAGGTTTGCGCCCGTGCGCGCCGAGTCGTTGTGCTGTGTCAAAACATCTGCGCCTCTGGCGGCAGCCGCTGCCCACAACGCCAACATGATGTATCCAGAAGTCCTCCACGCACCGCAGTCGTAAATCTTGATCATAATGTCGTTCGTCAGCGCCGTCGAATTTCACGAAGAAGAACAGCGCTGGCCAAAATGTCAACACATTGCACAAGCCGCAAATGCGTCATAAACGGGGCAATCCCGCAAAATCTCATATTCCAATGGTTGCTACTTTTCTTGGCGATACATACCGCAAGCGCCGTCGTCTTACTGCGGAGCGGTTCCTCCGAGCGCTGTGCCAATTGAATTGTTATGCTGGATTTCGTATTGGCTCTATGCGCTTGGAATTGAGCCATGCAACCGGCATCTTAGCGCTTTAGCCAATTTTATATCTCTTTACAGAGTGAGATACGTATCAATCGCCGCCAATCTTTCAAAATCTCGGACGTTGTGTAGTAGTGTAGGTGATCAGGCCTTGTCATCTCGCGGATCACATCCGCTTTCAAATCGTGCCTCTCATTCTGTCCCAAAGCGGTTTGAGGTTCAGCTTTGAGATTGCGCTGGCAAGGTCCACGCACGCGTCCCATTTTTGAGCCTTGGCATAAATCTGCAATCGAACCTCCAAAACATCCGTAGGCATTCTGTTCGGCATAAGCGTCGGGTTTATGCGCTCCTTCAGGCAATGTCTATGCTTTTTAGCAGTATTTCAATATTATGAAGGCAAACACTGATACAAAGACCACAAGAGGAATAGTTTGATAGTGACCAGGTGCTATCTCGCCCTACAGAAGATATGGGCGGCACTCTATAGACGCTCCATGGCCTGCCAATTATAGTTATGCGCGTGGAAGAGAAGATTCGATTCAATGATCCTTTTTTTCAGAATGTATCACAGTTGCACCGCTGTGAACGCTGGTTCAGTCCATCTATGAATTGCAGGCGTTCTACTATTTCGCAGCGATCCTGGCAACTATGAAGAAAATAGAGGCTATCATCAAACCATTCAGGTTGGAAGAAGTCAAAGACGCCCTGGCTCGACTAGGAATCGAAGGGATGACGTTGACGGAAGTCAAGGGGTGCGGCCATCAAAAGGGCCACACTGAAATCTACCAAGGAAGCGAATACACGATGGAATTTCTGCCCAAGTTGAAGATCGACCTCGTCTTGGCAGACTCTCTCGTTGAGGCGGTAGTCAACGCCATCGTCCATTCGGCCAAAACAGGCAAGATCGGCGACGGCAAGGTCTTTATCTCCACCATCGATGAAGTGGTCCGCATTCGCACCAACGAACGGGGGGAACGTGGGCTATGACCATCCAGCCGTAATGTCTCTAATTGTCCATGAAAACTATGAAAAAATCCATGCCGATTAGCACGAAAGCAACCGCCGTGGTTTCGACGGTCGCGGTTGTGGTTTTCGCCACCGTTCTTCTGAAATTCGCTTCCGGGCAGCTAGCGAACACAAACCCGCCACTGGGGCAAGCTCCCCCTTCCAACGCGCCGCCGTCCGAAGCGAGTGTGGACCTGAAGCCGAGCCAATTGGCCGCGATCAAAATCGAAACCGTGAGTACTTATGTTTTCTCGATGGAGAAAACGGCTCTCGGCAGCATTGACTACGACGAGGACCTGTCAGTTCAGGTCTTCTCGTCGTACCAGGGGAAGATTATAACAGCCACGGCGAACTTGGGGGATGAAGTGAAAAAGGGACAACCTCTTTATACCATTGATAGTCCGGACTTGATCCAGGCCGAATCAACCTTGATCGGGGCTGCGGCGCTCCTCGATCTAACGAGCAAGGAACTCGCGCGCGCCAAGTCTTTGTATGGCACCAATGGTGTCTCCGAACGCGAGATGGAGCAGGCGACGTCCGACGCACAAACGGCCGAAGGCGCGCTCAGGGCGGCGCGGGACGCCGTCCGCGTCTTCGGTAAGACTGAAGCAGAGATCGATCAAATGGTGGCCAGCCGCAAGATCGACCCCGTCTTGGTGGTGCCCAGTCCAGTAAGCGGCCGTATCACATCGCGCGATGCACAACCCGGTCTATTGGTGCAGCCGGGCAACATTCCCGCGCCTTACGCAGTGGCCGATCTGACGACTAAGTGGATGGTGGCCAATGTCATCGAAAGCGACAGCCCATTGTTCCATGTGGGGCAGTTGCTCACGGCGAAGGTGATGGCCTTTCCTGACGAGACTTTCGACGGCAAGATTTCAAGGCTGGGGGCTTCGGTTGATCCGAACACGCACAGGGTTATGGTACGATGCGATATTGCTGATCCCAAAGACAAATTGCGCCCCGGAATGCTCGCCAACTTCTCTATTCAAGTTGGGAATCCGGTGGAATCTATCGCCATACCTGTGAACGGCGTGGTGCGAAATGGCGACGGCACTTTCGCGGCATGGGTCACCACGAATAGGCAGACGTTTGCGCAAAGAATCGTCAAGATTGGCCGGCAACAGAACGGCCTATACCAAGTTCTCGAAGGCTTGCAAATCGGGGAGATGGCCGTGACGGACGGCGCTGTTTTCATCAGCAACATATTATATGCGCCGCCGTCCGATTAAGCAACACCACGACCTGATCCGAAACCGACATGCTCAAAACCATCATTGCATTCTGCCTCAGCCGCCGCGCGGTTGTAGTGTTCGCTTTGCTGGCGTTTGCCGGTGCCGGTTTCGCTGCTTTCAAGAAGCTCAACATTGAAGCCTATCCAAACCCAACGCCCGTCATCCTGGAGATCACCGCACAAGCGCCGGGCCTGTCCGCCGAGGAGATGGAGCGTTACTACACGATTCCCATCGAGATAGGGTTATACACGACGCCCGGCATTGATATCATTCGCTCCACATCTTTCTACGGGCTATCCTTTGTTCGGGTTGTGTTCAAGTACGGGATTGATTACCACTTCGCTTACGCCCAGGCGGATATCGCGATTCAGCAGAATGTCAACCTGCCAGGCAATCAAACCCCTCAAATCCAGCAGAACAGCTCGACCGGGGAAATCTATCGCTACCAGGTCGTCGGCCCGAAACATTTTGGACTGACCGATCTCCGCACCGTGCAGGATTGGATTGTCTTGCGCCGGCTCTCGACTATTCCCGGCATCGTGGCCATCAACAGTTGGGGCGGCACGACCAAGGAGTTCGATGTCGAGGTGAACCCTCAGAAGCTCGAGACCTTCAACGTCACCATCCCGCAAATGTTGACGGCCTTGGGCAACGCGAACATCAACGTCGGCGGCCGCGAAATCCGCATTGGCCAGCAATCCATCAACATCCGAGGCGTCGGCTTGATTAATGACGGCGGGGACTATGATCTGACCCAGGGCTACAAGGTGGATGACATCGAGAACGTGGTCCTAGGCCAATTCAACGGCGTGCCTGTGCTGGTGAAAGATGTCGCCAACGTAAACGTGGGGTTTGTGCCGCGACTTGGCATATGCGGACGGGACAGCGAGGATGACGTCGTGGCGTCCATTGTTGTGATGAGCCGCGTGGAGGAAACTGCGCGAATGCTGCCGAAGGTGAAAACCATGTTAGCCGAAGTAAACAGCGATGGAAGCCTGCCGCCGGGAGTCAAAGTAGTCCCCTTTTACGATCGCGGCTCGCTTATCAGGGTGACGACCCACACCGTTTTGCACAATCTGATTTTCGGATGTATTCTGGTCTTTCTGATCCAATGGATTTTTCTTGGAGACCTCCGCAGCGCTGTCATCGTTGGGATCAACATACCCTTCGCGCTTTTTTTTTCCATCATGCTGCTGGTGGCGCAGGGGGAAAGCGCCAATCTGCTCTCGGTCGGCGCGGTGGACTTCGGCATCATTGTGGATTCGGCGGTGATCCTGGTGGAGAATATCTTCCGCAATTTCCAGAGGCCCGAGGAAGCAAGGCAGGGTCTGTTAGCGCGTCTGACTGATGGCTTCTGGGGAGCGGACCCAACACGGACGTTGCATGCCTCGCCCAAGTCGCACTGGGGCGACCGGCTGCGGATGATACTGATCAGCGCGATGCAGGTGGACAATGCGGTCCTTTTCTCGACGCTCATTACGGTGGCCGGCTTTGTGCCGCTGTTCACCATGCAGGGAGTCGAGGGCCAAATATTTGGCCCCATGGCGCGGACTTATGGCTACGCGCTGGCGGGGGCCTTGATCGCAACCTTCACTGTTACTCCCGTGCTCGCTTCATTCTTGATGCCCAAGAACGTGGAGGAGGCCGAGACGTTTGTCGTCCGCCTGATCCATCGTGTTTACACTCCCACGTTGCGCTTCGCGCTGGCCCACCGCGCCATAATGGTCTTAATCGGAATTGCCTTTCTCGCCGTGACCGGCTTCCTGGCCACCCGGCTGGGAAGCGAGTTTCTCCCGGCGCTGGAAGAGGGCAATTTTTGGATTCGCGCCTCGATGCCCATGACGCTCTCCTTGCAAGACGGCGAAGCGGCAACGAGAAAAATGCGCCTGATCCTTTTAAGACATAAAGAAGTCATCACCGTTGTTTCGCAGCATGGCCGCCCCGATAACGGGAGCGACGCTTCCCCATTCTCCAATGTTGAATTGTTCGTGCCACTGAAGCCGACCGACGAATGGCCCAAAGGCTTGACCAAGGATAAACTGACGGACGACATTCAGAAGGAGTTCGAGACCGAATTGCCAGGAATCACTTTTAACTTCTCCCAATACATTCAGGACAACATCGAGGAGGCGATATCAGGGGTCAAAGGCGCCAATTCGATCAAGATCATAGGACCCAATCTCGAAAACTTGGAGAAGTATGCCGCGCTCGTCAGGGATGAGATGCAAAAAGTTCCTGGAGTGGCTGATCTAGGCATCTTCCCGGTCATGGGGCAGCCCAATCTGAATATCACGGTGGATCGCGCCAAGGCGGCGCGTTACGGCCTCAATTCTGGCGATGTGACCACGGTTGTCCAGGCGGCCATGGGCGGGTCGCCCGCCACTACAGTCCTGGAGGGAGATCGCACGTTTGGCTTGGTCGTCCGCTATGCGGCCGAATCACGCAACAGCATTGAAAAAATTCACGATATCAGAGTGGGCTATCAAACCAGCACCGGAGCCACCGCCTATATCCCATTGAGCGAACTGGCAACCATCACCTTGGACACCGGGGCGTCCTGGATTTATCACGAAAAAGGGAAACGCTTCATCCCCATCAAGTTCAGTGTGCGAGGCCGGGATCTCGGAGGCACCGTGGCCGAAGCGCAGGCGCGCATTGCCAAAAACGTAAAGCTTCCCACCGGCTATCGCATGATCTGGTCCGGAGAGTTTGAAGACCTTGTCAAGGCCAAAGAGCGCTTGCTGCTCATTGTGCCGGTCAGCCTGGTGCTCATCCTCGGCTTGCTCTATTGCCTGTTCAATTCGTTTAAGGAGTGCCTTCTGACCTTAGTCGGGATTCCCTTTGCGATCGCCGGTGGCATTCTCGCGCTCTACATATCAGGTCTCGCTTTCAGCATCTCGGCCGCCATCGGTTTCGTCTCGCTGTTTGGCGTATCGGTTATGAATGGCATTCTGTTAATCACCTATTACAATCAGGCCAGACTGCGTGGCGGGACGCCCGGGGAGTCCATGTTTCATGCCGCTTCCACCCGTATGCGGCCGCTGCTGATGACGAGTCTCTCCGCCTGCATCGGCCTTTTTCCCGCCGCGATTTCCCACGGCATTGGCAGCCAGGTGCAGCGTCCGCTGGCCACCGTGATTGTGGGTGGCATGTTTGTCGGACCAATCATGCTGCTGGTCGTGGTGCCGGCGCTCATGATTCTGGGCCGTCGAGCCAACCCTCCCGAACCGGCAGCACCTTCCCACTAAGAACTCCATGAAGACAAAATGCTTCCTGTTCGTGATGATTGGCTTGGGCGTATTAACCCCTGGGGTGGGTCTTGCCGCCGAATCGTCCAGTCCATTGTCCGCACGGGTCCCCCGCGAGACACACACAACCAGCGCGCGCTCCGCCGACCTATTGCGTGGCAACACAGTGCAGATGGAGCGAAGCATAGCCAAAAGCAGCCAGCCTGGCCCAATTCATACTCAGACCAAACACCCCACGCGAAATGAGCTTCATCAACACGGGCCGAACAAAGCCGCCACCGCGGCCAACAGTGGACGGATGATGAACAAAACCGTAAACCATTTCGAGCCGCCGGCAAAATCGCCGATTGTCGGCGGGACCACCGCGCTCGGTCCCGAAATGTGTCGCAGCCGCAGCGCCAACCTGGCGGTCCTCGGCGGATTGAACTATGCCAGCGCGAAACACTCGACGGCCGCACTCGATGGTGCTGCCATGAGGCGCAGTCCTTAGAACATTGGACGTTATGACCGCATCTCGCCAGCCGCTCATTCTAGGTTTGACGATGCTTTTGACAAGTTGCGCGGTGGGACCGAACTTCAAAAAGGCCGCCGCGCCGGCGGTCCACGGCTACACCGCGATTCCAGTCTCGACCACCGGCAGTTCGACCAACGTAGCTGGTGGAGAAGCCCAACGCTTTGTCACGGGTCAGGACATTGCCGGAGATTGGTGGACGCTGTTCCACTCCAAGCCGCTCAACTCTTTGATTGAACGCTCGCTCATGGCCAACCCGAACCTCAGGGCGGCGCAAGCGGCCTTGGTGGTGGCGCGGGAAAATGTCAAAGCCCAGAGAGGCTCTTATTATCCCAGCGTCACGGGAAGTTTCTCCGCAGCCCGTCAGAAGACGGCGAATGTCCTCGCACCCGTCCCTAATGACAACGACTTATACTTTAATCTCTTTACGCCCCAGGTCACGGTGTCCTACGTGCCGGATGTATTTGGCCTCAACCGGCGAACAGTCGAGTCGCTCAATGCGCAGGCTGAACAAGCGCGCTTCGCGTGGGTGGCATCGGATATTGCGTTGAGCGCCAATGTGGTGGCTGCTGCCATTCAAGAGGCCTCCTTGCGGGAGCAGATTCAGGCAACGCATCACCTCATCGAGATCAACACCAACATGCTTGGCATACTGAGCACCCAGTTTGCAAAGGGTTATGCCAGCCGCCTCGATGTTGCGGCGCAAGAATCACAACTCGCGCAAATCGTGGCCACCCTGCCCCCGTTGCTCAAACAACTGGCTCAACAACGCGACCTCCTGGCGGCGCTCTCAGGGGGCTTTCCCAGCGAGGGGCCGCCCGAGAAGTTTGAAATTTCGACACTGCAACTGCCACAAGAGCTGCCCTTGACCCTTCCGTCGCAACTTGTGGCGCAACGACCGGATGTGCGCCAAGCCGAAGAAAACATGCACGCCGCCAGCGCCCAAATCGGGATCGCCGTCGCCAACCGGCTGCCGAATTTTATGCTGAGCGCCGATGCCGGCTCGATGGCGCTGGAGGCCGGCCAGATGTTCTCTTCCGGTACGGGCTTTTGGACCCTGGCCGGATCAGTGGCACAACCCATTTTCCAGGGTGGGACATTGATCCATCACGAACGAGCCGCCAAAGCGGCCTTTACGAATGCCGCCGAACAATATCGCGGCGCCGTCATCACCGCCTTTCAGAACGTGGCCGACACGTTGGCGGCGCTCGAACAGGATGCCGATGGACTCAACGCCGCCGCCGCCGCCCGGGATGCCGCCAAGATCACCCTGGATTTATCCATGCAACAATGGCGATCCGGCTACGCCAGTTACCTGGCGCTCTTAAGCGCGGAACAAG
This sequence comes from Verrucomicrobiia bacterium, assembly GCA_036008545.1. GTDB lineage: Bacteria > Verrucomicrobiota > Verrucomicrobiia > Limisphaerales > Palsa-1400 > Palsa-1400. Next base: position 8,107 of record DASYNM010000126.1, read on the forward strand.
CCTACAACCAAGCCGTGATCAACCTCATTCAAGCCCAAGCCAATCGCTTTGCCGACACTGCCGCTCTCTTTCAAGCTCTCGGCGGCGGTTGGTGGAACCGCGCCGATCTGACCAGGAAGTAATCCGGAGAAATTGTCCAGATGGCGCCAATATCAACCACAGAACCTGACAGCCCGAAAAGCAAGATCTTCATTGTGGACGATCACGCACTGGTGCGCGAGTGGCTCTCCACTTTGATCAACCAACAAACTGACCTCGAGGTCTGCGGCGAGGCCAACAGTGCCGCCGAAGCGCTTGAGCTTATCGGCTCAGCCAAACCCCACGTTGCCGTTGTGGACGTTTCCATGGAGGGAGGATCGGGCATCGAATTGATAAAGAATATCAAAGCTATCTGTCCTGTCATACCCGAAGTGGCGGTCATTGTGCTCTCCATGCATGATGAACTGTTATACTGCGAGCGCGCGCTTCGCGCCGGTGCGCGTGGTTACGTCATGAAACGAGCGGCGACCAAGAATGTGCTCGAAGCCATCCGCTGCGTGCTCAAAGGAGAAATGTATCTGAACGATAAGATGGCTAAATTGATGGCCGAGAAGTTTGTGGAAGGCAAATCCCCGGCTGCAATTTCGCCCGTTGAGCTGCTAAGCGATCGGGAGTTGGAGGTGTTCCATTTGTTAGGACGGGGCTTGGGCACAAGGCAAATCGCGGAGGAAATGCACGTCGGTTTCAAGACCGTTCAATCTTTCAACGCCCGGATCAAGGAAAAACTTAAACTTCTCAACGCCACTGAACTGATGCGTGAAGCCCTGCGTTGGCACGATAGCCAGCAGCAAAAATAATTCGGGCGGCACCCTGCAAACATTCCAATGCCCGTGCGTTTGCTGATTTGACGTTATGGTACCATCTCACAAGCCGCTCGTAATATCATCAATCCTCATCGTCCTCGGCATTTATTTGTTGTCGGGCGCTGCTTACGACGAACTTCGTGGAACAACGACCGCACCCGCAATACATGTGGACAAACGTCACAATGCCGAATACTTACACTTCTCGCCCCTTCTGAAAATGAACGAATCAGGACTCTTTCGCGAATTCATGGTGACCCATTGGATTTACGCATCTTTAGTTGAACTTACGGGTTGCATCCTCTACCTGAGAAGCAAGAAACAAGATGCCCTTAAAGCTATGTTTGTGTCCAGACGCATTTCAAGGTGGCAAATAACGGAACGACCGGAACGACATCAATCCCCATCAAATCGGCCTTCGGGGTGTTAGCCAGGGCGGATGGATTGGCCCTTTGGCTGCTTCCCGTTCCAAAGATGTAGCCTTTATCATCAGCGTGTCTGGCCCCGGTGTAACACCAGAGGCGGCACGGGCTTATTGCGCTGAACATCGGATGAAAGTCGCAGGTTATTCCAAGCCGATGTTAATGAAGCACGTTCCTTAAGCCAGTTGCACTATCATTGCGGGGCGACGTTAATGGCTGACCTTGACTCGCGTTGGATGATTCATTCATGCTGGCGAC
>DASYNM010000127.1:0-37745 GCA_036008545.1 Verrucomicrobiia bacterium
AATCAACTGTCCACCTTGACGGCGGAGCATGAGCGCCTCTCAAAGCTGGCCGCCCGGCCCGGAGCGGGGACGAATGACAACGGGGCTGAATTGGCGAAATTGCGCGGAGAAGCCGAAGCGTTGAAGAAGCAAACGAACGACTTTCGCCGATCTGTGGCCGCCAGCCAGAGTTCGCAACCGGCTCATCCGTTGCCAAGCAAAACGCCCCACACGCCGGAATATTATCAGCAATTGCGCCAATCGGCCGGGAGCAGACCCATCGAAGCGCGGGACATTGGCCGGGCTTTTGGAGATTATGCCTTCGACCATCAAAACCAGTGCGCTACAAGCCTGGATCAACTCACGCCTTATTTGGCCAATAATAACGCCACGCTGTCCGGCAGCAATCAGTACGAAATTATTTACCATGGATCGCTCGACCAGCTAACAAACCTTCCGTGGGGTTCTATCGCCGTCGTCCGCGACGCTCAACCCTGGCCCGGCCCAGAAGGAACCATGATGAGGACTTATGGCTTTCCAGGCGGCATGTCGCAAATGGTCATCGACAACCTTCAGCCCTGGCTGTCCCAGCACGTCATCATGCCGCCAGCGCCAAGTTCATCCAGCCAGTGAACGCGGCTTACTTCAGAAAATCGTCCAACGCGTTTTCCAATTTTTGAAATGTTTCTTCCAAGCGCAGCACCAGCGGAGACATTTTACGCCAATCCAAGTCGAAGGAATAGGCGTTGCGAAATACGTGACGGAAACGCAGATACTCATTCAACGTGTCGTATAGCTCTGCGGAAAGCAATGCCGGTCGTCGCCCGGTCGCTGTTTTCATACGCAACAAAAGTTCACGATGCCAGGCATCGCCGCGCGCTGGCTCGCCATCCAGCTCCACCGCCACGCGCTTAAAAATATTTTCGATGCCGGTGTAAAAGGAATGGAGCGTTGCTGCCAGCGCGGACAGTTCTATGTCAGTCGGAGCCGTTGCGCGGCATTTGACAAGGAGTTTGTGAATTCCCGAGATCAGACGCTGCAATTGTTCGCGTTCTATGGCCTGTTGTTTGCGGAATTTATCCCACTCGGACGAGTTCATTCTCCGAGCGGAGGTAGCGCGTGAACGGGGTGTTGATATCCAGATCGATCAAATCCACCGAACGACCGATCAAATCACTAATGCGCGCCCCCATCCGATAGAAAACCGACGGGGGCAAGCCGGAAACCGCCAAGTCCAGGTCGGAAACGGCATCACCCGTCCCTTTAGCGGCGGAGCCAAAGACGTAAACCTCCTGTGCGCCGGCAGATTTGAGTTCGGCGGCCGCGCGCTTGATTAAGATGTCTGTCTCGGAGATCACGATTACAATTGACTGTGCTTCTTTTAAGCCTGAAAGTCAAAATATTCCCGTGCTATGGTCGACTCTGCGCCGGATTTTCAAGCGCGTCCCTTCTACAGCCTAATCAGGTCCGAACGGGAACCTCCAGTTAACTTGACAGCGCCTTGGGTGTATCAGTGGCTTTTTGTTTGAAGGCTAGTTTGCCTTCTTCCACGACTACTGTGATCGCCTCGTTGGCTTGCAGGCTGCCCTTGAGAATCTCCTCCGCCAGCGGGTCTTCCAGATAGCGTTCCACCGCCCGGCGCATGGGGCGCGCTCCATAAGTCGGATCGTAACCCTTCTCCACCAGGAAATCCATCGCAGCCGGCTCCAGCGTCAAGTGTAGTTGTTTCGCCTTGAGCCGTGTGAGCACCTTGGAGACTTCCAGGTTTAGAATTTCCAGAAGGTCCGGCTTGGTCAGCGAACGGAAGACGATGATGTCATCCAGCCGGTTCATAAATTCGGGTCGGAAGGCCTTCTTGGCTTCGTCCATGATCTTCTCCTTCATCTTGTCGTAGCTGTGCTCGTCGCTGATGGGAGAGAAGCCCATGGTGGTCTGGCGTCGGATCAATTCGGCCCCCACGTTCGAGGTGAGCAGGATGATGGTGTTGCGGAAGTTGACCACCCGCCCGACGTTGTCGGTCAGTTTGCCTTCCTCCAAAATCTGCAAGAGCATGTTCATCACGTCGGGATGCGCTTTTTCGATCTCGTCAAAAAGCACCACCGAATAGGGCCGGCGCCGAACTTGTTCGGTCAACTGGCCGCCTTCTTCATAGCCCACATACCCGGGAGGAGAGCCGACCATGCGTGAGGCGTTGTGGCGCTCCATGTATTCGCTCATGTCAAGTTGAATGAGCGCCTTGGGGTCGCCAAAAAGAATTTCCGCCAGCGTCTTGGCCAAAAGAGTTTTGCCGACACCGGTGGGGCCGAGAAGCGCGAAGGTGCCGATGGGCCGGCGCGGGTCCTTCAAATCCGCCCGCGAGCGGCGTAGGGCCTTGCACAAGGCCGAGACAGCCTCCTTCTGGCCGATGATCATGCGGGACATCTCCTGCTCCAGCGCCAGCAAACGCGCGGCTTCGCCCTCTTCCATGCGCTTGAGCGGAATTCCCGTCCACTTGGCCACCACATGCAGAATGTCTTCCTCGCCAACCGTGACGCGCTTTTCCTCGCGGCTGGCGCGCCAGCCGGCCAGCACGGCATCGAGCTTCTCTTTGGCGTGCTTTTCCTTATCGCGCATCGCGGCGGCGCCTTCAAAATCCTGGTCTTTGATGGCCCGCTCTTTTTGGGTCTTGATCTTCTCGATCTCGGCCTCAAGGTCCTTGACCTCGGGCGGACGAGTCATGGTGCCAATGCGCGCGCGCGAACCGGCCTCATCCATCACATCGATGGCCTTGTCCGGAAGATAACGATCGGTGATATAGCGGTCAGACAATTTCACGGCCGATTCAATGGCCTGATCGGTGATCTCGGCTTTGTGATGCTCCTCGTATTTGGGCCGCAATCCCTTGAGGATCAATATCGCCTCATCGGGCGAGGGAGCTTCGACTTTGACCGTTTGGAACCGCCGCTCCAGGGCCGCGTCTTTCTCGATGTATTTGCGGTATTCGTTGAGCGTGGTCGCGCCGATGCACTGCATTTCGCCCCGGCTCAACGCAGGCTTGATGATGTTGGAGGCATCCATCGTCCCTTCCGCCGAACCAGCGCCGACGATGGTGTGCAACTCGTCAATAAAAAGAATGATGTTCTTGGCGCGGCGAATTTCGTCCATGACCGCCTTGATGCGCTCCTCGAATTGGCCGCGATACTTGGTGCCGGCGACCATCAAGGCCAAATCCAGCGTGATAACGCGTTTTTCCCGGAGAATTTCGGGCACATTGCCGCGGGCGATCTCCTGCGCCAGCCCTTCCACGATGGCCGTCTTGCCCACGCCGGCTTCGCCCAGCAGCACAGGATTATTCTTGGTGCGGCGGCACAAAATCTGAATGACACGCTCGATTTCATTTTGACGGCCGATGACGGGGTCCATTTCCCCTTTGCGGGCGATCTCCGTCAGGTCCCGCCCAAACGCCTTGAGCGCGGGCGTTTTGATCTCGCCCTTTTTCTCCGGCTGCCGTTCCGGGGTGGATTCGGCTCCGCCGCTTTGGGACTCTTCGGCAGAGGCAAATTGCGGGTCCAACTCCTTCAAGATTTCCTGGCGCGTCTGTTCGATATCCACGTCCAGATTTTTGAGCACGCGCGCAGCCACGCCGTCACCTTCGCGCAGCAAACCGAGCAAGATATGTTCGGTGCCGACGTAGGTATGGTTCAAATTCTTGGCTTCCTTGGACGCCAGCGCCAGGACTTTCTTGACTCGCGGCGTGTAAGGAATATTGCCGATCATCTTTTGATCAGGGCCGGTGCCGACTTGCTTCTCGACTTCCATTCGCACCGTCTCCAAGTCCAAACCCAGCTTCTGCAAGACGTTCACGGCCACGCCCTGTCCTAGTTTGATCAGGCCAAGCAGGAGATGCTCGGTGCCGACGAAATTGTGGTTGAAGCGGTCCGCCTCCTTGCGGGCCAGGGCCAGGACTTGCTGGGCGCGCGGCGTAAAATTCTGACTTAGTTCTTCGCTCATAACTACATCTTTCTCGGGCTAATTTCGTTTGTCCAGTGCCGCGCCGCTTCCGCCGGCTGGTTTCGGGTTCGGGCGGCTGACGTCGCGCAAGCGCTCGCGCAACATATCGGCGCGCAGCAGATCGCGCTCCTCGGCCACCAATTTCTCCGTGAACTGCTTTTGCAAATGCGCCGGCTGCGTGATGACGAACAATTCGTCGATCAACGCGCGTTGGGCATTGGGAAATTCCCCCAAATCCACTCCTAACCTCATCAGCGACAACAGATTCATCGTCTCCTTGGAGGCGATGCTGTGGGCATTGGCCAGTATCCCGTAGGCCCGTCCAATTTGATTATACACAATCTTCGGTCTCTTTTCCAGCAAGACGCCCCGGGCATTTTCTTCGTGCTCGATGATTTGCAGCAAGACCTTGTTCAACCGCTCCACGATATCGGTCTCGATCTCGCCCAAGGTCATCTGGTTGGACACTTGGAAGACATTGCCCAAGGCCTCCGTGCCTTCGCCGTAGAGGCCGCGCACTGCCATCCCCAGCCTGTTGACCGAGGAGATGATTTGGGTAATCTGCTCGTGCAGGACCAGCCCCGGCAAATGCAACATGGCGCTGACGCGGATGCCAGTGCCCAGGTTGGTCGGGCAGGCTGTCAAGTAGCCCAATTCCGGACTGAAAGCATAATCGAGCTTGCGCTCCAAATCGCTATCGACTTGATCGATGGACATCCAGGCTTGGCGCAGTTGGAGGCCGGGGCGCAAAGCTTGCATGCGCAGATGGTCTTCCTCGTTGATCATGACACATAAGGATTCCTCTTTGTTGAGGATTAAACCGCTGCCGGAGCTTTTGGCCGCGTGTTCCCTGCTGATCAGATGGCGCTCGACGAGGATCTGTTTGTCCAACGGCCCCAGGTTGTCCATCGTTTCGGAAAAGGCCCCGGTGAGTTGCGGCAAACCTTCCACCGCCGGGCGGATGATGTCCAGTGCTTTGACCCGTTCGCTCTTCTTGGCCCAACCGGGAAAGGCCAGCCCTCGCAAATTGCGCGCCAACCGCACCCGGCTGGACATGACAATCCGGTCGTGTGGACCGGTGCGCCGGGCGGACTCCACAGGCGGGCAGAGAAAATCGTGAATGTTCATGAGCTTCACCTTGCCAGCATATTATCCAGTTGTTCCTTGGCGGCCTTGATCTCGTCGCGCAAGCCGGCGGCCTGCTCGAAATCCTCGGCCGTAACGGCCCGGTCCAATTTCTTTTGCAAATGCTTCAGGCGCTCGCTTAAATCCCGGCCCTGGCGCAAGGCAGCCGGCACTTTGCCGATGTGCTTGATGCCCTTGTGCATTGACTTGAGCAGGCTTTCCAGCCCCTCGGCAAAGGTGGGGTAACATTGTGCGCAGCCTAGGCGTCCGGCCTTCTTGAAATCGGCCTGGGTGAAGCCGCAGCCAGGGCAACGAACCTCGACTCCTCCGGCGGCTTGAGCGATTTCCTGAGAGGCACTTAGGAACTGGTCGGCCAGGGCAAAGCTGATGTCGCTTTTGACCCCTTTTTTGTTGGCGCAATCCTCGCACAAGTCCACCTTTTGGATTTTGTCAGGATCCACCATCTGGGTCAGATGGACTGTGGCCAAGTTCTTTTTGCACAACATGCAAAGCATATAATTCTGTATCCTAGGGTACCATAAGTTCTCCAAAAAGAGAACCAAAATCGGTTCTCTTTCCCTCCCACACACTACGCTATCTTATATCGGCTCGCCAGAAACCTGAGTTAACTGGCGGTATTGGGCCACCAGCTTCCCGGTCACCGGTCCAGGCTGGCCGCGTCCGATAATCCGCCCGTCGATTTTTACCACGGCAATGATTTCCGCCCCTGTGCCCGTCAAGAAGCATTCGTCCGCGTTGAACAGATCGTGTCGGGTCAGGTTAGGCTCGCTCACCGCCAAGCCATTCTGGCGCGCCAAATCCATCACCACGCCCCGCGTGACCCCGTGCAAAGCCCCGGCCGAGAGCGGCGGCGTCAACAACTGCCCGCCTTTGACAATAAAAATGTTGTCGGCGGTGCATTCCGCCACGTAACCCTCGGCATTGAGCATGACCGCCTCTTCGACGCCTGCGTTGAGCGCCTCGATCTTGGCCATGATGTTGTTGAGGTAATTGAGCGATTTGATGGCCGGGTTTAACGCGCTGTGCAAATTCCGAGTCGTAGGGACCGTGACCACCTCCAACCCGTGCTGGTACACCTCGGCCGGGTAAAGCTGGATTTTATCCGCGATAACGATGACCGAGGGGTGTGTGCATTTATGCGGGTTCAGGCCCAAGGTGCCGGCGCCGCGAGTGACAACCAGCCGGATATATCCGTCTCGGATTTTGTTTTTCCGGCACGTTTCCACCACCGCGCGCGCCATCTGCTCCGGCGTCAGCGGTATCTTGAGCAGGATTGACTTGGCGGAGCAAAACAAGCGTTCGACGTGCTCGGCCAGTTTGAAGACGCGGCCATTGTAGGCGCGAATTCCCTCGAAAATGCCGTCGCCATACAACAGTCCGTGATCGAACACCGAGATTTTGGCGTTCTTCTGGTCGTAATATTTGCCGTCGATATAAATTTTCATCGCTTCAATCGTCCGCACAGTACGATTTTACCGCGCCAGAGGAAAGCACAATCCTGTCGAACAGCGGCAAATCGGGGTTATTTGACCCTTCTCTGTCTGAGAAAGCGAATCAAACTCTCGCGAGGCACGCGGTAATGGACGCTGCCACCGACATCCTCCAGGACGTTCGCGCCAATGAGGCGATAAATGTGGTCCAGGTCGCATTGCCACATCCGAGCCAGTTGCGAGGCCTTGTAGGAAAATTGCTCCTTCGGGAGCAATCCGGCTAGAAAAGTTTCCAGATCGGCCGGCGGACGTTTGTGCCGTTGCAATCCCACCACCGAGGCCGTGGCCATCCGCAGACACTGGCGATCGCCGCCGGGACGGGAAATGTCGAAGGCCAGCGGCAGCCGGCCTTCCTGAATATAGTTATAGACGCGGCGCTCCGAGCAGTCCAGCAATGTGGCCGCCTGCCACACCGAACTGAAAGGACGCCGCCCGCTGAGACTTCGATTCCTGATCATGTTTTGCTTTCCAGCCTGGCGGCCCGGGACCTCACATCAATTGCGGGGCGGGGCGGGCGAGCTGCGCGGAGTATCGTCACGGAGTGTATTACCACAAAATAGTGTTATACGCAATATTTAATTCACACTCTTTTGTGGGACGTGTAATGTGCGTCATGCCTAAAAAAAGCGGATTGGTCACACAGCGGGAAGCAGAAGTCGGACGCAGGATGCAGCAGGTGCGCGAACACATCAACTGGCCCCAGCCGGCCTTCGCCGCCGAACTGGACATTTCACGCGACCGACTCGCCAGCGTCGAGTACGCCCGGACGCCCTTGCGCTACTCGGACGGCTATCGCATGTGCGTCGTCTTCGACATCAGCCCCGCCTGGCTGGCCGACGGCGTGGGCGAGATGAAATCCACTCAGATCACGCCGGATTTGCCCTTGCCGGAAGGATTCCCCGAAAAGGTGATGTTTACCCAGGTTTACGATAAGGCCACTGGAAACAAGAACGCCAGGCCCATCAAAGAGCCGATCACGCCTTGGCGCCGCAAGGATCGCGGGGATGACGACTTAATCCCCAATTTTGACGCGACCACCCATGTCATCCGCGGCTTGACCGACCTTCTGGCCACGGAAAAATTCCGCTCCCCGCATGAACGCCAGGAGTTCGCGCTGGAGATCACGAGTTATGCGCGCGACCTGGCCTTGCGGCTTCGTCGCGATATGACCAAGGAACGGGCGATCGCAGTCTCCACGCGGCGCGGCGCCTTGTCCACCAAGCCTGCGGATTTGGCCGGCATCCCGGCCCGGAACGCCAAAATGGTCACGCAGTTGCGCGCGGGCATCCGCCGGCTGGATCAGGAAATCACCAAGCTCGACGCCGCCATGCAGGCCCTTAACCCTGTGGCAATCAATCCCGCGCGTCTCCCGCGCCCTGCGGCATTGGAAGTCGTCCAGTTGGAGGATGCGATGGAAAAGATCGGCCGCCAGATTGACGAAGCCGAAAGGAAGATCAAGGCCTTGATGACCCGGCCACCGTCCACGGCCAAGGAGTGACCGTCATTCCAGGGAAAAATTGGCGCGCGCCTCTCCTGGAGCGGCGGCATTGATGGGCTTGGGCGCCAGGATGAAGATGCGCTCCGGGGTAATCTGGCCCGATTGCAGCAGAGCGCTTTGCACAGCCCTCGCCCGCTTTTGCTCCAGTTCTCGCAACTCGTCGTCCGTCACGCGGATCTCCGCCAACAACCGTTCCTCCATCTGCGCGAGATCTGGCGCGGACGTCGCGGCTACCACCTCAGTGGCAGGGGGAGCTTGAACTTGCGCAATGGGCATGGGCGGGGTTGCCAAAGCAGGGCTGCGCTGGGCATTCTCGTGGCGAATCAACTTCTCCCCAGCTTTCACCAACTGCCGGCTACTCGAGATTGGTTCTTCTGAAGTTGAAGGCACGTAAACCAGTTCCGGCACCTTTCCAGGCGCAGGTTCCGCCAGAGTATTGGTGGTGGCCACGGTGTTGGTCGGAATGGAAGCTGCCTGCTTTGGGCCAGCGCTGCCAAACGTCCGTTTGTAGAGCTTCTTGAGCAGACGCGCATATTGCGCCGGTTCAAGTTTGATGGACTCGACGCTCTGAACGGCCTGCCCTTTGGCTGCCTGTTCGTCGGCGCGCATTTTGTTAATTCGCCGCCGCAGATGCTCCCTCGCCAACACCGCGCCATCCGTGGCCGGGGCGCACGCGCCGGCGATTTGCAAGGTCAGGGCGGGCCGTTCGTAAAGAGCCTTGGACAATTTCTGAAGCTTGGTTTTTTCGGATGGCGCGAGCGTCACCTCGCCAGGAGCAAAATCAACCGAACTTAATTCCTCGCCGCTGCCGCCCAGCGCCCGGCCCAGCAACGTGAACGGCGATGTGGCCGCCTTGGCCAACAGATTTTGCACCACTTGCATGATCAAGGGGCCGATTCTGAAATTGGGATCGTCCAGGCTGCCAGAAAGCGGCACATCCAAATCGATTCTGCCCTCCCGATCCTTGAGCAGCGCGACGCCCAGCTTGACCGGTAAATGAGTGGCCTCGGGACTGTTGTTTTTCGCGCCCAAGGTCAGGTCGGCGATGACGACCTTATTCGAGGCCGCCAGATTGCGCCGAGTCAGATCATAGTTTAATTGCAGCAACACCTTGCCCTTGTTCAGCGGATACCCTCCGTATTTTTCCATGTACGGCGTCATGGAAGTGAGATCGACGTTCTTGAAGGAGACGGCCAGGTTCAGCGAGATGTCCTTTGACAACGGATCGACGCTGCCGGAAATAGAATAAGGCGAAAACGCATCCACCTTGCCTTGGAAATCGACCGTGGCTGGCCCTTGCGGATGGGTCGAAAGCCCCTTGATCGTTCCGCTCAACTCCTGCACATCGAAGCTGGCCCGCGGCTCGATGGATTCGTCGATATAATGGAACGAGGCCTTGTCGATTACCAGCTCGCCCAAGTCAATCGAGGCGGGCGGAGCGGATGAGGACGCAGGCGGTGTCGCCGCTTTCGGCGTATTGTTGGAGTAGATCGTCACCAGGTTGATTTGCTGGTTGGTATCGATCACCACGTTGGCCTTGAACGCCTTCAGCGCGACTTCCTCGATTTGCAGTTTGACCGCCGGATAGCTGGCCTTGATCCCTTTGACCGTTAGCGCGTCAAATTTTACCAGGTCTCTGTCGTGCCGCAGATCAGCCGTGGCGACATTGTTCAAAGAGACATCTCCGGCGAAGCTACCCGCCGGGCCGTTGGAAGCAACCGCGCCTTGCGCCCGGCCATGGACGCCGAGTTGCCCCTTGGAAAGTGCGAGCCGGATTTGACTCGGAAGATAAGGCGCGAACGGCGGCAGATCCAATCCTGTCAATTCGATCTTGAGATCGCCGGAAACGGGGGCCAGCGCCAACGTTCCGTTGATTGACAGGCTTCCTTGTCCGTTGAGATGCATCGAAAAGTCGGTGGAAAGAGGAGTGTTGCTGGCGCTGTTGAAGCCTTTGATCGAGAACGCCAAGTCGGACAGATCAACCTTGACCGGGTGCTCTGGTTTTTGGTCCTCGAATTTAACTCCATAACCATCGAACGCGATTTCATCCACTTGCGCAGTCCAGGGCGTGGCTGTGGACGCCGGTTGCGGCGACGGCGTGGCGGCTGCTGCCGGATGCGACAGCAAGGCCAGCAGATTGATGGTTCCATCGTGACTCTGCCGGACCAACAACGAGCCGCCCGACGATTTGATGGAACTCACATGCACCGAGCTTCTCGCCAAACTCGCCTCCTCAAGATTGACGCCCAGACTAGGGATCGACACGACCGTCTCACCGGTATCCGGAGAATTCACGCGGAGGTTAGTCAACTGCACGGTTCCGTTTGTCACGGTGGCGTCCGGGCCGTGTGGGCCGAGGGCGAATTGATATTTCGCCGCCACATCCAATTTTCCGTCGATCACTTCCGCCTTTGTAAACGCCGCCGCGTAGGGACCGTATCGCTTCAAGTCCACAGCGGAGATTTTGATGCCGCCGGAAGATTGGAGCGGCTGTACCGTAATTTGTCCCGAAGCCTCGAACTTCTCGCCGACATCCGTCGTGGCGGAGAAAACGAAGGCCGAAGCGGTGTTGGAAAGGGTGGTAAAATTAGTCAACTGCAAATCGATGGGCGACACTTTGTCATGAAACGTAGTCGCACCAGTCGAATCGTCCACTTCCAAGCTGGCGCCAAGAATGCGCAGGTTCTGCACCAGGACTGCGGGCAAGGCGGACGGCGGCGCAGGCGCTGCGGTGGAGGCGTTGGTGTCCGTTAGATTGTCAAAATTGAACGAGCCGTCCTTGCGTCGGATAACATGCGCAAACATGTTGGTGAGGGTCACGTCGCGGAAAACCCAGGCCCGGTGGGAGAGCGAAGACATGGCCTGGAACTGGACGTGAAACTCGTCCCAGCCCGCAAAGGCCGCGCCGTTGGTTTCTGTCAACGATAATCCTCGCAAGGCCAGCGCGAAGGTGAACGGATTCAGCGTCACTTGCCGGATCGCCGCCTGGCGATGAGTCAGGGCCGGCAGGCGTTTGAGCAACTGCGACTTGATGATGGCCGGCGCCAGAAAAAAGCCCGCCAGCGTGTAGGCCAACAAAATCCCGGCCGTCCAGAGGATGACCTTGGTCTTGCGCGTAAGTTTTCGTCTCTTGGGAACGTCGCTCATTTCCAGCGCGAAATTATGACTTCCCCTTCAAATCCCGGCAAGGTAAATGGCTGGACGAAAGATTGGGAAGGCGCGCGACACTCGAAAGAGCGCCCTAACGATTTATGATGGTTTTGCGGACAAGTTTGCCATTCCAATGAGCGTCGCGCGTTGGATACTGGCCATGGCGGTTTTATACTGGTATATAACCTTTGCCCGTGGATTTTAGACGCACTATATTTGACCCGATGAATTTGCCTGGCTTGCGAAATTTGATTCTGGCGCTGGTGGCCCTCTGGCAACTGGCCGCCACGGAGGCTTCCGCACAAACGAGTCATCCCGGGGTCTTTGAATCGGAAATCATGGCTTTCGAAAGAGCGGACAAAATCAGGCCGCCGGCGCATCACCCCATTTTGTTCACCGGCTCTTCCAGCATACGCAAATGGACGTCGCTCGCGCGGGACTTCAAAGGGCACCATGTCATCAATCGCGGGTTTGGCGGCTCGCAAATGAGCGACTTGATTTATTACGCCGATCGCATTGTGATTCCTTATCGTCCGCAGCAGATTTTCTTTTTCGAAGGCTCGAACGATCTCGATGCCGGAAAAACGCCGGAGCAGGTTTTCAACGATTTCAAAACCTTTGTGGAAAAGGTTCGCGCGTCGTTGCCCGGCGTCGAGATGGACTACATCTGCATCACGACCAGCCCGTTGCGCTGGCGCCAGGTGGATGAAGTCAAGAAAGCCAATGGCCTTATTTCCACCTGGATCAAGACGCAGGACCACCTGACCTTCATCGATGTATTCCCCGCTACGCTGGGGGAGGACGGGCGGCCCAACCCGGATTATTTCGTCGCCGACAGACTCCACATGAACGCGCGCGGCTACGCCCTCTGGACCAAGATTATTGAGCCTTATTTGAAGTGAGAATCACCAAAGCCTCCTCAACGGTAGGGCGAGACTCCGCCGAGACCTGACTCGATTTTGAGGAATAAAATCACGGCTCGACAAGTCTCGCCTCACCAAAATTGGAATTTGACCTCTGGCCCAGGAGATTTTCCGCTTTCCCAGACTTTGAACCTTGAACTTTGAACTTTGAACTTTAGAGTGGCGTCGTGCAGTTTCAGATCATTTTCAATCCGACCAGCGCCGCCGAATTGGCCCGGATGCCCCGGGAGTTGCAGCTTCATATCCTGGGCGAATTCCGTGGTTTGCCGCAGGAAGTGCTAAAGAGCGACCCCCATCACTTCGGCCAGCTCGCGCGCGCGGGCAAGACTCTGCAACGGTTTCGCCTGGGAGATTACCGCGTGTATTTCGAGCGCCATGAGCTGGGCGTGGTTGTTCACCGCATTTTGAGCCGCAATACGCTCAAGGATTTTCTCTATCGCTCCAGTTTGCCCACCGGCGAGGACGAAGCCTTGCAGGAGAATCCGAAGTTCTGGGAAATGATCGAATCCGCCCGCCTCGCTCCTTCCAAAAAGGTCTGAGGCGATGTAGCTGCCGACTATTCCCGACGGCGGAAGACTTTAAAAGTGGCCGCCTGATCCACGGATTTAATCACCATCTCGTCGATGTTGACATGCGGCGGACGTGTGGCTGCCCACACCAACGCCTCGGCCACGTCCTCCGCCACCAAAGGATGGACTCCCTGGTACACTTTCTCCGCCCGAGCCTCGTCGCCCTTGAAACGGACCAAACCGAATTCTGTCCGCGCCATGCCAGGATCGATGGAGCCGATGCGGATGCCCGTGCCGTTGAGTTCAAGGCGCAGGGTTTGCGTGATCTTCAATTCCCCTGCCTTGGCCGCGCAATAGACAGCCCCGCCCTCGTAGGCAAATCGGCCCGCCACCGAGCCGATGTTCAAGATAGAGCTGCCGGCATCCTTGGGCATCATGGGCAAAACAGCCCGCGTTACTCGCAACAGGCCCAGCACGTTGATTTGCAGCATAGCTTCCCAATCCTCGTCGCGACCGGTGGCGACCGGTTCCAAACCATGCGCGCCACCAGCGTTGTTGATGAGCACATCGACCGCGCCCGTCTTGGTCCGCGCCCATTGGACGAACTCCTCGACGCTGGCCGTCTTGGACACGTCCAGCGCATGGACCAGCGCCTGGGGTGCGCCAGCCTCGCGCGCGGCGACGGCGGCGGCTTCGAGCTTGTCGAGTCGGCGGGCGCCTAAAAGAAGATTGCAGCCTAAGGCGCCGAAAGCGGTGGCGGCCGCGGCGCCGAAACCGCTGGACGCTCCCGTGATCAAAACCCATTTGCCCGCAAGCGAAAATTCCATACGCCGTCGATTCTTAGCGCAAGCCGCGCCGCCGCACAATGAACAAAACCAGGCCCGCGCGATCTTACGGCCGTCGTGCTTGGATAACGACGCACCGCAGCACGCCCAGAGACGCGGCAAGCGCGCGGGCGTTTGAAATCGTTGTCATGGATCTTGCTCCACGGATTTCCTGACCACGCGCTCGTGGAGTTGCTGCTGAACGAGTCCCCAGCCCCAGGGAAAACGCTCCTGTGCGTTCCAGGTTTTGAAACGCGGGTCGTGCGGATCGGGTAATGGCTCACGCACGATCTCGCGGAACTCGGCAATCAGCCGCCTCCTGCAAGTTCGCTCTCGCTTGGCGCCCCGGCTGTCCATGAACGACCGCGTGGGCCCGAAAAACTTCAGCTTCCCGTCCCACTCTTTCGTCGGCGCATCCCGCGCGAAATTGTGGTCCCACTCCCGGTCCGCCCGGTAATGCCTCACGAGAAAAATAATCATAAACAAACATGTGCCAGCCACCGCCGCCACCAATTCGGGGAACGACCCAGTCGGGAACCGTTGAATTCCGCCGTGCCATAGCCGGACATTGTAAATGTTCCAAATCCAAATCCAGTAATACCATTTGTAACCAGGGCCGGTACTATTGTTGGAGGTGCGCCAAACCGCGTGCGCCGGCCGCGCGCAATTCAGACTGGCCCACATCACAGGTAATACGCGCGACCATCGGCGGCCGAGGCTCCATGTCCATGTCAGCAAAATCAGCCAAACGCAGAAATACACAATAAGTGCGCCTCTGTTCCAACTCCTCGCCAACAGACCGCCCAGCATCATAAGCACGTCGAGCATCAAAACGAAGTTCGCCAACGGTTTGAATTGCCAACGCAGCGCCTCCAACTCACCCACCACAATATCCACCGGGGCCAAAGGAGTGGTCAGCAGCAGCTCGTAACTGCCGTCATGCCGCGCCTGGCCGAGTTGTTGGGCGGCGGCGTGCCGGCTGAGCCAGGCCAACACCGTACTCATCAGCGTCGCAGTGATAAGCAAATTCAGCACACTGGGCCACTGCGTCGGCCAGGCTGCCCAGCACAACAACCACACCAGGGCGATCCCGCTCACCACGATCCAGCCTAACGTAACTGGTTGCCGGTCTCTGCCAGCCAGCCACACAAACGGGTTCTGCTCCAACCACAGCCGCGCCAGGCGCTGGCGACCTTCGCGATTGCCATGCATAAAATCCCGCAAACGCTTCCGCCAGCCACCCATCCCCGCTTCCTGTTCCCGTTCACGCCAGACCCGCTTCAAGGCGAACGCGGCTGCAGCCAAGGCTATCGCTGACCAGGCCAGCGTCAGCGGCAGGTTTTGCCAGAACTCGGCCTTTTCTCCGGGATGGAATCCCGCGCCGAGGCCGCGCCATACCAAATACGGGCCATAGGCCGGGCTGAGGCGCAACCACCACAAGGACGGCTTGGCGTTCAGCGAAAAATGAAACTGCGCGATGTAAATCGCCGGAGTCAGCGCGCACAGCAGCACCCCCAGCACGTTGGCCAGGACGATGGCCGCGCCATCCTCTTGCGTCAGCACCGAAGCCAGCATCGAAATCGCCAGCGCGAACAACATCAAAACCGGAAACCCGCAGATGATGGCGAGGAACAAGTCATACGAGACTCCGCCAATCAGGAACGGCAAGGCCAACATCGGGAAAATCGCCAACAAGTTCGTGAACGCAATCAAGCCGGAACTGAG
This sequence comes from Verrucomicrobiia bacterium, assembly GCA_036008545.1. GTDB lineage: Bacteria > Verrucomicrobiota > Verrucomicrobiia > Limisphaerales > Palsa-1400 > Palsa-1400. Next base: position 15,235 of record DASYNM010000127.1, read on the forward strand.
AAACTTGCTCGCAAACACTTCTCCCGCCCCCAACCCGCTCAAGAACAACAGCCCAAGCGTTTGGTTGCGGCGTTCCTCAGCCAGCGCACCGGCGGTCAACATGGGTGCCCGCAAGACATAATAGAGGGAGGCCGCGCAGAGGATTTGTTCCAGGCTTCGGCCCACCGTGCGGTCGTTCGTAAGCGAGCCAAACCACAGAAAGAGAATCGAGCCGCCGGTCGCGAGCGCGGCCACCTTGAGCCGGCCCTTGGCCGGCCGTTGCTTGCGCAGGGCCACGCGCAACTCCCGTTCGATCAGCGGCAGGCAAGCCATGGCAGCGACTCAGTCAAAGCCTGCCAGAAAGGCCAGTCAAGCTCGGATGAGCGCACATCACTTTTTTGTAATTCCCACCGAGATGACCGATAACGTCCCCTCGCCCCGCAACGCGGGGAGAGGGATAGGGAGAGGGGTACGTTTGGTCGAACCTCCTCTCCCCAACCCTCTCCTCCACAAGTGTGCGGAGCCGAGGGAGTAAGCCGCAGTCGTTCAAAACCTGATTTGCGTCCGAGCCTGGATTATTCAATAGAATCGTCTTGACATTGCGGTGCGAAAGTTCACTGTGCCTTCCCATGCTAAATATTCCCAGGCTTTCGTTGGCGGCGGCATTGGCCGCGCTGATGGCGCCCCTCTCCAGTTTTGCGGCGTCCGACACTTTGCCGGATGGGTTCTATCGCTATCCTACGATTGGCGGCGGCGCGATCGTTTTTGCGGCGGAAGGCGATCTTTGGAAGGTCAAGGCGACGGGCGGTGTCGCTCTACGCTTGACTGCGTACGAGGGCGAGGAAGCCTTTCCCAAGCTGTCGCCGGACGGGAAGTTGCTCGCTTTCACGGCCTCCTACGAAGGCAATGACGATGTCTATGTCATGTCGGCCTCGGGCGGCGAGCCGGTGCGGTTGACCTTTCATCCCGCGCCCGACCAGGCCCTGGGCTGGACCGCGGACGGCAAGATTCTCTTTCGCAGCCGGCGCGATACGCCCAACAACGATTTCCGCATTTACAAAGTCTCGCCCGAAGGCGGCTTGCCGGAAATGATTCCGCTGGAGCCGGCGGCGTGGATCAGCTTCGAGCCGCACGGCAAGCGCGCCGCGTTCCAAAAGCTGGGACTCGAGTTCCACAATTGGAAGCGTTACAAGGGTGGCGAGGCGGAAAAAATTTATGTCGGCACCATCGACGACAACACCTTCGCGGGAGTGACGCCTTACGACGGCAAGAACGCCTTCCCGATGTGGGCGGCGGATGGGCGCATCTATTTCGTGACCGACCGCTGGGGCCGGCCAAACCTGGCTTCGATGAAGCCGGACGGCAGTGATGTGAAACGGCTGACGACCTTCGAGGATTACGACGTGCGCTGGCCGGCGATGGGCGACGGCAAAATCGTTTACCAGCACAGGATGGACATTTGGGTCTATGACCTGTCGTCGGGCAAGAACCAGATGGTGCCGATCCAGCTTCCGAGCGACCGGTTGCAAGTGCGGGAAAAATTCGTGGACCCCAACGCATATCTGCAAGGTTGGTCGATCTCCAAGGACGGCGAACGCATCGCGCTGGAGACGCGCGGCGACCTGTTTGTTGCGCGCACGCATAAAAAGGGTCTTATCCGCCGCCTCACCGAAGGAAGCGCCTCGCGGAACAGAGCGCCCGCCTTTTCGCCCGACGGCAAAACGGTCGCGGCTTGGACCGAGGTGGATGGCGAGGAGCAACTGTTGCTGCACGCCGCGGACAATGTCGAATCACCCAAGCAGGTCGGCACCATGCCGCCTGGCTGGCATTTCGGGGTGGAGTGGTCGCCGGACGGCAAACGAATCGCCTGGGGCGATCAGAATTATGATATTCACGTCACGGACGCGGCCAGCGGCGGAAGCACCGTGGTGGATCACGGCGAGTTTGAAATCAATCATTACGCCTGGTCGCCCGACAGCCGCTATCTCGCCTACGAAGCGCTGCAATCGAACCTATTCACCCAGATTCGCATTTGGGATGGGCAGTCCAAGAAGAATTATGAAGTGACGGAGCCGGCTTACAGATCGTCTTACCCGGCGTGGGATCCGAAAGGGAAGTTCCTCTATTTCCTGTCGGACCGATATATTAACACGTACCTCGATCGGTTCGAGGAACGCTTCATCGTGAATGACGCGACGCTGCCGTGCGTTTTGGCCTTGCAAGCGGACGGAACGCTGCCCTTTGCGCCCAGGGGTGATACGGACGTGGAAAAGCCAAAGGACAAGAAGGAAAAGAAAGACAAGGATAAGGAGGATAAGGACGGGGCGGAGGAAAAAGTCGAGCCAGTCAAAATTGATTTCGACGGCCTGATGGATCGCTTCGTCCAGGTGCCGGTCGCTCCTGGAAATTATTCTGATCTCTCTGCCGTGGATGGCAAACTGCATTGGCTGAGTTCTCCCAATCTCGGCATGTCTCCGTACGGATCGGACAACCCCGAGGAGGAGACCGGCGCTGATTTGGTGACGTATGACATCGAAAAGGAGAAACTTTCGACCGTCGCTTCCGACGTCAAGGCCTACGCGGTCTCGATGGATCACAAGGTTCTCGTTTATCAAACTAAAGATGGCTTCGTGCGCGTCGAGGCTGGCGCGACCGCGGCGCCCAAGGATGATGACGCCAAAGACGCCAAGATCGATCTTTCCGGCTGGTCCTTGAGCGTCAACCCTCGCGCCGAATGGAAGCAGGAACTGCACGAGGCCTGGCGCTTGGACCGCGATTTCTTTTATGACCCGAAGATGCACGGAGTCGATTGGGAGGGCGTCTGGAAGCAATACGGCTCGCTGGCCGACCGCATCGCCTCGCGCGGCGATTTGGCCGATTGCCTGGGCGAGATGTTCGGCGAACTAAACGTCGGCCATGCTTATCATAGCGGCGGCGACATTCGTTCCGGCAAAAGAATTGGGACCGGCTTGCTGGCGGCGGATTTGCGCTACGACGTGGCCACCGGCTTCTGGCAGATTCAGAAGATTTATCGAGGCGATTTTCCGATGCCCAAATGGACTTCGCCGTTGTCGCGTCCCGATCTCCACATTAAAGTCGGCCAGTGGCTGGTGGCCATCGATGGCAAGTCGCTCGTCAAAGGCGAAGATTATCTCAAGCGCCTGGCCAATCGCGCCGGGCAGGAGGTCGAGCTTTCCATCAGCGACACGCCGGACCTCAAGGCGGCGCGGCGCGTGGTGGTCAAGACCGTCGCTGACGACACGCGCATCCGCTACGCCGATTGGGTGCGCGAGAATCGCGAGTACGTCAACAAGAAAAGCAACGGCCAGATCGGCTATATCCATTTGTATGACATGAGCGCCCGCGGCCTGCAGCAGTTCGCGCGGGATTACCCCCCGCAATGGCACAAACGCGGCCTGATCATGGATGACCGCTGGAACCACGGCGGCTTCGTGGCGCCGATGATCCTGGCACACTTGGACAGGAAAATTCTGGCCATCAGCGGCACCCGTCATGGCAGCATTGATACCGTGCCATCGCATACCTTAAGCGGTTACATGGCTTGCCTGATCAACCGGCAAGGCGGCAGCGATTGCGAGACGTTCGCGCTGGGATTCAAGGAGTTCAAGCTTGGGCCTGTCATCGGCACGCGCACTTGGGGCGGCTGGGTGGGCATTCGCGGCGACAAGCCTCTGCGCGACGGCGGCATGATTACGCAACCGGAGTTCGGCGGCTGGGACCCTCAAGGCAAGGATTGGATCATCGAAGGCCACGGCGTCGATCCGGACGTGGACCTGGACCTCAACCCGGATGGATTACTCCACGGCAACGACGTGCAACTCGACCGCGCAATAGATTATCTGATGGGGCAAATTGCCAAAGACCCGCGCGACCTTCCCCCGGCCCCGCCGATCAAACCGCGGCCGCTCCAGCCGGTGCGATAACCACAAAACGCGTGGACGGATCGACGTCGAAAAACGCCGAATCGCGGCGACGAAGATCGTCAAAGTTCGTTCCATTCAACCCGCGGCCTCGGAAATGCAACGGAGAAATCTTGGTTTGATTTGTGCAAGGATGACAGGAGGCACCTCCAAAAAAAGAGCTTCCACCTCATCGCGGCGCAGCAATCGATGACGAAAGAGCGCGGTAACATAGCTCAAGTCCTTCTCGCGCCCAGCCGCCAGTTTGCTGATAACGATATCGGCAGGGGATAAACAAAGGCCGGCAATCTGGTTGGTGTTGTCATTCTGAACGCGCACCAAACGGGACTTCCAATTGGCCGGTAAGACCGCGGTGCCCGTGCCAACGCCGTGGCCGTAGTAGCCGAACGTGCCGTGGAAAGGAGACATCTCACCTATGGAACCGTCAATGAGATCTGCTTTTTCAGGCGCAGTCGGCGTCCACAAATCGGCCTCCTGGGAGATGGTCAATTCGGGCGGAGGGTCGGCAACACTGCCGAGAATAGCCTGACTCCCGATGATGACCAACTCGCGCAGGTCGGCGATGCTGCCGGCCGCGCGGATCAAATGTTCCAGGTCAATTCTCTTCATGAAATGACCGATAAATATTCCAGCGTTCCTGTGGCGTGAGGACGCCCGCAAACGGGGTGCTCTGGCGGAGGCGCTGGCCCTCCTCGGATTCGTCGAGCAAAACAAGGCGGATTTCTTCCCAAGGACGCTCCAGGATGGCGAGCCACTCGCCAATAGCGGGCGCCGGGTCGGCCTGAAACCAGCGCTGGCAAGTGGCTTTGGCCTTCTTCAATCCCGCGCGTTCCGGGTCGCGGTCGATTCGTTCCACGACGGCCTTCGCTAGCGCAAGACTGCGCTTGTCTATTTGCTGATGTGTCATATTCCATTTACTTTTTCGGGCGCGTTCGCAGGAGCAAAAGTTGAACCGACTACTCAAAGGTTTTTAGCCTTCCACGGAAACAATAGCAAATTGCCTAGAGCCAGCCCGCTCATAGCGACACCAAGCCAACGGTACGTCGTGTGAAAGGCGGCATCCAAATTCTCAAGGGCACGTATGTCCTCATCATCTGCAACAAGCAACTTCCTCACTTTCTCATCGGTCGTAATCTGGTCGATACGTGCTCGAGTATCCTCACGTGTGCGCTTTTGGTGGGGAGTCACATGGCGGGCCATATTACCACCAGCGACGAGCCCGCTTACCAGAATAATGATATTCAACGTGGCGAAAATGGCGCGCCTTTCCCGTGTTTTCATAAAGACGAAGTCGGTCTAAACATCAGCATACAACCGATCGTTTGAATACGAAAGGGAGAATTGTCCCGGTGGCGATTCGCCCGTGCGTAGGAAGACTGATTTAAAGCTGCCCTTTTGCCAGAGACCAGTTATCTTGTTGTCATGGCTGAGGACAATCGCCCGGATCCAGATGCCTTGCTGGCCGCGATCCAGAAAAGCGAAGCCGCCACCAAACGCGGCAAATTCAAGGTCTTTCTCGGCATGGCCGCAGGCGTCGGCAAGACCTACTCCATGCTTCGCGCCGCCCAGCGCGCCCAGCGTGAGGGGGTCGATGTCGTCGTCGGCTACGTCGAAACCCATGGTCGCAAGGAGACTGAGGCGTTGGTGGCCGGTTTGACCGTTCTGCCGCGCCGCAAGGTGGAATACCGTGGCGTGAGCCTGGAGGAAATGGACCTGGACGCTTTGCTGGCACGCCATCCGCAACTGGCGGTAGTGGATGAATTGCCCCATAGCAACGTTCCCGGCTCCCGCCACGCCAAGCGTTATCAGGACGTCATCGAGTTGCTCGACGCCGGCATCGATGTCTATACCACCATGAACGTGCAGCACGCGGAAAGCCGCGTCGATACCGTCCGGCAAATCACCGGCTCGACCGTGCAGGAGACGGTGCCCGACAGCGTGTTGGACGGCGCGGAAATGGAATTGATCGACTTGCCGCCGGAGGATCTGCTCAAACGCCTGGACGAAGGCAAAATCTATCAACCCGAACGCGCCGAATTGGCGATGATGAATTTTTTTCGAGGCGGCAACCTCAACGCGCTGCGCGAAATGGCGTTGCGACTGGCGGCGGACCACGTCGGCCAGGACGTGCATGATTATTTGCAAGCCATGCAGATCACGGGACCGTGGCGCTCGGGGCATCGTCTGCTGGTGGCGGTCAGCGCCAGCCCGCATTCACCGCACATGATTCGCTGGACTCGGCGGCTGGCCGACAACTTGGATTGCCCGTGGCTGGCGGTCTATGTGGAGCAACCGCGCCCGCTTTCCGACGATGACCAGGACCGTCTGACCAAGCACCTGGCCTTGGCGCGCGAACTGGGAGCGGAAGTCATCACCACCGCCGACGCCGGCGTGGCCCGCGGCATTTTGCGCGTCGCGGTGCAGCAGAACGTCACCCAGATCGTCGTGGGCAAACCGGGCATCGAAGGCCCGGTGGATTGGTTTCGCAGCGGCCGGTTGCTGCGGCGTCTGGTCCGGGACAGCGGCAACATTGAACTGCACATCGTCCGCCCCGAAGTGATCGAAAAGGGGGAACGCAAACGGAGCTGGCAGTTGGCCAATGAATCACCCCTCTGGCAATACGCTGCCGGATTGGTCGTGATCGGCCTTTGCACGGGTGTCAATGCCGTGTTGTACCCGCACATTGCGGCCCAAGCGCTGGCGCTCGTTTACCTCCTGGGCGTGGTCTTGCTGGCTTTTGGCGTTGGACGCGGCCCGACTCTGGCCACGGCCACGGCCAGCGCGTTGATGTGGGATTATTTCTTTCTGGAACCGCGTTTTACCTTTTACTTGACGCACATCGAAGACGTGATGATGTTCTGCATGTATTTCGTCGTGGCGCTGGTTCTCGGGCAATTCGCCTCGCGCGTGCGCTGGCAGGAACGGGCCGAGCGCCGGCGCGAGGAGCGTTCGACGGCGCTCTATCTGCTCACGCGCGATCTGGCCGATGCCGCCGACGTGGACGACATGGCGCAAAGGCTGGTCCGGCAAGTGGAGGAGGCGTTCAAGGCCAAGGTGGCGGTGCTGTTGCGCGATCCGGGAGGCAATTTGGCCAGAACGGCCCACCACGCCAGCACGTTCACCGTCTCGGAGAAGGAACAAAGCGTGGCCGCGTGGGCTTTCCGCTTTGGCAAGGTGGCGGGACGCTTCACGGACAACCTACCGTTGGCCGCCGCCATTTACGTGCCGCTGCAAACCAATCGCGGCCCGGCCGGCGTGCTGGGCGTGGCGCTGGAGGGCGAGCATCAACCCACCTTGGAACAGCGCGATCTGCTCGACGCTTACGCCCGGCAGGCGGCGCTGGTGCTGGACCGGTTGCGGCTCGACGCCGAGTCTCAACAAGCGCAGTTGCTGGCGGAATCGGAGAAGTTGAGCAAGGCTTTGCTCAACTCCATCTCGCACGAATTGCGCACGCCCATTTCTGCCATCACCACCGCCGCCAGCGCGATGGTGGATTCCAAAACGCCGGCGCATCTCCGCGATACCCTCGCCCATGAAATTCAGGAAAGCGCCGCGCGCCTCAACCGGCTGGTCGGCAATTTGCTTGACATGACCCGCCTGGAATCGGGCAACGTCAAACCGCGCATGGATTGGTGCGACGTGGCCGACTTGATCAACGTCGCGTTGCGGCACAACGAGCGCGAATTGTCCGGTCATCAAGTCTCCCTCGCCCTGCACCCGCCGTTGCCGCTGGTGAAAATAGATTACGTGCTGATCGAGCAGGCCCTGAACAATCTCCTCCTCAACGCCGCCCACTACACGCCCACAGGCACGACCGTCGAAGTCACAGCCTCAGCCACGCCGGAGGAGATGACCATCTCGGTGGCTGATCACGGGCCGGGGCTTCCGACCGAGAGCATGCCGCATGTATTTGACAAGTTTTATCGTGTGCCCGGCGCGCCCGCCGGCGGCACCGGCCTGGGGCTTTCGATCGTCAAAGGCATGGTCGAGGCGCACGGAGGGAGAGTGGAGGCGCGCAATCGTCCCGGCGGCGGCGCGGAATTCAGCATTTACCTGCCCATCGTAGGCAGTCCGGAGCCAGCCATGGACCCTGTCGTATGAGCGAAACACCCCCCCATCAACCGATTGTCCTGGTCATTGACGACGAAATCCAGATGCGCCGCCTGTTGCGGGTCACGCTGGAAGGCAACGGCTATCGCGTGTTCGAGGCGGCCAGCGGCCAGGAGGGGTTGCTCGAGGCGGCACAACGCCGTCCGGATATGGTGGTGTTGGACCTCGGTTTGCCCGACATGGATGGCCTGACCGTCCTGCAACGACTGCGGGAATGGAGCGAAGCGCCAGTGCTGGTGCTTTCCGTCCGCGAAGGCGAAGAGGACAAAGTCGGCGCGCTGGACCACGGCGCGGACGATTACATGAACAAACCCTTCAGCACGGCGGAATTGCTGGCGCGCATCCGCGCAGCTCGGCGTCGCGCGCAGCCGGTGGCGGACAACGCCGTCTTTCACTCCGGCCATTTGCAGGTCGATCTTTCCAGCCGCCTGGTCACGCTCAAGGGCAAAGAGATTAAATTGACCCCGACAGAATACTCACTCCTGCGCCTGCTGGTCCGCAACGCGGGCAAAGTAGTCACGCACCGGCAAATTCTCAAAGAGGTGTGGGGTCCGACTTACGGCGAACAGACGCACTACCTGCGCGTCTATATGGCGCATCTGCGGGATAAACTGGAGGACGATCCGAGCCGCCCTGAGCTATTATTGACTGAACCGGGAGTGGGATATCGACTCCACGCCGGCTAATGGTTGAAGGAAGAGTTTGGATTGCAGACGACATGGTTTGCGCAATCAGTGCTCTTTGTCTAAATAATTCAAAATCCTTTCTTCAATATCTCCACGTAACTCTGGAGGGCAACCCTTAGAGTTGAGAGCACGTTCAGCAAATTCCTTGGCTCGCTTGTAGTCTCCAGTCTGTTCATAAGTAAGGCCTAAATAGTAGCAAGCCCAAGCATTGTCTGGATCAAGTCGCAATGCCAGCGTCAGGTCCTTGATGGCGTTGGTCGCGTCCATCGTGCGTGCGTACGCGATACCACGCAGAGTGTAGGCTTCCCCATTGGTCGAGTCAACTTTGAGAAAATCCGTCAATGGAATAATCGACTTGTCGTAGTTGCTGCCTTGGACGTAAGCCCACCCTAGTTGAAAGGAGACAAACGTATTCGTGGTGCCAAAGTGGAGAGCTTGCGTGAGATCCTTGATGGCATTGGTAAGATCCATCGTGCGGGCGTAGGCCGTGCCTCGTTGCGCGTAGGCTTCCGGGTCTGTTGACACAATGGAGAGATAATCGGTCAAATCTAGAATCGCTTTATTGAATTGCGCAGTTTGGACGTAGCAGCAACCACGAAATAAGAACTGCCACATATTAGAGGGTGCATGTCGGTTTGGTTCGGCGCAGGCATTTATTGAGGCCGTCAGGTCGGCGATAGCCATATCAAAACGGCCAGCTTCAGTGCATCTCTTCGCGTGGTCGGTATAGAGACTAAGGTCATAGGGTGTAAGTATTAGATGGACCGGCAATTTGGCGAAATCATTGGTGAAAGGGGGATGAGCCTGGGCGGCGTCGAACGGCGGACCAATAAGGTCACGAAGGACAACTGTTGCAGTAACTTCCTTGCTACCACGTGCCAGCGTGCAAAGCATCTTCGTTCCTGGAGGCCCGTTGCTGCCTCCCAAAGGGCCAAAATCGGTCAGCCTCTTGACGTCATTACCTTGGTACGTCAATAAAACGTCTCCGTCTCGGATACCTGCTTCGTATGCAGGTCCGCCTTTAAGAACGCGTAGAACCAAGCGGTTAGTGGGTGATGCGGGCGGAATAAAACCTAGAGCCGCTCGATCGTGATCAAAAGGTAAAGCAGGCGTTCTCCTTGGGCGAAGATAGGCGACGCCGTTTGGACCATCGATAATAAAATCAAGACGTTTGAGGGCGGCCAATCCCAACGTAGCGGCATAAGCGTTGGTTCCGGCGAGTTGCCGCGCTGGGCCAACGTCATTTACGGGCACTTCTGTTAAATGGAGTGGTCCGAGGTCAAGGCTGCTGGCCCAGGATACCTCCGCCAGGGCAATCCGATTGCCATTGGTCCAATAGCCAAAGGAATTTACAAGCGTAGCTGGAGCATTCGCGTGCTTTTTGCGCCATTGCAGCCACCTGTCGCTTGACAATTCCACTCCTCCAGGGATCCCGGTATCGATCAATACCATTGCAGGCCCGCCCCGATCACCAATATCCAGAGCCAACGTTGGAAAATCTGAGCGTAGCGGGACCTTCGTCCATGTTGCGACTTCGGCGGGAAGTGTCTCAAGAGGTTGAATTTGTCCGGTGATGGCGTCTAGCTGAAGAATATTACTTCGCCACAAAGTCCATCCCAGCAATCCGTCAAAGTCCACGCCGGCTTCGTTCGGGGGGTCGAGTACGTCAAACCACATTCGACAGTGATTGGTTCCGAGGCTGAAATCGCATTCCTCGGTCATTCCAACGGCCGGGAAGTTGGTCAAGCCAAGTCTCTCGGCCGCTGGCGGGAAAAGCGCCGAACCTTCCGAGCCGGTATCAAAAATGAGTACCAATGGTTTGCCATTAATTCTTACTGCCACCCAAATTCGGTCGTCGGCGCGCATGCCGAAAACTAAGGACAGCAGCACAATGATGGCGGCGAGTTTAGACATGTGTCCCGACGACAGTCTAATTCACTTGATGTGAAAGGCAATAATGCAGATTTCCGTAGCCGCCGACGTAAGTCGGCGGAGGAAAAATAGAAGCCGTCGTTATCCAAGAATCCGCCGCCTTACGGCGGCGGCTACGGGGCGGCGCAGACCAAAGGGGCAGATTTTCGCTCAAAAAATGCGATTCAATGATTCAGCGCAATCCACTGGGCCACAGCGTCTTAAAGATCAAACGCGGCACAACATATTAGTACTGACAGAAAAAAACAGGCTCTTTTTAGGGCGTTTTGGCTGCTAAATCGATGTTTCTGGAAACAAAAAACGAGTTTGCTTTTGAGTTTTTGCGGTTTTTTGAGATTTTCCATGTTGCAAATAGTTGCAGCGCAGTGACTAACATCGGCGCGTACCCCTTCGAAAAAATCATACCAAAAAGCCTACGGTAGGTTTTTTGGTTTTCGCGAACTGGCGTAAAGTCGTGGCCATGATCGATTATAAAAGTGTCGAAGGGACTGAGAAAAGACGGGAGAGACAGGATGAGATGTTTTCTCGGCAGGCATCTGGTCCGGACAAGAAATCCTGTGGTCCGCGCAGCGGGCCGCTCTCAATTTGTTCTGACTCATCCTGTCAGAAAAAGCCCTTTCTGGCGAGGCTGTCGCGAGGTCAGGCCTCGACGGAGTCTCGGCCCACCGTGGAGGTCGGTTGGCGTTCATTCGCGGTTGCGTTACAGTTCTCGAAAATTCAGAAACAGCTTACGCAAGTCGTTGATTTTCATGATATTTCCAGATATTTTCACATGGCTCTGTTCGAACGCCTGCGGCAAAAGCTCAATTTTTCTTCTTTACTTAACGCCGTCCAACGCCAGGTTCAGGCGCAGGACGTTGACGCCCGCCTCGCCAAGAAATCCGAGGTTGGGCGGGTCGGTGTACTTGACGATGAGCGCGCGCACTTCTTCCAAGTTCATGCTCCGTTCCTTGGCCACGCGCGGCGCCTGCAAGTCCGCGTTCTGCGGGCTGATATGCGGGTCCAGTCCGCTGGCCGAGGCGGTGACGGCGTCGGCGGGAACCGGAGCGTTGGTGGCGAGGCCGTTTTGCGAACGGTAATCGGCAATGTTTTGCGCGATGCTATCGGCCAGCTTTTTGGAGGTCGGGCCAAGATTGCTCCCACTGGAACTGGTGGAATCGTAGCCGTTGCCGGCTGCGGAGGGGCGCGGATGAAAATACTTCGCGCCGGTGAAGTTTTGGCCAATCAATTTGGAGCCGCGAATGACGCCTTTTGAGTCAACGATAAGACTGCCGTCGGCTTTGTCGGCGAAAACCCGGCCCAGGCCAAAGACCACCAGCGGATATATTCCGCAGCAAACCACCGCCAGCACAATAGTTGACATGATCGCGCCGCGCAGTTGGGTAAAGAATTCTTTCATAACATTAAACCATTTGGAGGGCGGTGATGATGACGTCGATGGCTTTGATGCCGAGGAACGGAATGATCACGCCGCCCAGTCCGTAGATGAGGAGGTTGCGTTGCAAAATCGCCTGCGCTCCAATTGGTTTGTAAGCCACGCCCCGCAGCGCGAGTGGAATAAGCGCGATGATGATGATGGCGTTGAAAATGACGGCGCTCAGGATGGCGCTGGTCGGGCTGTGCAGCGACATGACGTTCAGCGGCGCGATGGCGGGGAAGGTGCCCATCAGCATGGCGGGAATGATGGCGAAATACTTGGCCACGTCGTTGGCGATACTGAAGGTGGTCAGCGAGCCGCGCGTGATGAGCAATTGTTTGCCGATCTCCACGATTTCAATGAGCTTGGTCGGATTGCTGTCAAGATCAACCATGTTGCCGGCTTCGCGCGCGGCTTGCGTGCCGGTGTTCATGGCCACACCCACGTCCGCTTGCGCCAGGGCGGGAGCGTCGTTGGTGCCGTCGCCGGTCATCGCGACCAGGTGGCCGGCGGCTTGTTCCTCGCGAATGCGCTTGAGCTTTTGTTCCGGTGTGGCTTGGGCCATGAAATCATCCACCCCCGCCTCGGCCGCGATCGCGGCGGCGGTGAGTTGATTGTCGCCGGTTATCATGACGGTGCGAATGCCCATCTTGCGCAATTGGGCAAACCGCTCCTTAATGCCGCCTTTGACGACGTCCTTGAGTTGCACGACTCCGAGCACCTCGCGTCCCTCGGCCACGACCAGCGGCGTGCCGCCGGAACGGGAAATCTCCTCGACCGCCGAAGTCACCGGCGTCGGGAATTTGCCGCCGGCCTGATCCACATAAACGGAAATGGCTTCCGCCGCGCCTTTGCGGATAGTGCGCGCGGGCGTGCCATTGAGCGCCGGGAAGTCCACGCCGCTCATGCGCGTTTGGGCGGTGAAGGGAACGAACTGGGCTTGGATCTGCGCCACTTCACGTCCGCGGATGTTGAATTTTTCCTTGGCCAGCACGACGATGGATCGGCCCTCGGGAGTTTCGTCGGCCAGCGAGGCCAGTTGCGCCGCGTCGGCCAGGCGCTCGGTCTTGATATTGGGCGCGGGGATGAACGCCGTGGCCATGCGGTTGCCCAAAGTGATCGTGCCGGTTTTATCCAGCAGCAACACATCGACGTCCCCTGCCGCCTCCACCGCTTTGCCACTGACAGCCATTACATTGCGGCGGATCAGTCGGTCAATGCCGCTGATGCCAATGGCGCTCAAGAGTCCGCCGATGGTGGTGGGAATCAAGCAGACCAGCAACGCCACCAGCACGGGCACGGAGAAATCGGTGGCGGAATAAATCCCGAACGGCTTCAACGTGACGCAGACCAGCAAAAAAATCAGCGTCAGCGCCGAGAGAAGAATCGTGAGTGCGATTTCGTTGGGCGTTTTCTGCCGGCGCGCTCCCTCGACCATGGCGATCATGCGGTCCAGGAACGTGTTGCCTTTTTCGGAGGTCACGCGAATGACAATGCGGTCGCTCAACACCCGCGTGCCGCCCGTGACCGCGCAACGGTCGCCGCCGCTCTCGCGGATGACCGGCGCGGATTCTCCGGTAATCGCTGCTTCGTCAACACTAGCGATGCCCTCGACGACATCGCCGTCGGCGGGAATGATGTCGTCGGCTTCGCACACGACCAGGTCGCCCTTGAGCAAATCGGTGGCGGGCACTTTTTCCTCGTGCTTGTTGCGCAAGCGGCGGGCGATGGTTTCCTTGCGGCTTTTGCGCAGGCTGTCGGCTTGGGCTTTGCCGCGTCCTTCGGCGACGGCCTCGGCGAAATTGGCAAAGAGCACGGTGAACCAGAGCCAGAGGGCGAGTTGGAAGATGAAGCCGCGCTCGCTGTCGGCCCCGGTGAAAATGCCGACAGTGGTCAGCGCCGCGCCGACCATCGTGACGAACATGACCGGGTTCTTGATCATCAGGCGCGGGTCCAGCTTTTTGAACGAGTTGATCAGGGCCGGCCCGACGATGTCCCAGTCAAATAGAGAAGGTGCTTTGTGCGTCATAAAATCAATAGAGTTTGCCGAGATTGGTCAGGAAATGTTCGACAATAGGCCCCAACGTGAGCGCCGGCAGGAAATTCAACGCGCCGACCAGCAGCACTGTGCCGAGCAGCAAAATCACGAACGTGACGCCGGAAACCGGGAAGGTTCCGGCGCTGGGCGGCGAAATTTTCTTGCCCGCCAGCGAGCCGGCCAATCCCATGATCGGCACGATCATCAGAAACCGGCCAATCAACATGGCCAGCCCGATGGTGGTGTTGAGCCAGGGTGTGTTGGCGTTGAGGCCGGCAAAGGCGCTGCCGTTGTTGCCGTTGGCAGAGCTGTAGGCGTAGAGAATTTCGCTCAAGCCATGCGGACCAGAATTGCTCAACGCGTCGGTGCCCCATTTGCTGACCGAGGCCCAGGCTGCAAAACCAAGAATCGAGAGCGCCAGCACCAGCAAGGCGAGCATGGACATTTTCACGTCGTAGGATTGGATTTTCTTGCCGAGATATTCCGGCGTCCGTCCGACCATCAAGCCCGCGATGAAAACCGCAAGCACGACAAACACCAACATGCCGTAGAGTCCGGCCCCAACGCCGCCGATGATGATTTCACCGAGTTGGATATTGAACAATGGCACGAACCCGCCCAGGGCCGTGAAAGAATCGTGCATGGAGTTGACGGCGCCACACGAGGCGTCGGTCGTGATGGTGGCAAAGAACGCGGAATTGAAGATGCCGAAGCGAACTTCCTTGCCTTCCATGTTGCCGCCGGACACCATGACGCCCAGTTGCTGGTGGATGGGATTGCCGCGCGCTTCGGCCCACCAACAAAGAAAGACGCCGGCGAGAAACAAGACCATCATCGCCGACCATACCGACCAGCCGTGCGCCTGGTTCTTAGTTTGACGGCCGAGGTAATAGGTCAAGCCGCTGCCAATCAGAAAGATGGAGAGGATTTGGAGGAAATTAGACAAAGGCGTTGGATTCTCAAATGGATGAGCCGCATTGGCATTGGTGTAACCGCCGCCGTTGGTGCCGAGCATCTTGATGGCCACTTGCGAAGCCATTGGCCCTTGGGGAATGGATTGCTCCTCCACCTTTTGATCAACCATAACCGGCTGATTGGTCATCACGGGTTGGCCTTTCTCGTCGAGCTTGGGCACGTCCACCATCACTGCCACGCCGTTGGTCATGATGGGCTTTCCCTTTTCATCCAGCTTGGGCGCCTGCGCCATGACCGCGACATTGGTCGTCACCGGTTGGCCCTTGGCGTCGGTCTTAGGGACTTGGATGGTGTAAGATTCCGTGAGTTTCGCCGTGGTGTAGGGTTTGAAGTTTTGAATCATCCCCTGGGAGATCAAAACGACAGCGAACACCACGCAGATGGGCAGCAGCAAATAGTAAGTGACACGCACCAGATCGACCCAGAAATTGCCCAGCGTCTTGGCCGTATGCCGGGCCAGACCCCGCACCAGCGCGGCGGCCAGAGCGATGCCGGTGGCGGCTGAGGTAAAATTATGAATGACCAACGCCAGCATCTGGGAGAGATAGGACATGGTCGATTCGCCGGTGTAGCTTTGCCAATTGGTATTGGTGGTGAAGCTGGTGGCGGTATTAAAAGACAAGTCAGGGCTGAGCGAGTCGAAGCCCTGCGGATTAAGAAAGGCCAGCGGGTTATGAATACCAAAGTGGTCGAGGGAAAGCTGTTTCTGCAAACGCAGAATGGCGTAAGTCAACAAACAACTCACCAGACTGAACAACAGCATGGCGAAAGTGTAGAGCTTCCAATCCTGCTCCTTCTCCGGGTCCACGCCCATCAGCCAATAGGTCAGCCGTTCCAATGGCTTCAGAATCGGGTCCAGCCAGGTCTTACCCTTGGCTTCCAGCACCTGGCACAAATACAAACCCATGGGCTTGGTCAGCACCGCCAGCAGGGCGACATAAATCGCCAACTGCAGCCAATCGAGAGGTCGAGACATAGTAGTTCCTTAAAATTTTTCGGGCCGGATCATGGCCACGAACAGGTAGATGAAGAGCAGCAGAGACACGATTCCTACGATGAGATTCCACATAGTATGCACTCCTATAATTTTTCGCAAAAGCGCACGTACAACGCGGCGATTACGAAGAAGCCGACCATCAAACTGACAAAAATAAAGTCATTCATAATTTCAATGCGCCATTGGCGCCGTTCACTGAAATCAAGATGGGCCTACTTACGCTTGAGCGTTAATTAAAAGCCGGTTTGGCTCCGTTAAAAATATGTAAAAATTCCGGACGAGCGCATGTTGCATTCTTCGAAGCGGGCGCCTTATCGGGTTCGGTCGGGCACGCAAGAGGCCGCGGCGATCTTCAAATGTTGCTCTTCGGAAAAGTGATAGCAGCGCTCAACGCTTTGGGAGTGATGTTGCGCCACGCCGCGAGAAGCGCGCTGCGAACGGCCGATTCTTTGGCATGCTTGAGATCAACCGTGGTCGCACCACGGCGCCCCCAGCCTCCAGGGACGGGCGCAAAGATAGCCGGGTCCCTCTCCGTGAGTAATTTTTGCTGCGCGAGCGTGAGCTTCAGGACTCCCATATTCTCTGCGGGCCAAAGAGTGGCGAAGATTTTGCCGCGGACTCGAAAATCGGGATGATTCATGTGGGCGCCTTCCTTCGCCTCGGGCAGTGCAAGAGCCAGGCAACGATAATCTTCCGGACTCATTTTTGCTGGTGGCCCGCGGCATTGTCGATGATCAAGCCGTAGCGATGGCGGGTTTCGGAAATGCTCTGTTCTCGCAGCCAGCGGGTCAGCTCATGCCGGCCATCGGATAGGAGAGGCGCGTCGATCCAATTCAGTCCGGCCGTGTAAGCGGCCCCGAGCAAGGCGTCCGAGGGCGGCAGAACGGTGCGAAGGAATTCCGCTTCGGCCACCAAACCCGCCAGCCGCGCGGCCAGCGCCTCTTCGGATTCCTTGCCTGCGAGACTGACGTGCAGGCGCGTGCCGCATATTTGCGCCGCTTTGCGCGCTAATTCCAAACTTCGCGTGTCGCTTTCATCCAATCGCAGGACGACGCCGCGGCAAGGGCGGTAACGGAACACATTGGTTTCACAGTGCAGACTCGACGGATCATGGGCGCGGGAAAAGTGCTCGCGCCACCAAAGTTCGTAAGTGTCGGCCATCGCGGCGGCTTCCTCAAAGCGGGCGAACTGGGCGACGTAATTCGGTCCGCCCGCTTTTGCGCCTGGCCCGAAGCTGGAACCCTTCCACCCGCCAAAAGGCTGGCGTTGCACAATTGCCCCGGTAATGGCGCGATTTATATAAGCGTTGCCAGCCTGAACGCGCTCGCGCCAGACAGCGATTTCTTCTTCGTCGAGGGAATGCAATCCTGCTGTCAAACCGAAATCGCTGTCGTTCTGAATGGCCATTGCCTCGTCCAGGCCCCCGGCCCGCATCAAGCCCAGCACTGGGCCGAAGCATTCGGTGCGATGGAACCAGGAGCTGCGGCGGACACCCAATTTGATGCCCGGCGACCAGAGACACGGGTCGTCGCCGAGTTGACGCGGCGGCAGCAACCATTCCTCGCCTGCATCCAAAGTTGTCAGCGCACGCAGCAGGTCTTCGCCAGGCGGACGAATCAGCGGCGGAACCACGCTGGCGGGATTCGTCGAAAGTCCGACAGGCAGACTGGCAGCGGCATCGAGCAACTGCGCGCGGAAGGCGGGGTCATCATAAACCTCCGCCTCCAAGATGGCGAGGCTGGCTGCGCTGCACTTCTGCCCAGCGTGATTGAAGGCAGATTTGACGAGGTCCTTGACCGCCAGATCGCGGTCCGCCTGAGACGTGATAATGATACTGTTCTTTCCGCTGGTTTCAGCAAAGAGCCACAGGGAAGGTCGCAAATCCAGAAACACCCGCGCCGTCTTGCAGGAACCTGTCAAAACTATCGCCGCGACTCTTGGGTCCGTGATCAGGACGCGGCGCTCGGAGGCCTCGGCGCACGGAACGTAACATAAAACATCGCGCGGAATGCCGGCTTGCCAAAGTTGTCGGACCAAATGCCACGCCGTGACCGCCGTTTCCCGCGGCGGCTTGAGCACGACCGCGTTGCCGGCCATGAGCGCGGCCAGAACTCCGCCGCACGCAATGGCGTAAGGAAAATTCCACGGCGGCGTGACCGCCACGATGCCTAGCGCTGACATGCGCAAGCCAGACTGGGGACGGAATTCCGCGTAGTAGCGGGCGAAATCAATGGCTTCGGAAATCTCAGTGTCAGCCTCGGCGGCGGCTTTTTTGGCGTCATGCACCATGCAGGCGATAGTGTCAAACCGCTCCCGCTCCATGATCTCGGCGCAGCGGCGCAGCAACGAGGCGCGATGCTCCAAGCCGCTGGCTTCCCACGCCGGCTGGGCTGCGGCTAACCTCGCCAGCGCCGCGCTGAGTTCCTGCGATTCGGGCGCGGGCTGGGGTTGAGAGCGCCAGCGAGCAAGGGCGTCCGCTAATGAGACGCGATGGGACGCATGGGTCCAATCGGTGTCGGGGACACTGGTAAAATGATCGCATGGCACCGGGAGCGACTTGGCCCGACGAGGCTCGACCGCAACAGCGGCACGATTTTCCCAACTTGCTGCGAAATGGACGCGCTGCCGTTTCCAGGATTCGCTTTCCGGTGTCAAGTCGAACAAGTCGCGCAGGAAATTTTCCGGCGCGGTGTTTTCGTCCAGCCGCCGAAGGAGATACGTAAGCGCGCTGTTGAAATTATCGCGATGCACGACCGGCGCGTACAGCGTTAGCCCGCCTGCGGCTTGCTGCACAGCCCGCGCCTGATGTGGAGCCATGCCTTCGAGCATTTCAAACTCGATCAGCGCGCCGAGGCGACGGTCCTGGCGCAAGACCAGCCCCAAGGCGATGTCAAAAAGATTGTGGCTGCCCACCGCCAAATTCACGGCCTGTGCGCGGCGCGCATCGCAGGCAAAATCGAGCATGCGGCAGAAATTGGCGTCCGTCTCCGCCTTGCTCAGGAAGGGCGCGCGCGGCCAGCCGTGCCATTCGGCTTCGACGCTTTCCATGGCTAGATTTGCGCCTTTGACCAGGCGCACTTTGATGGGAGCGCCGCCGGCCGCGACGCGGGCGGAAGCCCAATCGGTCAAGCGCTGCAAGGCGGTCCAACTGTCCGGCAAATAGGCCTGCAAGACGATGCCCGCGCGCAAAGAGCGGAATTCCGCCTCGTCCAGGACACTCTTGAAGGCGGACAGCGTGAGGTGCAAATCGCGGTATTCCTCCATGTCCAGATTGACGAATTTGCGATTCGGCATCGCCGCGCGATAGAGACGGCGCAAACGCTGGGCAACCGAGGCCAGCGTTCCTTCCCAGTCCAACAAATTGAGTTGACTGTGAATAGCGGAAAGTTTGACGGAGACGGCGGACACACTCGGATCGCTGAGCAAGCCGAGGAGTGCGTCCAAGCGCCACGCCGCCTCGCGCTCGCCCAGAACAGCTTCGCCCAATTGGTTCACAATCACCCCTGTCCCGCTGGCGTGGCGCGCGGCCAGATACCGTTGCAGCGGGGCCGGTTCGGCCGGCAGGATGACCCGCGCGGTGTCCTCGCGCAGGCGCGCGGCGACGGCTCGCATCGCAAGGCCGGGTGCGAGGCGCGAACCCAGCGCGCCCAAGCGCATCAGCCGCCGCTGGCCTGGCGAGAGATAGGCGGGTGCACCATACTTTTCCAGCAGCGCCCGAAAACGCTCTGCTTGACGCCGCGGACTGCGGCTGCGGAAAACCTGGTCCACCATTTGCACGGTGAAAGCCTTGCCGCGCGAGTCGTTCATCATCCGGGCCAATCGCCCCGACTCGGCCCTTTCTTGAGAGGACTGCGCGCTTAAAGCGGCTCCCAGCAACTCCGCCGCCAAAGCTGAGGCCCGTTCGGTCACGTTGTCATTCATCGATGCAATCTACCGCAGGGCTGAACACGCGCCAGAATTCTGCTCACTGCTTTTCGCGAAAAGGTTTGTGGGCGCGATAGACGACCAACAATTGCTCGTTGGTTTCCGCCAGCGGTTTTCGCCCTTGCGCCAGCGCGAGATCGTGCGCCGCTTGGCCGGCTGCCACGGCCTTGTCGAAATCGCCTGTCTCAGCATACGCCGCCGCCAGCGTGCCAAGGAAGGACGGCTCCTGGCCGCGCGCGAGTTCGCAAGCCCGGCGGGCCATTTGAACCGCGTCGGCGCCATGACGAATCTCGGCGTGCGGATCGGTCGCCAGCAACCAGGCAAATTCGTTCAACGTCTCAGGCTGGTTAGCCTCCAAGCTTAGAGAGGCGCGAAATTCCGCGGTAGCGGCGGTGGCTTGGCCTTGAAGAAGCAAGGCTTTAGCCAGCAAAGCGTGAGCTTCGAAGTTCTTCGGCTGGTCGTGGATCACCGTTTTGAATTCTGCTTCCGCATCGGCCGCGCGTTTTTTGGCCAAGAGGGCGTGGCCGAGCGCCACGCGCGCAACAATCGAGTTAGGGTCAAGTTGAAGGGCAAGCTTATATTTTTCAATAGCCTCATTCGATTTGCCTTGGGCCGAGAGGACGTCGCCGAAAAGAGCCTGGAATGCCGCGGAATCGGGGAAAAGGGCAATGGCCTTCTGGCATTCGGCTTGCGCTTGGGGAATTTGGCGTTGAAGCAGGAGGAAAGCAATATAGTCGGCATGGCCCTTGGGATTGGATTTCGAATCTGGAATGCGGGAAAGAAGGGTTTCTTCATTCTTCCAATAGCCGAGTTGAATCCAACTGGTCACGCAGCAGGCACCCAATAGAACCGCGCATAATCCGCCCAGAACTACTCGGCCATTCCGCAACGGCGCCGTCAAATCATAAGCCTCCCAGCAAACCAGCATCCACAAACCCACGGAAGGAAGGTACATGTAGTGGTCCGCCATCGGTTGTGTTCCTATTTGAACAACATTGAGGAGCGGGAAGAGAGCGGCCAAAAACCACAGCCAGCCAACCAGCCAATACGGACGCGTTTTCCTGGCCTGGATGGCGACCACAGTAATCGCCACGAGCACAAGAGCTACGCCGATCACGGGCAATATCGGCTGGCGCAGCACCAATGGATAAGCCGCGCCCAAGTCCGACGGCCAAAACGATTTGGCCAGATAGCGAAAGTAGGACATGCCCGCATGAATGAAACGCACCCTGAAATCAAGTTGGGCCATGGGGTTCAGGAAATGATTGCCCTCAACAGCAATAAAGGTCATGACGCTCGAGGCGACGGACAAAACAAAGAAGGGAATTTTTTCAATTACCAGAGCCACAAATTGTTTGGCGGCGGGCCGTTCCGGTGTCGTGGCCAGACGCCCCAAGGGCCACCAATCCAAAAAGAACAAGATTAAAGGTAACGTCACCGCCACCGGGTTGGACATCAGGGCCAAGGCAAATAGAACGATCGCGCAGACGTAATAGAATTTGGAAGTTGAACGCGGCGCCTTGGAATTCTGCACGTAGCAGGTGTAGGCCCAGAGCGCCAACAGCCAGAAGAAAGCACAGAGAACGTCCTTGCGCTCGGCGATCCACGCCGCCACCTCGACGTGCAAGGGATGCCAGGCGAAGAAGGCAGCAACCGCGGCGCTTCGCCAAAAAGCACCGGTTAACTGACGCAGGACCAGGAAGACCAGCATCGAGTTGAGGGCATGGAGGATCAGGCTGGTAGCATGATGGCCGCCGGGCTTCAACCCGTAGATTTGACAATCCAACGCGTGCGAAAGCCAAGTGAGTGGTTGCCACATCACGCCTTGGCCAACCTGAAATGCCCATCCGAACGCGCCGGCCAATCCCTTGTTGACGTGTGGATTGTTAACGACGTAGAAAGCGTCGTCATAGTTGACAAAAGTGAAATTAAATGCCGGCGCATAAAGCGCGATCGTGCCCAGGCCAAGCACCAGGCAAACGGTCAGCACGCGCCATTGGTCTTTTTTCGTCATGTCGCGCAGTCTAGCAAAGGGTCATCGAGGAGAAAGGCAATTTAAACGCCGGTGGGTTTGGTAAAACGAATGTCTGTGTTGTCTCCCGGTTGTTGCGGAAAGCCCGTTTCGGGCTGCCAGTGGACCTCGTAAACGCGGACGGGTTCGCGGAAGCCTTTGACCTTGCTCAAACCCCATTCCAGGCACATGCCGGCCAATTGTGGATCATCGCGCTTCAAGGCGGCAAAGGTTGCTTCGCCAATGATGATGCGACCATGACCGGATATGCCCTCCAGGCGGCTGGCCAGATTGACCTCGCGCCCGAAGGCCGTGTAGTTGACCTGGTGCGTCTCCGAACCCATGAAACCGACAATGGCCACGCCTGTGTTGATGCCGGTCCCCATCGAAAGCACAGGCATGAGGGGGAGCAACGGCTGCCCTTGGCGGGAGCGATCTTCGTTCTCCTTCTCCCGCAACTTGTTTTTCCTCTGGCGTTCCAGGTTCAGCTCCGCCATCGCG
>DASYNM010000128.1:0-3674 GCA_036008545.1 Verrucomicrobiia bacterium
AATAATTCACAAAAAAATCTGACGCAATGTCCATCGAAGCAGAAGTCATTCGTCATTAAGCAGGAGAGAAGATTATGAAGAAAAATATGATTCGAAATGTTTTGTTGGGATTTGTGCCGCTCGTCGCGGCTGTGTTGGCAACCGGATGCGGGCATGGCGCCGCGCAGCAACAGATGCCGCCGCCGCATGTGACCGTTGCGCCGGTTGAGCAGAAAGATGTTGTCGAGTGGAGCGAGTTCACCGGCCGGGTTCAGCCCGTGGAGTCCGTGTACGTGCGTCCACGCGTGTCCGGTTACATCCAGGAGGTCCGTTTTCATTCCGGCCAATTAGTGAACAAGGGCGATGTGCTCTTCGTGATTGATCCGCGCTGGAACCAGGCGGTTTTCGATCAACGCCAGGCTGAGTATGACGAGGCCAAGCGCGAGGAAGACCGCTCGCCGGGCTTGCTGGCAGATAAAGCCATCTCGGCGGAAGAGGCCGATAATCGAAAAGCCCGTTTTGAGGAAGCGAAAGCGGCGTTGGATTACGCCCGCCTCGATGTTGAATATACCCAGGTGCGCGCGCCCATCAGCGGACGCGTCAGCCGCGAGCTTTTGACAGTGGGCAATTACGTAAACGGCGTTGCCGGCGGGGCTTCGCTGCTCACGACGATTGTTTCCGTGGACCCGGTTTATGTCTATGCGGACGTTGATGAGGATTCTTACCTGAAGTATAACGCCCTCGTTCACGCTAAAGAACTCGGCAACGACGACGGCGGCAATATTCCGGTGGAAATGGAACTGGCCGATGAAGACGGTTTTCCACACACGGGCCATATTGAATCGTTTGACAACCATCTCGATCCGAACATGGGTAGCATCATTCTGCGCGCCGTCTTCACCAATGACGATGGCAGCCTCGTGCCTGGATTGTTCGCACGGATTCGTATTCCTCTGAGCGATCGTCATCCCGCCCTGCTGGTCAACGAGCGCGCCATCGGCACCGACTTGTCGCAAAAATTCGTGCTCGTGCTTACGCCTACGAACACCGTGGCTTATCAGCCGGTTCAGCTTGGACCCCTGGTTGACGGCCAGCGCATCGTCCGTTCCGGTTTGCAACCGGGCGACGAAATTGTTGTTGACGGACTGGAACGGGTGCGCCCCGGAATGCCCGTCTCTGCTGAGAAAGCATTAACGCAGGCGACCTCGGCGGACGCCCAAACCGCCCGGCGCTGATCCGGGTTTTTAACCTCAACCTTTCACGACAATTATGAACTTTTCAGATTTTTTCATTCGCCGTCCCATTTTTGCGGGCGTGCTTTCCATCGGCATTTTCGTCATGGGTCTGTTGGCGATGTTCTAATTGCCCATCGCCGAATACCCGGAAGTAGTGCCACCAACCATCGTTGTGCGCGCGACCTTCCCTGGCGCGACGCCTAAGACCATTGCCGAAACCGTAGCCTCTCCGCTTGAAGAAGCTATTAATGGGGTGGAGGGTTCGCTGTACATGTACTCACAGGCCACGGAGGACGGAGTTATGACGCTGACCGTGACGTTCCAATTGGGAACGGACCCGGACATAGCGCAGGTGCATGTGCAAAACCGCGTCCAGCAGGTGCTGCCCAAATTGCCTGATGAAGTGCGTGAGTTGGGAGTCACGACCACCAAGCAATCTCCCGACCTGACCATGGTTGTCCACTTGTTTTCGCCCAACAACCGTTATGACCAGGTTTACGTGCGCAACTACGCCACCTTGCAGGTCAAGGACGCCCTCGCGCGCATCCCCGGCGCGGGCGATGTGGAAGTGTTCGGCTCCGGCGACTATGCCATGCGCATCTGGCTGAATCCGGACAAACTCGCCGCGCGCAGCCTGACCGCCAGCGATGTCGTCGCCGCCATTCGCGAGCAGAACGTCCAGGTGGCCGGTGGCATCATCGGCCAGCCGCCCACGCGCGATCCGGTCAATTTTGAACTGGTGGTCAATGTCAAAGGCCGTCTCACCACCGAAGACGAATTTGGCAACATTATTATCAAGACCGACCCAAATGGCCAAAAAACCCTGCTCAAAGACGTCGCCCGCATTGAACTTGGCGCAGGAGATTATTCTCTCGAATCGCTCCTGAACAATAAGACAGCCGTCGCATTGCCCATCTTTCAAACGCCGGGCGCCAACGCGCTGGAACTCTCCAAAAATGTTCGCAAGACGATGGAAGATCTCAAAAAGAATTTTCCGGAAGGCATCGACTACTCCGTCGTTTATGACCCCACAATTTTCGTGCGGCATTCGATTGAAGCCGTCGTGCATACGCTGGCAGAAGCCATCCTGCTCGTCGTTATTGTGGTGATCCTTTTCCTGCAAACCTGGCGCGCTGCGATTATCCCGTTGGCAGCCGTACCCGTTTCACTGATCGGCACGTTTGCTCTGATGTTGGCCTTCGGTTTCAGTATCAATGCTCTGTCGCTGTTCGGGCTTGTGCTGGCTATCGGCATCGTCGTAGATGACGCCATCGTCGTCGTCGAAAACGTGGAACGGAACATTGCTACGGGATTGTCGTCTACGGACGCGGCTCGCCGCGCCATGCACGAGGTGACTGGTCCGATCGTGGCTACTGCCCTGGTGCTCTGCGCCGTGTTCATTCCCACCGCGTTCATCACCGGCCTTTCCGGCCAGTTCTATAAACAGTTCGCCATCACCATCGCTATCTCGACTGTTATTTCCGCGTTTAACTCGCTGACCCTTTCGCCGGCGTTGTGCGCCGTGTTGCTCAAGGATCATCATGCGCCGAAAGATTGGCTCTCGCGCGCCATGGATGGTTTGTTCGGCTGGTTTTTCCGTCCCTTCAACAAGGCCTTCGCCTGGTCGGGCGAAAAATACGGCGTGGGCGTCCGCACGGTCCTCCGCAAAGCCGTCGTTGCCCTGGTCGTTTACGGCGGACTGGTTGCGCTGACCGGCTGGAGCTTCGAGAAAGTTCCGACTGGCTTCGTCCCCACTCAGGACAAACAATATCTCGTCGCCTTCGCGCAACTGCCCGACGCTTCTTCTTTGAGCCGCACCGAGGCGGTCATCCGCCAAATGTCCGACATCGGGCTCAAACAGCCCGGCGTGGATTCGGCGGTGGCATTTCCGGGATTAAATATCAATGGATTCAGCGTGGCCCCGGATTCGGGAATTGTGTTCTTCACTCTTAAGCCGTTTGAAGAACGCCGCTCGGCCAATTTAAGCGGCCCGGCGATTGCCGCGGCCCTGAACCAAAAATTTTCCGGCATCCAGGGTGCCTTCGTGATGACGGTGATGCCGCCCGCCGTGATGGGGTTGGGCACCATCGGCGGCTTCAAACTCTATGTCGAAGACCGCTCCGGCCAGGGCTACGACTCCTTGTATCAATCGTTGCAGGGAGCTATCGGTGCCGGCTATCAGACGCCGGCCCTGGGAGGTGTGTTCTCCACGTTCACCGTCAATACACCGCAACTCGACGCGGATGTTGACCGCGAGAAAGCCAAAACGCAAGGTGTTCCCCTGGGCAACCTCTTCGACACGTTGCAGGTTTACCTGGGCTCGCTTTATGTAAACGATTTCAACGAGTTTGGGCGTACCTACGAAGTCATAGCCCAGGCAGACTCGCAATTTCGCGAACATCCCGAAGACATTGCCCGGCTCAAAACTCGCAATAACCAGGGCCAGATGGTCCCGCTGGG
>DASYNM010000129.1:0-7727 GCA_036008545.1 Verrucomicrobiia bacterium
GAAGACGCGAGTGAAACTGACGCACGAAGGCTTGGACAGCTTTCCGAAAGTTGCTGCCTTCGCCCAAACAAATTTTGTGGAGGGCTGGACGCAAATCATCGGCACGTCGCTCAAGGAATTTGTGGAGAACGAATCTTCCGAGCGAGAAATCGTCATCTCGCGCGTTTTCGATGCGCCGCGCGAACTCGTGTGGCAGGCCATGGTTGATCCTCAACACGTGGTCCAGTGGTGGGGGCCACGCGGTTTCACGACTACGATAGAGGAGATGGACGTGCAGCCTGGCGGCGTCTGGAAGCACGTCATGCACGGACCTGACGGCGCAGACTATCCGAACAAAAGCGTTTTCAAAGAGGTGGTGAAACCCGAACGTCTAGTTTATTCGCACGGCGGCGCCAGAAAGGGCGGTCCGGGCGCAAATTTTGAAGCAACGTGGACTTTCGAGACGCTGGATGCCAACAAAACCAAGCTGACCATGCACATGGTTTTCCCGTCGGAGGCAGACCGCGCCACCGTCGTCAAGGAATACGGAGCCATCGAAGGCGGCAAACAGACCTTGGAACGCCTTGCCGAACACTTGCCGAAGATGGCAAGCGCTGCGCGATGAAGGTTGCCACGAAGGCGGGTTAATCTCTGCACATAATTCAGGCTCAAATCAAGGACTGGATCAGTCTTGGGCGAGTGTGACCAAAGGGTTCCCTTTCGCCAAACGGGCTTGAGCAAGCCGTATCTGAGGTCAATATCGCTTGTTACTGAACGCGCTCGATCTTGAAGTTGGCAAACGCGGAAACACTGTCAGCCTTGGTCCACATTCCGACCTTGCCGGGATTGGAAAACGTCGTGTTGAATCGTTCGATAACGATTCGACCATCGAACATAACCTTCAGGTGATGTCCCTTGGCCTCGAAACGCAGCGTGTGCCACTGGCCCGCCGTGACTTGGACCGGGACTTCCACAATTTTGGATCGTTTGCCGTTAACGGTCTTGAACAAAATAACGTTGTTCTCCAGAGCGTTGGCTCGCGCAATGTAGTAATTTCCCGGCCTGTAGCGCAGCACGATGCCGCCCGCTTGATCCACTTTTCCAGAGATTGGCTTGAAGTTCACCTCCACCGCCACATCGCGCGCGAGGGCCTTTTCATAGACGCAAAGAGGAAAACGATAGCTCGTGTCATCCGAGCTTTCCTGAACGAGAACTTTCTTGCTGTCCGGCGCTGTTGAATCGTCACGCACGACCCAGGAAATCGGGCCGCCGCCGCCGGTTAGCGCGGTTGAGAAATCTGGAGGCAACTGACCGGTCTCGGTGGAATCGAATTTGATCATCTGAGCCTCAAAGGTCTCCACACGATTCACCGGGCCAGCGCAACCTGCCATCAATGCGCCGATAACGAGCAGCGAGATCCACGGAAAATAGGCACAGGTAACATTTCGCGCCGAAGAATTTTTTGTGAGCGCCATTCGCCGACCGGCTAGCAACCTCATTCTCATGTATGCAATCCATTAATAGGAGGCACCGGTTTGAGTCAAACTCAAAGCGCAGCGATGAACCGTTCGACTTTATGTGTTTGTTCGAAGAAAAGGCGGGCATCCAGCGATGACATGGACCGGGCAGTGAGGACCCAGCGCGCCGACGGTAGTCTATTGTCGTGATGTCCGCCCAAGCCGGAAACTATTGCAAGAAGTCCACCAGCGAAATGCTCATTACCATTGTGCCGCTCTCGAGGGCGGCCTGGTAGGCCGTTTGGGTCTGACTCAATTGAGTCAAGGTTTGCGCCAGGTTAGCGCTGGTGTCGTTGGACATTTGCGCAGTCTCGGTGGTCACCTGTTGTTTGGCTACGTTGCCGGCCACTTCGAGGGTGGATTGCAACACGGCGTTGCCGCTGATTTGCGTCACGACGTTGTTTTCGTCCTTGGTCAGATTCGGACTATCGGTGGAGGCGATGGCGCTGGTGTTGCCAGACTGGAGATTTTGCTGGAGCGAGATCAAATGGCTGAAAAGGTCGGCGCCGGTGCGGCTGTCGGCGAAGACGCCTTCGGCCCCTGAGCCAGTGTTGTTCTCGCCGGGAGTTTGCGCGGAGACGGTCAGGCCGGGAGCGATTTCGCTGTCGGCCACCGAAGTATTGCCGGAGTAAGCAACAGAAGTGACGTCGCCATTGGCGCTGGTGGTGGCGGAAAAGGGCGCAGTGCCGGTTTCGGTTCCGCCAAAGATGTAATTCCCATTGGCATCCTGCGTGTTGGCAATTTGCAGGGCTTGCTGGATCAATTGGCCGACTTGCGTGGCATAGGAGGAAAGTTGCGTTGGGGAGCTGAGGCCATTGGCTTGGGTCGCGATTTCCCCGGCTTGTTCCACGAGGCTCTGAAGACTATTGAGCGCGTCGGAAGCGGTGGTGGCGGAGTTTTGGATTTGCGCGATGTTGTTCTGATATTGGGCGCCGGCGCTGGCCTCACTCTGGAGGTTGA
Organism: Verrucomicrobiia bacterium; assembly: GCA_036008545.1. Classification (GTDB taxonomy): domain Bacteria; phylum Verrucomicrobiota; class Verrucomicrobiia; order Limisphaerales; family Palsa-1400; genus Palsa-1400. The sequence goes on from DASYNM010000129.1 coordinate 2,457, forward strand.
GGACTTGGTTCATCACGGCGGGATCCTGCTCGGGCTCCGTGATCGAGAGGCCGGTGCTGGCTTCGCCTTGCAGCGTGGTTTGCTGGCTTTGCAACTGGTTGATTTGGTAGAGAAAGCCGTCGGTGAAGGAAGAGGTGGATACTCGCATAGGTTGTGGATTTCAATTACACGGTTTTCATGGCTACGACTGTTTGCAGCATCTCGTTCAAGGTCGTAATTAACTCCGCCGAAGCCTCGTAAGCCTTTTGGTATTGGATCAAGTTGGTCATCTCGGTATCCACCGATACGCCGCTGGTGGAAGCACGATCGGTGGTGAGCATTTGGCTGACGGCCTGGCTATTGTTGAGTTGATCGTTGACGGAGGAGATAGCGTCGCCCAGGTTCGACACGGTTTGGGCGTAATTGCCGCTGAAAGTCTGATTGTTTAAGCCGGCTAGGTTCTGGTTGCCCAATTGGGCCAGCTCAAGCGCGACCTTGTTGTCGCCTGCAGCGTTAGGCGCGCCCGCCGCCTGGAATTGCGAAGGGTCGTTCGCGACGTTGCTATTGACACCGATGTCGGAAGCGTCGGTACCTGTGAAGAGGTCCTGGCCGGTGTTGCCGTTGAGATCGTAGCCGGCGGAATAAATGGTATTGACCTGCGTGATGAGTTGCGAGGCCAGAGTGTTGAGTCCGCTTTGCAGGCTGGCTAAGGCGCCGTCTCGCGCGGTGATTTCGCCGGAGATGCTACCGCCGGTCAAGGTGATGTTCGTGCCGGCATTTTGCGCCCGAACCTGCAGTTGCCCGTTGCCGGGATCGTAGGCTTGCAATTGATCAACGGCCGTGACGCCGGATACCATCGTCACGCCGCCAATGCTGACATCGACCGCCCCGTTGGACTCGGTGCTGGTGGAGAAATTGGCCAGGCCGGCGAGATTTTCCAAAGTTGCTTCGCGCTGATCGATCAATTGGTTGGCGCTGCCACCGGCGGCTTCGGCGGCGACGATCTGCTTGTTGAGGCTGGCGATCGTGTTGAGGTCCTGGTTGCTGCTGGCGACATCGTTTTGAACGGACGTGTTCAGATTGGCCTGCACAGTGGAAAGTTGGGCGGAAACCTGGTTGAGCTGCGCGGTCACATACTGCGCGCTCCCGACCGCGCTCTGGCGCAAGGAGAGATCGCTCGGATCGGTGGAGAGGCTCTGAAACGCATTGAACATGTTTGACAGATCAGTCGCCAATCCGTTGGGGCTGTCCGGCGCAGCCGAGGAACTGGTCGAACTGATTTCCTCATCCAGGTAGGCTTCGGCGTTTTGCAGGCTGTTTTGCTGCGCGTTTAGCGAACCAGTCACGCTGGCCTCGGCCTGAATTTGACTGTCAAGAAGCGGATTGCGCGATTCAGTGATGCCGGTCATCTGCACGCCCGTCCCTTCATCGCCGATCTGGGTGGGAAGCGGCACGGATTGGGAAGTGACCAGTTGTTCGTCGGCGTAGGACGGACTGTTGACGTTGGCCAGGTTCTGGCCGGAAATGGTCATTTCCTCCTGCTGCACCGAGAGCGAGCGGGACGCCATGTCTAATGTGCCGAAGAGTCCGAGCATAACATCACCCCATGGCTTCGTAGAATCGACGAGGTGCGGCCGCACTGGCCTGACGGCTGCCGGTGCCGTCATAGACAGAGCCATGGCGCGAGGGCAGCAAGGTGTTGAGCAATTCCTGCATCAGTTCCACCGAGCGGCGCAGCATGAGATGATTCTGGCGGGCGCGACGGCGCACGCGCACGAGCAATTCGTTGTTTTCCTCCACCAGCGCTTGCAGCAGCGGCTGGTAATCGGCGGGCAACAGCGGAATCAAATCGGTGAAGCTGGCCTCCTGCGGCTGGCTCACGTCTTCAGCCACCGCGCGGCGGCAGTCTTCGCGGCGGTCTCGTGCCTGCACGATGGCCCCACCCTGCGCTTTGATCAGGCTGATGGATTGGAAAACTTCGGAGGCGGCGCGGGCGATGAGGTATTCTTGCTGGCGGTCAAGTAAAGCAAGCATTTCGCCGTAATTTTGCAGTTCCTCGCGCAAGGCGTCGATCAAGAGTTTGATGCTTTTTATCATGGGATCATTTGCGTAATTGTTTGTCATGAGGCGTCGTTTGGATGGATGCCTGCCCAGTCGCTACCGGGGCCGAAGCCTGGGGCAGCACCTGATGGCTTAATTCAGCGACCAGGCTCTTGGCCAGGCCGAAACCGCCTGACTTGGTGATGCTGTCCGCCATTTGATTGTTAATCATGTCGCCGTAGATGGCGCTGGTCGTGGAGTCACCCTCGGCGGGAGCCAGGACGGGCTTGTGGACGTCCTGCAAAATCTGGCGTATCAGCACCGCTTCAAATTGGCGCGCGACTTCGGTTACCTTGTCGGCGTCGGAAACATTGGGATTCTTGGCCAGTGTCTCAAAGGGCACCTGTGAGGCTTCGACGCGGGGATGAGTGGCGAGGATATTCATATCACCGCATGATCAATTCGGCCTGCAATGCGCCGGCCTGTTTCATGGCTTCAAACATCGCCATCATGTCGCGCGGCGTCACTCCCAGAGAGTTGAGCGCGGCGGCGACTTTCTCCACCGTGGGCAATTCTGGCAAAGTGACGAAAGAGCCTTTGTCTTCCTTGATTGCAACATCAGCACGAGTGGTGACCTTGGTCGTGCCCTGGCTCAAGGCGCTGGGCTGCGAAACATCCTGGGTGGTGGCGATGCTGATGGTCACGTTGCCGTGCGAAACGGCGCAATTGGAAATATGAATGCGAGCTGTGGCCACGATGGTGCCGGTGCGCTCGTTAATGATGACTCGCGCCGGAACGTCGGGCATGATCTCCAGCGATTCAATGGTTGAAATAAAATCAACTGACGATTCGGTCCACGTCTTGGGAATTCCGACCCGCACGGTGGTGGCATCAACCGCGACTGCGCTGCAAGGGAACCTGGCATTAAGAGCAGCCGCCACGCGCGAGGCAGATGTGAAATCAGGTTCGCGCAGGAGCACTTCCAGATGGTCGTCGCTCACGATCGTGGCAGGGATGGAGTGTTCGACCAGTGCGCCATTGATGATGGTGGCGACGTTGGGATGATTCTTCATTACGCTGGCGCCGCCGCCCTCACCGCCGCCGGCGCCGGCCAGGCCGCCAATGGAAAGAGTTCCTTGCGCCACAGCATAGACTTTGTTGTCCGCACCGAGCAACGGAGTCTGGATCAACACGCCTCCTTGGAGACTGATGGCGTCGCCAATTGAACTGACCACGACATCCAACCGAGAGCCGGGCTTGGCGAAAGCAGGGATATCGGCCGTCACCATCACGATGGCTACGTTCTTGGAAGAAATGGTCAACGCCGGGACGGTCAATCCGTAACGTTGCAACAGATTGGCGAAAGTTTGTAGAGTTTGGGCCGGGTTCTTGTCGCCCGTTTGCGCTAAACCAGCCACCAGGCCGTAGCCGGCCAGTTGGTTATCGCGCGCGCCGGCGATCATGGCGAGGTCCTTGATGCGCGAGCCGCCATCGGCCCGCGAAGTGGATTTCCCCGCCATAAGCAGGACCGCAATCAACAAAAGCGAAACTCGGCGCATGTCAAACCTTAGAACGGAGAAACTTTGTCCCAGACCTTGGTGAACCAGCCCTTGTTCTGGCTGTCGCTTATAGCTCCGTGGGAGATATATTGGATGGAAGCGTCGGCGATGTTGTAGCTGAAGACAGTGTTGGTGGAGGTGACGTCATCCGCGCGCACTGTTCCGCGCAGAACGGCCTCTTGTTTCTCGCCGGAGAAGGCGGTCTGGCGGCGTCCTTCCACGACCAGATTGCCATTCGGCAGCACGTCAATCACCTTGACCGCGATTTGGGCATTGATTGTCTCCTGATTGGCAATCGTTCCGCCGCCATTGAATGAATTCTTGCCGCTAATGCTCATGGCGGGCAATTGTCCGCCCTTGGTGAACAAACCGCTGACCGACGCCGGGTAAAACATACTCGAGATGCTGGAATCAACCCCGGAAGTACGCGCGGTGGTGGTGTTGTTGTTGCGCGCCGTGCCGTTGTTTTCCTGGATGACGACAGTGACGATGTCGCCCACGCGGTGCGCCTTCTTGTCGGCGAACATGGAGGTGGGCGCGGCGTCGTCCTTCCAGAGGGAATCAGCCCCCAGGCTGGTCAACTGCAAAATAAACAGCACGATGGCCAGGTGAGTGGCGTCACAGAGCGATAGAAATGAGGTCTTGAGTTTGTATTTTTCCATAAAGTTCACGATTGGTTTTGGGGTTGCGCACGCGCACTGTTTGTCCCAGCGTGCCGTCTTCCAGAGCTTCGACTTTCAAAGAAATGGTCATGGTGCCGTCCTGAAAAACAGCCTCCACTAATTGCCCTCGCCGCATGATCGGCCGCGCATGGGTCAGGCGGCTGAAGACTGGCACGCCGGCCTGAATGCTGCCGGCCGCTTCCAACAAGTTGTCGGTCACGGGAAATTCAATGCAAGTTTCGTGTTGACTCAACACGTCGCGGCGTTCCAAGGTGATGTCCGCCTGGCTCAGCAGTTGGCCGCGCAAGATAGGCGCATGGGCCACCGGAATCTCGCGCCAGACCCGGGCTTGCAACGGCGCTTGCCAGTTGCCGAGGCGTTCCTTGTCGCACCACAGCTCGAAACCGGCCACCAGATTGGGCAAAACGCCCGCGGGCGGCAGATCGGTAAGTTGCATGGAAACCGCCTCGTCAGGCACGGTCACCGGCGTCCAGGGACGAGTGAAATGAATTTCCAACGTGCCACCAGCGCCGACATAGTCCCGTTGCAGATCGGTGCGAATCATCTCCGCTACGTCAGCCTCGCACAATTGCCGGACACGGCGGCTGATCTTGACCAACTCCGGCCCGGACCAGTTGGTCACATTCAAATTCGGGTCGGCGTCTTTGACTAGATCGGTGATCTGCTGGCGGGAAAGAGAGATCGTTTGGCCCAGGGGAGGAGCCGGGGCCAAACGAAGTATGGGGAGGGTCGCATGAAGAGATTGACCTAAAAGTTGGGTCAAAAATATGCCGCTGCCATCGACTTTGATTTCAGCCTGCAATTGCAGCGGAAGCGACTCGTTCCCGCAGGCGTGGAGCATCGTTGGCACCGAGGCCAGTGCGAGACTGAAATATAAAATAAATCGAGGCATTCTATTCATTAGCGACGCAGGTTGTTGCTTTGTTGCATCATTTCGTCGGAAGCCTGGACGGCCTTGGAATTAACTTCGTAAGCGCGCTGGGCCACGATCATGTTGACCATCTCCTCGA
>DASYNM010000130.1:0-5582 GCA_036008545.1 Verrucomicrobiia bacterium
AAGTCGTTCCCCAAGAGGCGGTTGCGAGCAATTCATCGCGCCGGCGAAAAAATAGTTGCACATTTCTTTTGACATTCTGGGGACTGGGGCTAGGTTGGCCTCCTGTTCGATAGCTTGTCCATTTCAAGATATGGTGAATCCTCAAGTGAACTTGGTTCAGTGATGATTTTAAACCCGATGTTCGGGAACAGTCTGAAAAAACAGTGATCGGGACAGTTAAACATCACATGAGTAATAAATTGTTTGTTGGAAATCTTTCCTTCAACACCACAGAAAACGACCTCCAAGACGCGTTCGCCGCCCACGGCACCGTCACTGAAGCCAACCTTATGATGGACCGGTCCACCGGCCGTCCGCGCGGGTTCGGGTTTGTCACTATGAGCACGCCTGAAGAGGCGCAAAAGGCCGTCGAGGCCATGAACGGCAAGTCCATCGATGGACGCGCCCTGACCGTTAACATCGCCCGGCCGCGCGAAGAGCGCCCCGCGGGTGGTGGTGGCGAGCGTCGCCAATACGGCGGCGGCGGTGGCGGTGGCGGACGCAGCCGTTACTAATTCCAGATAGGAACAGTGTCGAGGCCCGGTTCGCCGGGCCTCGCATCTTGTTCGCATGAATCTTGATACAACGCACCAATCTGTTAAGAATTTCGGCATGAGCAACCCTCCGCTGTGGAGGCTTCATTGAGCCACCCCTTTCCCTCCCGTTCGTTTCATTCCCGCGAGCCTTTGCATCGCCGCAACGGGAAAATTCGCGCCCGCGAAGTGCGGGTCATTGACGACCAGAAACAGCAACTAGGCGTCATGCCTTTGACTACGGCTTTGCAGTTGGCCCGCGACAAGAACCTGGATCTGATCGAAATCGCGCCCAACGCGACGCCGCCCGTCTGCCGCATTGTGGACTACGGCAAATTCCTTTACGAAGAAGCCAAGCGGAACAAGGATTCTCATCACTCCGCCAACCGCATGAAGGAGTTGCAGATTTCCGCCACCATTGATCCGCACGATCTAGCGGTTAAACGCGACCATGCCATCCAATTCCTTTGCGACGATATGAAAGTGCGGCTAAAGCTGCGTTTTCGCGGACGGCAAAAGGCGCACAAGGAAGTTGGCTTTGGCGTGATGAACCAATTCGTCGGGGACGTCGCCCCTTACGGTCAGGCCGATGCGCCGCCGAAGATGGTGGGCGATCGCGACCTGAATGTCCTCATCAGTCCCCTGCCCCGCAACAAGCGCGCCAAAAATCCGCGCGCCGTCCCCCAGCCGCCGGAAGCGCCGCCAGCGTAACGCGGTTCAAGTCGCTGTCGACTTGGAGCGCGATACTGTTCTAGCCCGCGACTTTTACGGGAGGGGCGAGCGCCTGCGAGCCCGTGATCTCAAGCCACCTCGTGCCAAGCCAACACATTCATCTCACCTTGATGTGGCCAATCCTCCGGACGTCTGACTATGCCCTCCTTAATCGGGTTCTCCCAAAGATAAAGCCACTTCTGGCGATAGCTCTCCCCGCTCCGCAGACGACGGTCAAAAAAATCGCGCTGCCAGATGGGCTTTTCGCTGCGATACGGCCAGCGCCGCGTCACTTGACTGCGCCAAAAACGCGCCCATTCTACAACAGGTTTTGTAGGAGTTCGCGCCGGCGCGCAGAAAAGATGCAGGTGATCCGGCATAGCGACCCAGCGGCCCACCAACCAGTTGTCGGCCTGCCGCCAACAATCCAATAGCAGGGCCACAATCTCCGCCCGCGCCAGCAGACGACGGCGTCGTTCCACGCACATCGTCATGAAGATTACGGTTGTTTGATTGGCAAATTCCAAGGGCGCAAGATGGGGCAAATGCTGGCGGCCAAGTTCGGGCCGATTCATAGGCATGAGAATTGTTAGCTCTTGAGCACCGAATACGCCAGCCAAAGTCGCGGGCTCGCAGGCGCTCGCCCCTCCCGGATTTTGGTTTACGCCAAATACGGAATCGTCAGCGGGCCTTGCGGCAGCACGGCTACGCGGGCGTGCGGGCCTAAAGCTTCCAAACGCCGCGCTACTTCGGCGCCTATGTCGGGGCATGGAGTCAGGAAGGCACGCCGCGCCAAGTCGTCAGGCAGCGTGCTGTAAAGCATAACTTTCACCTCGCGTTGGATCAGGGCCTGGATTTGGGCCTGCCATTGTTCGGGCCGCACGAAACCGGGCGTGCTCAACGCGGCGAGAATCTCCTCCGGACTGGCCGCGCTAAAGAGAAGCTGCTCCAGCGGACTGCCGGGCGGGATGCCTTCGCGGCATTCGCAGGCCAGGATTAACAGGCCGCCCTTGACGAGGATGCGCGCGCCGGCGCTCATGCCCTTGACGCCCTGGTAGAGGTTCAAGTCGAGCGGATAACCGCTGTTGGTGGTGACGACGATGTCAAAGGGCGCCTTGACCTTTTGCATGGCCGATTGCCGCACAAATTCGCACCCGATCCGGTGGGCCTCAATCAAATCGCCCGCAAAAACGCCGGTGATGTGCCGCTGCTCGTTAAGAGTGACATTGAGCAAAAAGCTCGGGCCAACGCGCAAGGCAACCTCGCGCAATTCCTCCCACAACGGATTGCCGACCGTGACGCCGAAGGTGGCCTTGGCATCGCCAATGTTTTTGAAACCGTGATTGCTCATGACGCTGCGCAATCCGCCACAACCGGGAATAATGCCCTTGATGCCGCCACTGAAACCGGCGAAGAAATGCGGCTCGATAAAGCCAGTGATGATGCGGACATCGGCCTCGGCCAGATGTCGATTGATGAGGGCCGGGGTGCCGTCGCGCATCGTGCCGAATTGCACGAGTGCGGCCGGATTCTCCGGCTCGTGATTGAGGACGCGGTAGTTGCGCGTGACTTCGGGCGTGAGCAATTTGTCCAATTCCGCCGGCGTGTTGGGTCGATGCGTACCCAATTGGTTGAGCAGCGTGATCTGGTCGCGCGGCACGTCCGCCAAATAATCCAATAGCCAGGGAATCAACCGATGATTGGGCGTGGCCCGCGTCAGATCGGTGAAGGCGATGCAAACGCGGTCGCCGGGCTTGATCCATTGACGCAGCGGGCGCGCACTGATGGGTTGGTCCAGCGCGGCGACGAGAGCGCCACGTTCATCGGGCAAGCCGGGACGATGGGCCGGCTCGATGACCGTGGTGCGGCCGTCAGGTAAATCGACGGGCAGATAACCCTGACCGTAAGCTAAATTGATCTTCAAGCTTTAGTAAGTTTGCCACAACCGGGGGAAATAGACAGAATATTTCGGAAAGATCGATTGCGCGTCAGTGAAAAAATGTGGCCATGCACGGGAAAAATGCATAGCCACAAAACGCGACGAAACTTGTTACAAAGGACAAGAGACGCGCGACGTGTTCACCAACACCGCGTCTATCACTCCGCCGGTGAGAGCGGAGCGTTCCCAGATCAAACCCTCGATTTTCCTACGCTTGTCCTATTAACTCGAGTTCGACGACCTCAGGAGCATCCGGCGAGCCACATTTCGACGAAGAGAAAAACCGTGTGCAAGTGTTTCGTGATAAGCGGCTTATGATTTATCGCTCGAAAAGGCAAAACACCTCATTCTGTAAGCCATTCCGACAAAAAATCAGGGAAAACACGATCCCCACGAGGGGAAACCCCTACTTTTGTAAAAGTGTAAAGAGGATCGACGTTCTGGCGACTGAGGCAGCACGGTTGACTTGGGACCGTGCGGCAACTTGCGGTTGCCGGCGGCTTGCGCAATTGCGGCGCAGCACAATTTTATCCAACATTTTTGTCCACTTTTTCCAGGCTGAGTCCATTCAAAGATAGAGATCATGAAGCTTTGTTTGACTTGCAGTGGCACGGAAACGCGGTCCATCCGCGAAGACTTGGATCTGTCCAGCTTTACCAGGCTGGGCCAGCGTGGTAAAATCACGGGACAAAGCCGCGAATGTAGTGATTGCGAATTGTGATCAGCCACCCTGCAGACGAACCACAGCTCGGGTTGCCATGAATTACCATGAATGACTGGCAGCTCGTTTCCGCTTATGTCCACGGCGACGAAGGGGCGTTTGCAGACCTGGTCGCGAAGTATTTCCGCATGGTTTACACCATAGCTGTGCGGCAGGTAGGTGATCTGCACCTGGCGGAGGAAGTCGCCCAGTCGGTGTTCATTATCCTTTCACGAAAAGCAGGCAGGCTTTCGTCCAGTGTCTCGGTCTGCGGTTGGTTGGTGCAAACGACTCGGTTTGTGTCCCGGGATGCCGTCAAGATGCGCCAACGCCGCCAGCAGAACGAGCAGGAGTTTGCTTCCAGCCTCGAGCGCAGTTCAGCGCCCGCAATAAATCAGAGCGCGATCGAAGCCATGCTCGACGAAGCGCTCCTGGCTTTGCCCGCCGCCGAACAAGCGGGCGTGATGGCGCATTTCTTCGAAGGCAGAAATTTCAAGGAAATCGGCGAGATGCTGGCCATCAGCGAAGACGGGGCCCAAAAACGGGTCTCTCGCAGCTTGGCCAAATTGCGCACTTTTCTGACCAGGCGCGGCGCCAAAGTTCCCATGACCGCCCTGGCCGGTTTGTTGACTGCGCAGTTCGCGCGCGAAGCCTCGGCGCAGACTCTCTCATCGGCCATCCAGGCCGCCCAGTCTGTCGTGCAAGGGAAATTGACTGGTGGGAACGCGCTCGCGCTCGCGAATCACGCGGCGCGAGTGTTACGTTGGCGCGCCGCCGCCAGCTTATGCCTGAAGCTGGCGCTTCCGGTATGCCTCCTGATTGGCGGAGGTTGGGCAGCGCGGCAATGGAGCGGCCCAGCGCGTTCAACCGTCCCTGCAACCGACCCACGAATCGAAGCTTTGGCCAAAAGATGGAGCGTGATGGTTCTTCAAATCGCCGGTGTCAAGAAGGAGTTCGCCCAGACTTCTCCCAACGATCCTCGCTTTCAAACGCTCGTGGACGAGGTCAATTCATTCGCTCAGGCAGCCGCGCCCATAAGCGACGAATTCAACCCATTGTTGACTCAACCGCACGAGCGCGATCAGGTGGCTGAATTCTTGACGGGCGAAGTGGGTGAGACGCTGAAACTGGACGCGTCAGAACGGCGAGCCTTGCTCTCGCTGATCCGGGATCGCCTGGCGCAGGGAGCGACTTTGCACGACGCGATGAAGGCGATGAGGCGAGACATCCCGGCCGAAGCCACTGCGATCAAAGCGCTGCTGTCGCCGGAGCATCAAAGGAGCTTTGACTCAGTCTATGGCCCAGATGGGTCGTGCCTTTTTGTTTATCTGACCATCGCCACGGGCGGAAAATGACCGTGAGGCCGGACCAAGGTTGAAGCTGCGCTGCGCACCCGTGCGGGACACTCCAAAATTCCACCCAAAATAGCTGTCGGTTTTTTCCAGGCTGAGTCCATTAAATGCTAAAGAGGCAAAGTTATATAGACTATGAAAAAGCATATTAAAAATCTTTTCTTGCTGCGCCTGCTGAGCGCTGGATTCGGCTTGATCACGGCCGGTCAGATTAGAGCACAGACCTTTACGACACTGCATAATTTCTCCGCCCCGCAAGCTGGTAATCTCTATTCCAACAGCGACGGCGATTCTCCGGTGGCCGGTTT
>DASYNM010000131.1:0-8019 GCA_036008545.1 Verrucomicrobiia bacterium
CTTACGACGCCAACACGAACGTGGACACGGCCTTTGAGCAAGGTTATGTCCAGCATCTCATCGGAAATTGGGGCGCGTCCACCAACGGCGGCGTGGGCTTTTACATCATGGACAATGAGCATAGCCTCTGGTTTTCCACGCATCAGGATATCCATCCAGTTGGGCCAACGATGCAGGAAATCTGGACCAAGATCCTCGCCACCGCGAGCATGGTGAAATCCAATGACCCCAACGTGCTCGTGGCTGGCCCGGAGGAATGGGGTTGGTCCGGTTATTTCTACAGCGGCTATGACCAGCAATGGTCCGGTCAACACGGCGATTACAACCCGGCGGACTATCCTGACCGAACCACCAACGGCGGAATGGATTATATGCCGTGGCTGCTCAACCAATTTCATCAGTACAACATAAATACCGGGCAGCGCCTGCTGGATTACTTCACGCTCCATTGCTATCCGCAGGAAGGCAACGTTTACGGCAATGCGGTCGATAACGCCACGGAATTGCTCCGCAACCAGTCCACGCGCCAGTTCTGGGATACGAACTATGTGGACCCAAGCTGGATCAACAGCGTGATTATGCTCATCCCCCGGATGCGTGGCTGGGTTTCCAATTATTATCCCGGCACCAAAATCGGCATCACCGAATACAATTGGGGCGCCGAGCCTTACATCAACGGGGCCACCGCCCAGGCGGATCTCCTCGGCATCTTTGGGCGGGAAGGATTGGACCTGGCCACGCGCTGGACCACGCCCGACACCGGCACCCCGACCTACCTGGCCATGAAAATGTACCGCAATTACGACGGCAACAAATCCACCTTCGGCGACACTAGCGTGCTGGCCGGCGGGCCGGATCCCGACAATGTCGCGGTCTTCGCGGCGCAGCGTTCCACCGACGGCGCGCTGACCATCATGGTGGTCAGCAAAAACTTGACAGGCACGACGCCGCTGGTCGTCAACGTCACCAATTTCGTCGGCAACGGTACGGCACAGGTGTGGCAACTCAACACCACCCACACGATCTCACAATTGGCCAATTTGACTTACAGCAACGGCCTGTTGCAAACGACGGTGCCGACACCGAGCATCACCCTGCTGGTTCTTCCGCTCGGTTCCTCGTTGAGCCTCATGTCTGGCGCGCCACGCACGGACGGGCAATTCGCATTCTCGGTGAGCGGGGCGATGGGACAGAGCTTTGTTCTGCAATCATCGACGGACCTCCTGCATTGGACGCCAACAAGCACAAATACGTTAGGCGCGACCAACGCGCAATTTCTGATGCCGGGCAGCACGAGCGCCCAATTCTACCGCGCCGTGATCTCGAATTAAGGGCTCCCCTTACCTCATTGCGTTTCAAGCGTCGTTGATGCATTCTACTTACATGAGCGACAAAGAGCTTGCGCTGGAATCGATCCGGCAACTGCCTGCGGATGCGAAGCTTGACGCCATTGCCGAGCGATTGGAATTTCTGGCCGCGATCCGCAAAGGGTTTGACCAGATCGATCGTGGTGAAACAGTGCCGCACGATGAAGTCAAACGGCAATTGGCGACATGGCTTTCAAAATAGTCTGGTCTCGGCATGCCCGCGACGATTTGCGTGACATTGTGACCTTCATCGCGGCGAACAATCGCCCCGCAGCCGAATCGTTTGGTTTTCGTCTCATGGCCAAAGCGGATATGCTGGAACAATTCCCTGAGATCGGGCGGGTTGTGCCCGAAGAGCAGGATGAAAATATCCGTGAGATCATTTTACCTCCTTACAGGATTATCTATCGTGTCCTAGCGGAAGCTCAAGTGGTCGCCATTGCCCGCGTATGGCATGGTGCGCGAGGCGAGCCAGAAATCCCAAGTCGTTTGGAATTTTAAGCGGGGATATGGTGGTCAACTTCGAGTCAGGACGAAGTCCTACAACTCCAACATCTTCTCGAACTTCGTCAGGTTCCGCGCCCCTTGCGGTGTCAATGCGGCCACATCTTCCAAACGGACTCCGCCCAAGCCCGGATAATACAAGCCCGGTTCGACAGTCACGACCTGCCCCACCGCCAGCACATCTTGCGATGCGATGGCGACGCGCGGCGCTTCGTGGATTTCCATCCCCACTCCGTGGCCGGTGCCGTGAAAAAATCCCTGCATCCGCCCCCCCTTCTTGACAGTCTTGTAGCCCTCGGTCTCGAAAAAACTCTGCACGGCATCGTGGACCTCGGCGGCTTTGATTGCGGGCTGCAATTTGGCGAAGGCGATTTCCTGGGCGCGCGCGACAGTGTCATATAAACGGCGCACTGCCTCGCTGGCGCGTCCCCGCACCACCGTGCGCGTGATGTCGCCGAAGTAACCGGTCTTCTGTGAGCGCGGAAAAACGTCGAGGATGATCGGCTCGTTCGCGCGCAACGGGCCATGCCCAGGTTCGTGCGGATCGCACGCCTGGCGGCCGCCTGCCACGATGGTATGACCGGTCAAACCGCCGACCTGGAGAATGGCTGTGTCAATCACACCCCGCACCTTTTCCGAAGTGAGCGGCGCGCCGTGATAGATCAACTTGCCGTCGCGGCCTATTTTGGAGGTCTTGAGCGCCTGCATCCCCTCCGCCAATCCCACTTCCGCCATCATCAGGGCCGCGCTGATCTTTTTAACCTCGTCGGCCCGTTTGAATTCGCGCTGCGGGAAGACGCCGTCCCGCTTGACGCGGACTTTGATCCGGTAATTCCGCAACTCCCTCGCCAAGCCGTGGGGAAAATTGGGTGGCACGAAAATCTTGCGCAGTTTCCGTTCCCGCAGGAGGGAACTAATGACCGTCGCCAGGCCCGGCCGCTTGACTTTCCGGCGCAGTTTATCCAGGCATTGATTGTAGGAGATGACGCGGCAATGCGGCGCCCGTTTGCGCATCCGGTTCAATTCCAAGTCGCTCACCACCACGTGGCAATTGCCGTCCAGTTGGAAATAAATGAACGGGTCGGGCACGAACAAGCCAACCGCATACAGCATGTTGGCGTCGCGCTCGCTGTCGGCCACAATGAGGAGGTTTTCGGAATCGCTCATGGTTGTTGGCGATGATGGTTTCGCCCGGGGTGGCGTCGATTGATTTGCTCCCGCTTCTAGTGCAAGACCGTCATCGGGGCGATAAAATATAAACGCCCCGCTTCCAATTTGGGCAGCTCCACGCCCAAATCGACTTTGAGGGCCGGCACCTCGGTTTTCCCTAAGAGACGAGAGAGCACCGAACCCAGATCCATCGGCATCCGATACTGCACGAGGTTGGCGCTGGAAATTTTGGCCAGACTTTCTGCCCGCTTCCGCGCCGTGTCGAAATCGCCCAATTCATCGACAAACCCGAAGTTCAGGGCCTGCTTGCCCGAGAGCACCCGGCCATCGGCATAGTCCTGCCAATCATCGGCCAGCGTCTTGCCGTTGCCCTCGTTTTCCTTGGCTGCCCGCTCGCGCCCGGTTTTGACCACTTCCTTGAACCTGTTGAAAGTTTCGTCGATCAACGACTGCACCATCTGATCTTCCTGATCGCGGGTCCGCTGCTGGTCCGGGGTCAGGTTCTTGTCCTCCCGTTCGCCGCTCAACATATCCTTGAACCGCCCGCTTTTGAAGACCATGGGATGGATGCCGACCTTGTCCATCAACTCGCGGTAATTGTAACCATGCATGATGACCCCGATGCTGCCGGTGATCGTCAACTCGTTGGCCACGATCCACTGGCATGGGACCGAAATATAATAACCGCCCGAGGCCGCCAGCGTGCCCATCGATGCCACCACCGGCCGGTGGGTTTGCTCCTGGAACTTGGTAATGGCCTTGTTGATTTCGTCCGACGCCAGCACTTCGCCGCCGGGGGAATCGACCTTGAGGATGACCGCCTTCACGTCGCTGTCCCGCTCCGCCATTTTCAATTGGTCCTTGATGTATTGCACCATGTTGACGCCGGAGCGATCGATCTCGCCACTGGAGATGACGCCATCCACGTCGATTATGGCGATTTTGTTGTCCGAATTGGTCGAGGACAGCGAAACCTCCTCCAGATTCCGCACGCGCTCCATCGTCGCCCGACTACGAGGCATCACGGTGTGGGACAAGCCGGCGAAATTGGCTAACAGGCTAAAGACGAACAGCACCAGGAAAACGATCGTCAAAACCTTCCAGAGCACGCTGGATTGCCGCCGTACCGGCGTCATCGCGAGGGGCGGCGGTGGCAGCAGCGTCCGAATGATTGGTGGCAGCGGTGGCGGCGGACTGCCCGGCGGCGCGCCGGAGGACTCAGGAGTTGGCGGAAGCTCATCCATAATGAACAAAGCGTGACACAATCGGCGACAGCGGGCAAGTGCCAACACCATCCGTTTTCAAAAAAGCGCATTAAATTCGGAATTGAATATCAACCGTGTCCAATCGAATATCGCCTGGTATGGCTCGCAACGAAATTTGCCCAGGACCGTGACCAAGGCCGCACCGCCATGTTGACCACTTTGCGCATCAAAAATCTGGCGTTGGTTTCTGACCTGACCTTGCAGTTGCAGCCCGGCTACAATGTCATCAGCGGCGAAACCGGTGCGGGCAAATCCATCATCATTGGCGCGCTGAACCTGTTGTTGGGCGAGCGCGCCGATCGCACCCTCCTGCGCGCTGGTTGCGACAGTTGCGCGGTCGAAGCCGTTTTTGACCTCAGCCAAAACCACTCCGTAGCGGCTAATTTTTTTGAGGAAAATGGCTTGGAACCGTGCGTGGACCATCAGTTGATTCTCAAGCGCGTCTTCACCGCTGCCGGGGCCAACCGCCAATTCGTCAACGGCTCCCCCACCACGATCCAGGTACTGGCCGCCCTCGGCCAGGAACTGGTCGATATGCATGGGCCGCACGACCATCAATCGCTCCTGCATCCGGCCCGGCAATTGGACATTCTGGACGCCTTTGCCGGTTTGACCCCCTCACGCGAAAAGATTGCCACGCTGGTGCGCCAGTCGCGCCAATTGGAGGAACAAAAGTCCGCGCTCATCGTGGACGAACGCGCCTACGCGCAGCATCTGGCCTTGTTGCGCTTTCAGGTTCACGAAATCGCGTCGGCTCGATTGCAGCCCGCGCAAGAGGAGCAGGTGGAGCAGGATTGCCAGCGAGCCGGAAACGCCGCACGGCTGCTGGAATTGACCCAGTCGGCGCTGAATCTCCTCGGTGAGCAGGACGAGTCGCTCTTGCGCCAGGCGGGGGAATTGGGCCGCACTTTGCAATCGTTGCAACGCCTTGATCCGGCCACCGCACCCCTGCTGGAAACCCACAAGCAGGCCACCACCGCCTTGGCTGAATTGCAGGCTGCCTTGCGCCACTATGCCGACACGGTGGAGGTCGAGCCGGATCGCCTGCGCCAATTGGAGGAACGGGTCAACCTGCTGCAAACGCTCAAGCGCAAGTACGGCGCGACGCTGGCGGAAGTGATTGCCTTCGGAGAAGAGGCGAAGAAGAACCTGCAAAATCTGGAGGGCCGGGACGCCGAGTTGGCGCGCTTGAATGGAGCGTTGAAAAAGGTGCGCGCGCAAATACGGCAGATCGGAGGCGTACTTTCTGTCCAGCGCCGCCAAGCCATTCCCAAATTGGCGAAAGCGGCCATGCAACAATTGCGCGACCTCGGTTTTCAGCAAAGCCGCTTCGATGCCGAACTGCGCACGGGCGAGGATTTTACCGCATCGGGGTTGGACGGAATCGAATTTCAATTCGCGCCCAACGCCGGCGAACCGGCTCGCCCTCTACGCGCCATCGCCTCCTCCGGCGAGATGTCGCGCGTCATGCTCGCGCTCAAAACCGTCCTGGCCGCGCAGGACGAAATCCCGGTGCTGGTCTTCGACGAAATCGACGCCAACGTCGGCGGCGAAATCGCTGCGGTGGTGGGGGAAAAGATGGCGCGCATCGCCCGTCGGCGCCAGGTGATCTGCATCACGCATTTGCCGGCGGTGGCGGCAAGCGCCTCCGCGCATTTCGTCGTGACCAAACGGACGGAAGGCGGCCGCACCATCTCCGAAATCACGCTCTTGGACCGCGCCCAACGAGTCCAGGAATTGACCCGCATGCTCGGCGGCCAAAGCGAAGCCGCCCGCCGCCACGCGGAGGAACTATTGGATCGAGCGCACGCTGAGCCCAAGACAAGAGGCAGTTGAAGCGAGGGCTGTTATCTCACGCGACAAAAGGATCGTTCAGCTTGAGCGGATGCACGCGACGAAATGTTTCGACCTCAGCGGCGAATCATGCAGCCAATTGTTCATCAGCAAGCCGCAGTTTGCATGGTTTGACGGTGCGAGCGATGTGGCGTTCGAGGTCATCCGCCGCGTTTTCCAGGTCGTAATATGTTTGAAGGTCAAGCCACCATCCAGGGCGCGTGCCAAAGTAGCGGGAAAGGCGCAAGGCCGTATCTACGGTTATCGCGCGGCGTCCGCGCACAATCTGGCTCACGCGCATGGGAGTGACGCCAAGGGACCTGGCAAGCGCATATTGAGTGAGACCCAGCGGCTCCATAAAGTCATGGAACAAAATCTCACCCGGATGCACCGGCGGAAGTTTCTTTGTTTTCATAGTCTAATCGCCTCTGCCCGAGCTAACTAATTGCCGCTCCTAAAAATGTCAGCTCTGCTTCGGCTGCGCTTTGGTATCCACCTAAAACTTTCTTGTCCGCGGCGAGGCACTTCTCAAGGTATGCCATGGCGGTGGCTTTGTCGCCATCAATAAGGCGTTTCGTCCCAGCGTAGAACCACGCTTCACAGCGTTGCCGCTTGTCCTTCTTATCCTCGAAACTTTGGTCAGCTTTGAAGAAGTCGAGCTCCGTCATTTGGCCGGTGAGAAAGCGGGCGATGGTTGATTTCCAGTCGTCTCGCTTTTCGGCTGGCACGTTTTCCAAACACGTCCGCAACTCCTCGGTAGCCGTCTCCCACTCGCCCAATCTTGCCCGAACGATCCAGATGCGACAATCTGCGTAGCACAGAGAACCACTGAATTCACTCTCTTTTCGAAAATCGAACAAGGCCTCCGTAAAACGTTGTAGATTGTAGCGAAGATGCCCCCGCCGCTTATACGCCGCCAAATATTGAGGATTTAATTCAATGGCTTTGTCGTAATCGGCTAAGGCGCCATCTGGATCGCCGTTAGCTTGCCTGGCCTCACCTCGATTACAGTATGCGGCTGCGCGACTTGGATCGATTTCAATCGCTCGCGTGAAATCGCTCATTGCGCCAGCCAAATCTCCAAGCGCCCGCTTCACCCAGCCGCGATGGACGTAGGTTGCAGCCTCGTCAGGGTTGAGGGCGATGGCTTTATCGTAATCGGCCAATGCACCATCCAGATCGCCCTGGGCCCGCTTGACGCAGCCTCGACCGAGATGGGCGTAAGCGTAGTCAGGTTTCAATTCTATGGCGTTGGTGTAGTCGCCCAGAGCACCGACCAGATCACCCCCGGCGTATTTCGCGGCACCACGATCCAATAACGAGCGAACGTTGACATTTTCTCCTCCCGCAGGACTCCACAGCACAGGATCCTGCCTGTAAAATCCCTTGAGTTGCTCGTACAGCTCCGGGCTGTTGGCTTTCATTTCATGCGGCCACTCAAAGAAAGATTCGGTGGCGACGGCGAAGAACTCGGCTGGGTTGGTGGCGCCGTAAACGCGCAAGAACACTTCTTCGCCCTTTTGCGCTTTGGCGCGTAGCTTTTCGAATTCGGCGTTCAGCACGCGCGCCCACGAGGCGTGTCTGCTCTTTCTTGCGGATCGCGATTCTCCGGCATCGAGCAGCGGAGCGCCATTGGTCTGCCCATCTTCGTAGTCCAACAGATGAGCAAATTCGTGGAGGACAACGTTAGTCCCGACATCCGGGTCCGACGCGCCGGCGCGCACTGCATCCCAAGCGAGCACCACAGTGCCGTGCGGCCAAGCCTCGCCGATGCGACTTTCCTGGCGCTCTTCCATGATGCCTGAGCCTAAGTACCGGGTAGTCTGAGCGAAATAGGTGCCTGGATAAACCAAGACGGAATGTAATCGAGGATAAAAGTC
>DASYNM010000132.1:0-25694 GCA_036008545.1 Verrucomicrobiia bacterium
GCGGGGACGAAGGGCTAGAAAGGGCCGAGGTCGAATTCCATGACGTGGTGGTGACCGATCTGCGGCTACCGGGCTTGGGAGGATTAGAACTGGTCGGACGCTTGCACGCCACCAAGCCTAAGCAGCCCATCATTTTGATGACCGCCCACGGCACCACCGAAACAGCCATCGAAGCCACCAAATTGGGCGCCTGCGATTATTTGCTGAAGCCGTTTGAGGCGGATGAGTTGCTTGACATGGTCGCGAATGCAGTCGCCAGCAGCCGGCTCATGTCCGAGCCGGTGGAAATGGGCGAAGGTCGCGCAGATGGCCACGCCATCATTGGCAGCGGTCGCGCCATGCAAGCGATCTACAAGGAAATCGGACGCGTCGCGGCGACGCCGGCCACCGTGTTGATTCAGGGCGCGACCGGCACCGGCAAGGAACTTATCGCGCGGGCCATCTACCAGCACAGCCAGCGCGCGGACAAGCCGTTCATCGCTGTCAACTGCGCCGCAATCCCGGATTCGTTGCTGGAAAGCGAACTCTTTGGCCACGAACGTGGCGCTTTCACCGGCGCGCAAGGGCGGCGCATCGGAAGATTCGAGCAGGCCAGCGGCGGCACGCTTTTCCTGGATGAAATCGGCGATCTCAACGCCAATACGCAAGGAAAGCTATTGCGCGTGCTGCAAGAGCACTGCATCCAGCGGCTGGGCAGCGAGGCCGATATCGAGGTGGACGTGAGGGTGCTTGCGGCCACGCACCGCGATCTCAACGCGGCGATCAAGGAGCGAGAGTTTCGGGAGGATTTGTTTTACCGCCTGAGCGTTGTCACCATCACCCTGCCACCGCTCAACCAACGGACAGAGGATATTCCGGACCTGGCCAAATACTTCATCCAGCGCTACGCCAAAGACCTCGGGGTCGAAGCGCCATCCGTGCAACAGGAGGTGCTGGCCTTTTTGCAAAGCCAGCCCTGGCCGGGCAATGTGCGTGAACTGGAAAATACGGTGCGACAGGCCTTGCTATTGGCGCGGCCTTTTGCCATCGGCCTGGAGCATATTCAACAAGTGACGGCCAAAAACCGTCGCCCTGCCGACGGGGAGAATCGCACGCACGCGGCTTACATCACTGATTTGCTGGCGCGCGCGCAAAATGGTGAGATCGAGAATGTTTACTTGCGCATGATCTCGGACTTGGAGCCCGAGCTTTTCAAACAGGCGATTCAACTGGCGCAAGGGAATCAAGCCAAGGCCGCCCGCTGGCTTGGCGTGACGCGCTTGAAAATGCGCGAGAAATTGATCGAACTGGGTTGGCATCGCGGGCGCGAGGAACAGAAGAAGCAACAGTAGTCAAGTAGTCAAACTGGTCGCAATTGTTCCTCAAGTGGTTCCGAACGTGCCATGCGGTGCGTCGAGGAATTGGGCTTGCCCCGGGAAAACGCTCGTAATTCATTGTTTTTGACGTCAGGCATGGAACTTGCGCTCTAGTGAGCCATGAAAGAGGTTGTCCTCATATTTGGCGCAGTGAGTTGCATCAGCTCCCTCGTCATGCTGGCCATCCTGATGTGCACCGCACTGGCGGGTAGAGCCCGCAAACACCATTTCCATCCATGAGAACCATCATCCTTAGTTTGTTGCTCATTTCTTTAGCACGGGTCTCCCAAGCGGATCCAAAGACGGAGTTGGATGGCCGTATATTTGACCTTACCGCCAAGTTCCAGCAACTGCAACAGCAGCCGGACAAACGCATCCCTGCAAGTATTCTCAGCAAAGCCCGGGGCATTATCCTGCTGGATCGCACTCGTGCGGGCGTTGTTTTCGCCTACCAAGGCGGCTCCGGTGTGGCGCTGGCTAGAGACCCAGCCACGGGCAAGTGGAGTCCGGCCGCGTTTCTGACCGCAAACGAAGCGAGCCTGGGTGTTCAAATCGGCGCCGAGCAAAATTTTTTCGTCATTCTTCTCATGTCCAGCAATGCGCCCCGGTTCCTGACGGACCCGAGTTTTGAATTCGGCGGCGAAGCCAGCGGGACCGCCGGCGATGTCAGTGGCGGCGCCAGCGGCACCGTCTCCGATACAGAGCGTCCAGTGCTGGTTTACACTAGCCGCAAAGGCCTTTACGGCGGCGCGGCTGTCAAGGGCGGCTCCGTTTCGCCCGACGAGAACGCCAATCAGGCTTACTATGGCCAGTGGCTGTCGATGAAAGACATTTTGTACGATAACAAGGTTCAACCAACGTCCATGGCGGCAAACCTCGCCGCCGCGATTGATGCCTACTCGGTCGTTGCGAAGCAGTAAGTTCGACCACTAGCTCTCAGTAAGTTAATGCACCAGGGCCGGTGGCGATGATCCCCCGATTGCTCGGTTAGGTGACGTTAAAGGAGAATGAGTCATGCGCTTGGTCATAGCTTCCAATCGATTGCCTTTTACTGTGTCGGTCAAAGACGGTCAGCCCCAATTCGCGCCCAGCGCGGGAGGTTTGACGACCGGTCTGTGGAGTTACTTGCATCGCGCGCAAACGGATGCGGCTGGGAAGCTTGATTTTTTGTGGGTGGGATGGCCGGGAGCCAACGTCGCGCCCGAGCAGCAAGCAGCCATCAAGAAATTTGGCCAGAAACAATTCAACGCCTTTCCGGTCTTCCTACCGGAAGAAAGCATGGAGCGTTTTTACCACGGCTTTTGCAATCGCACACTTTGGCCGCTCTTCCATTACTTTACAACACTTGCCCAGTTCGAGGAAGAGGATTGGGAGGAATATCAGCGCGTTAATCACGCCTTCGCCGACGCTTTGGCCGAGGTGCTGCAGCCGGACGACGTCTTGTGGATTCATGACTACCATCTCCTCCTATTGCCGCGCCTGATGCGCGAGCGATTTCCAAATCTGTCCATTGGATTCTTTCTGCATATTCCCTTTCCATCCTACGAAGTGTTTCGATTGCTGCCGCGACCCTGGCGCACGGAGATTATCGAAGGTTTGCTGGGATGCAGCTTGATTGGCTTTCACACCCACGATTACACGCGCGACTTCCTCACCTCAGTCTTGCGCACCGTGGGTTACGAGCATCATTTGGGCGACCTCACCCTTGGAGACCGCGTCGTCAAGGTGGACACTTTTCCAATGGGAATCGACTTCGCCCATTTCGCGCAGACGGCCGCGACGGCCGAGACGGATGCGCGAGTGACAGAATTGCGCGAAAAGTTCAAAGGTCAAAAGGTCATCTTCTCTGTGGACCGACTTGACTACACAAAAGGCATCCTGAATCGTTTGCACGGGTACGATTTATTTCTCAAGCGGCATCCCGAATGGCACGGCAAAGTGGTATTCATCGCCTCGGTGGCTCCGTCGCGCATCGGCGTCCGCAGCTACCAAAACATGAAGCAGGAGGTGGAGGAAACCGTCGGCCGGATCGTCGGCGCGCACGGCAACGTGAATTGGGCGCCGTTGATCTACCAGTTTCGCAGCCTTCCTTTCGAGGAGATCGTGCCGCTCTATCGCCTTTGCGATGTGGCGTTGGTCACGCCGTTGCGCGATGGCATGAATCTGGTGGCAAAGGAATTCATCGCCTCGCGTCCCGACCAGACCGGCGTTCTCATCTTGAGCGAAATGGCCGGCGCGTCTAAGGAGATGGGTGAGGCCCTCCTCATCAATCCTTTTCATCTGGATGATTTTGCGCGGGCACTGGAGCAAGCCCTGACCATGCCGGTAGAAGAACAGGTGCGACGCAACCAGTTCTTGCAGGATCGCTTGCGCCGGTATGATGTGAACCGTTGGGCGGACGAATTTTTGCAAGCTCTCCAGGCGACGCAAAAGACTGAAGCCGCGCGCTCGGCCCGGCTCCTCACAGGGAAGATTGCGCTCGCCTTGCTCAAACGCTATCGCCTGACCTCCAGCCGCGTTTTGTTTCTGGATTACGATGGCACGCTTGTGCCTTTCGCATCGACGCCGCGATTGGCCCGGCCCGATTCGGAGTTGTTGGAGTTGCTCTCCCGCCTTGGCGGCGATCCACGCAACGACGTCGTCATTGTCAGCGGCCGGTCCCGGCGCGATTTGGAGGAATGGTTTGGCCGGTTGCCGTTGTCGTTGGTGGCCGAGCATGGCGTATGGTTGCGGGCCAGGGGAGGGGAATGGCGCATGTTCAAAAACATCACTGCCGAATGGAAGGAGCGGGTGCGTCCCATTCTTCAGCTTTACGTGGATCGCTTGCCTGGGGCCTTGTTGGAGGAAAAGGATTTTTCGCTGGCCTGGCATTATCGCCGCGCCGACCCGGAACAGGCGCGAGTCCGCGCGCAGGAACTGCTGGACACCTTGGCCGATTACACGCGCAACATCGACGTGCAAGTGCTGGAGGGTCGGAAGGTCATTGAAGTTCGCCCCAGCGGCATCAACAAAGGCGCTGCCGCCCAGGAATGGCTGAAGGATCGCGCGCCCGATTTCATCCTTGGCATCGGTGACGATTGGACCGATGAAGACATGTTCCGCGCGTTGCCGGGTGAAGCGTGCTCCGTGCGAGTCGGTTTGGCGAATACGGCGGCGCACTATTACTTGAGCAGCCATACTGCCGTTCGGCGCTTGCTAGGCGATTTTGGTCAAACGGGCGCGCAGGAAGATCCGCCGGAGCCTGCTTTGGCCGATTGCAACACCGGTTGACGTATGGCTTCCTCGGATCGCTACCGCCACGGCTTGGATCACGATCCGCTCTGGTATAAGACCGGAGTCATCTATGAAGTCCACGTCCGCGCGTTTTACGACAGCGACGCCGATGGCACCGGAGATTTTCGCGGTCTGACAGAAAAGCTGGATTACATCAAGGACCTGGGCGTGACGGCCATTTGGTTGCTTCCGTTTTATCCCTCGCCGCTCAAGGACGACGGTTACGATATCGCGGACTACTGCAACGTGCATCCCCACTACGGTACGTTGGCGGACTTCAAGACGTTCTTGCGCGAGGCCCACAGGCGCGGGCTGCGAGTCATCACCGAATTGGTGCTCAACCACACCTCCGACCAGCATCCGTGGTTCCAGCGCGCCCGCCGGGCCAAGCCTGGCAGCCGTTGGCGCAACTTCTATGTCTGGAGCGAAACCGGCACAGAGTTTCACGACGCCCGCATTATCTTCAAGGACGTTGAGCAGTCCAACTGGGCCTGGGACAACGTGGCCAATACCTAC
Organism: Verrucomicrobiia bacterium; assembly: GCA_036008545.1. Classification (GTDB taxonomy): domain Bacteria; phylum Verrucomicrobiota; class Verrucomicrobiia; order Limisphaerales; family Palsa-1400; genus Palsa-1400. The sequence goes on from DASYNM010000132.1 coordinate 5,145, forward strand.
TTCTGGCATCGTTTCTTCTCGCATCAGCCCGACTTGAACTACGACTCACCCGCTGTGCATGAAGTCATGTTCAAAGTGGTGGACTTCTGGCTCGACATGGGTGTGGACGGCCTGCGCTTGGATGCGGTGCCTTACCTCTACGAACGCGAAGGCACGAGTTGCGAGAACCTGCCTGAGACGCACGCCTTTTTGAAAAAACTCCGCCAGCACATTAACGAAAAATATGGCGACCGCATGTTGCTCGGCGAGGCCAACCAATGGCCGGAGGATGCCGTCGCCTACTTCGGTCAGGGCCTCGGTGACGAATGTCACATGGCCTACCATTTCCCGCTGATGCCGCGTCTTTTCATGGCGGTGCGCATGGAGGATCGTCAACCCATCGTTGATATTCTGGAGCAGACGCCTCCGATTCCGCAGAGCTGCCAGTGGGCGCTTTTTCTGCGTAACCACGACGAGCTAACACTCGAAATGGTCACCGATGAAGAGCGCGATTACATGTACCGCATGTACGCCCATGTGGAGCAGGCCCGGCTGAATTTGGGCATCCGCCGCCGCCTGGCTCCGTTGATGAACAACGACCGCAAAAGCATAGAGCTGTTGAACGCCTTGCTCTTCTCGCTCCCCGGCACGCCGGTGCTTTATTACGGCGACGAAATAGGTCTGGGTGAAAATATTTTTCTGGGCGACCGCAACGGCGTGCGCACGCCGATGCAGTGGAGTTCGGACAAGAATGCCGGGTTCTCGCGCGCCAATCCGCAGAGCCTCTATCTGCCGATCATTCTTGATCCAGGCTACCACTACGAAGCGAACAACGTGGAAGTGCAATTGGCCAACCCGCACTCTCTGTTGTGGTGGATGCGGCGCATGTTGGCGCTGCGCAAGCGATGGCGAGCGCTGGGGGAGGGGAAATGCCAGTTTCTCCAGACCGAAAACCGCAAGGTTCTCAGTTACTTTCTGCGCTACGAAAACGAAACGCTTCTGGTCGTGGCCAACCTTTCCCGCTTTCCACAGCCGGTTGAACTGGATTTGTCCGAATTCCGCAACGCGGTGCCAATGGAACTGTTCGGGAGGTCGGCTTTTCCAGTCATCAACGAGCGCCCTTATTTTCTATCGCTTGGGCCGCATTCCTTCTATTGGTTTTCCCTCGAAACGAAGTTCGCCCGCGCCCAGGCTCAACCATCCTCCAATGGTGAGATTCATTTGCCGCAATTGGAGGTTTCCCATCATTGGCAAGAAATCCTGGCTGACAAAAACAGCTTCAACATGAAGGAAATCCTGCCGGACTACCTGCGGGCGCAGACGTGGTTCAAGGGGAAATCCAGATCGATCAAACTTTTCACCATCAAGGAAGTCGTCCCAGTGAAATGCGGCTCAGGGGCCGAGGCGAGACTGGCTTTCCTGCAAGTCGATTATGTTGACGGCGACACGGAGATGTATTCGCTGCCTCTGGCCTTTGCCACCGGCAGCGAAGCCGGCGAGTTGCGTCAACACTCTCCGCAGCGCATTCTCGCGGAGCTAAAATTGTCCTCTCCGGGCCAAAGCGGCGTCCTCTACGATGCCTTTGGCAGCCCGGATTTCTGCGCCACCCTTCTGGAAATGATTTGGCGTCCCCGGCGAATCCAAACCGACCTGGGCCTGCTTGAATCTGTGCGCCTGGCTGAGTTGCGCCGAATCATGGGCGAGTCCTCCCCACCCAAACCTTCCGCGGCGCGGAACGAGCAAACCAATTCCAGCGTCGTTTTTGAAGACAAGCTGATGCTCAAGCTCTTTCGCCGACTCGAACCGGGGCTCAATCCCGAACTTGAAATGGGTCAGTTTCTCAACAGCCATTCTTTTCCCCATTGCCAGACCGTGGCAGGCGGCCTGGAATATGTTGGTCATGCCAATTCGCGTTTTACCCTGGCCGTCGTCCACGCCTTTATTCCAACGGCCACCAACGCCTGGGCTTTTACTTTGGATGCACTCAGCCGCTACTACGACCGCGTCATGACCTGGGTCGCGCGTGGCCAATCGGCTGCGGTGCCGATTTCGGAGCCGGTACAATTGCTCAAGCCGGATTTTCCGGCCGAAGTCGCCGAGGCAATCGGTACTTTTCTGGAATCGGCGCGCCTGCTGGGCGTGCGCACCGCCGACTTGCACCGCGTTCTGGCTTCCGATGCCGTCAGCAAGGCTTTTGCGCCGGAAAACTCCACGCCCCACCACCGCCGCGCTGTGTTTCAGTCCATGCGCAGCCTGGCCGCGCAAAACCTGCGCGCGTTACGGCGTCAGGTGAGCGCGCTGCCTCCTGAGACACAACCCCTGGCGAATCGGGTGGCTGAATTGGAACCTGCCATCATCGAGAATTATCGCCGCTTATGCGACCATCGCTTCTCTGCCAAACGACTTCGTCTGCACGGCGACTGCCGTCTCGGCCAGGTTCTTTGGACGGGGAAGGATTTTATCTTCATCGACTTCGAGGGTGATGCCTCCGTGCCCATAAGCGAAAGGCGGCTCAAGCATTCGCCCATACGCGACGTGGCCACCATGTTGCGTTCCTTCCACTACGCCGCTGCCGTTGGCCTCGATCAGCACGTTCAGCGTGGCAGCATCCCTCCCGAAAACATGGTCCAATTCCAATCCTGGCTGCGCTACTGGAATCTGTGGGTCAGCGTGGCCTATTTGAAGGCCTACTTTCAATCCATTGCCAGCGCCGGAATCCTGCCCGATAACGAAGAGGATGTGCGGATGATCCTGCGCGCCTACGTGCTTGACAGGGCCATGAACGAGTTGGGCCGCGAGTTGAGCGAGGGCGGCGCGCGGTTGGGAATCCCGCTTTCGGCCGTTCTTTTCCTCCTGCGTGAACCAGTGCCGCCGGTCGCGGCAACCAAGACCGCGCTGCCGCAGCCGGCACTTGCGCATTGAATTATGAACCCGACCGACGCCAAAGCTTGGAATACGACCCGCGTCGCCTTCCACCCCGACATTTTTATAGGCGAAACCCCGATGGAGCCGTCAGGGATTCAGTGGGGGCGAAAACATCGGCACCCTGATTGTTCCTTAGCCCAGCCTATGGTTTTCTACGTAGGCTGGGTTAGGGGAAGGCGTCCGGGCCGCCATAGAGGAAAATGGGTTAAGTCCGGTAATTGACAATACGAAAATGAAAACAATGGAAACCATGACCGCAAAAACGTCGCCGTCCAACAAGGGAAAGAGGGATGCCACACGCGTCCTGATCGTCGATGATCATCCGCTCTTGCGCAAAGGCGTCGGCCAATTGATTGATCAGGAAAAAGACCTCCTCGTCGTGGGTGAGGCCGAGGACGCACACCAGGCCATCACCGCCGTTGAAAACACAAAGCCGGATGTCGCCCTCGTTGATATTACGCTCGGCGGCACCAGCGGCATTGAGCTCCTGAAGAATATCAAGGCGCGCTTCCCCAAGCTCAAGATGCTGGTGCTATCCATGCACGACGAATCGGTGTACGCCCATCGCGCTCTGCGCGCCGGCGCCTCCGGTTACATCATGAAACAAGAGGGACCCGAAAAAGTATTGATCGCCTTGCGCAAAGTGTTGCGCGGCGAAGTCTATTTGAGCGAGCACCTTGGCAACCGGATGCTGCACACACTGGTCAACGGGCACGCCCCGCTGCCCAGTTCGCCGGTCGAGGAATTGAGCGACCGCGAGCTGGAGGTTTTCAGCCTGATCGGCCAGGGTCACGGCACGCGGCCCATCGCCGAGAAGCTCCATTTGAGCATCAAGACCATCGAATCTCATCGCGCCCACATCAAAGAAAAGCTCAACCTCCAAAACGCAACTGAACTGGTCCATCACGCCATTCAATGGGTGCAGAGCGAACGGGCCCTTGGCAACGGCGGAAGTGAAGTTGCCCCCCAACAACCAACCCAGACGATTTAAATTGGAATATGAAGGCTTATGAAACTTCCGATCCGGCCGAAACTCAGCCTCAAAAGCCAGCTCCCGCAACGCCTGGCAATGGCAAGATGCGCCAGGCAGCCGAGCGGAACCGCGTCCCTTCCGCTGCAGCCCATTCGCTGGACCTGCACCAGGTTCTCTGTGTCCTTATCGCGGCCCGGGATGGAGACTTCACCGTTCGTCTCCCTTCCGATTTAACCGGAATCGAGGGCAAGATCGCTGATGTTTTCAATGACATCATGCTGACCAATCAACGGATGGCGGAGGAACTGGAGCGCATGAGCCGTGTGGTTGGCAAGGAGGGCAAGCTTAGCAATCGCGCTCATTTCGGCGCGCGCGGCGGAGCCTGGGGCGAAATGGAATCCTCGGTCAATACTCTGGTGTCGGACCTCACCTGGCCCGTGGCGGAAATCACTCGCTCCATCGACGCGGTGGCCAAGGGCGATTTGACGCAGGACATGAGCTTGGAGGTCGAGGGGCGTCCGCTCAAAGGCGAGTTTTTACGCAGCGCAAAGATCGTCAATACGATGATCGGTCAGTTGAATCTTTTTACATCGGAAGTTACGCGCGTTGCTCGCGAAGTCGGCTCCGAAGGTAAATTGGGCGGACAAGCTCAAGTCAAGAAGGCCAGCGGCGTCTGGAAGGAGCTTACCGAGAGCGTCAATTCCATGGCCTCCAATTTGACCGCCCAAGTCCGCAACATTGCCGATGTCACCATCGCCGTCGCCAATGGCGACCTTTCCAAAAAAATCACCGTCGATGTTCGTGGTGAAATTCTCCAACTTAAGGAAGCCATCAACACGATGGTGGATCAGCTCCGCTCGTTCGCTTCAGAAGTCACGCGGGTTGCCCGCGAAGTCGGCACAGACGGTAACTTGGGCGGACAGGCCATTGTGCCCGGCGTCGCTGGCACTTGGAAGGACTTGACTGACTCCGTGAATTTCATGGCCAACAATCTCACCGCGCAAGTGCGAAACATCGCCGAGGTTGCCACCGCCATCGCCAAGGGCGACTTGTCCAAGAAGATCACCGTCGATGTCAAAGGCGAGATTCTCGAACTCAAAAACACCGTCAATACGATGGTGGACCAATTGAACGCCTTCGCTTCCGAAGTGACCCGCGTCGCTCGCGAAGTCGGCACCGATGGCAAATTGGGCGGGCAAGCCATCGTGCCAGGCGTGGCCGGAACATGGAAAGACTTGACCGACAACGTCAATTCCATGGCCTCCAACGTCACCGCCCAAGTTCGCAACATCGCCGACGTGACCATCGCCGTCGCGAACGGCGACCTCTCCAAGAAAATCACCGTCGATGTGCGCGGCGAGATTCTCCAACTCAAAGAGGCCATTAACACGATGGTCGATCAATTGCGCTCCTTCGCCGCCGAGGTTTCTCGCGTCGCGCGCGAAGTCGGCACGGACGGCAAGCTGGGCGGGCAGGCCATCGTGCCGGGTGTCGCCGGAACTTGGAAGGACCTGACGGATTCTGTTAACATCATGGGCGGCAATCTAACCGCGCAAGTGCGCAACATCGCAGAAGTCGCCACCGCGATCGCTCAGGGAGACTTGTCGAAAAAAATAACCGTCGATGTCAAAGGCGAAATTCTCGAACTCAAGAACACGATTAACACGATGGTCGAGCAACTGCGCTCGTTCGCCGCCGAAGTGACGCGCGTCGCTCGCGAGGTCGGCACGGACGGCAAGCTGGGCGGCCAGGCGCAAGTGCCCGGCGTGGCCGGAACTTGGAAAGACTTGACCGACAACGTCAACTCCATGGCCTCCAACCTCACCGCCCAAGTGCGCAACATCGCCGATGTCACCATTGCGGTCGCTAATGGAGACTTGTCGAAAAAAATAACGGTGGACGTGCGTGGCGAGATTCTGCAACTCAAGGAAACAATTAATTTGATGGTGGAACAACTTCGCTCGTTCGCCGCCGAAGTGACACGCGTCGCGCGTGAGGTGGGCACCGAGGGCAAACTGGGTGGGCAAGCGCAAGTCCCTGGCGTGGCCGGAACCTGGAAGGACTTGACCGATAACGTCAACTCCATGGCTTCCAATCTCACCGCCCAAGTCCGTAATATCGCCGAAGTCACCACCGCCGTCGCGCGCGGTGACCTCTCGCGCAAAATCACGGTGGACGTGAAAGGTGAGATCCTCGAACTCAAAAACACCATCAACACGATGGTCGATCAATTGAACGCGTTCGCTTCTGAAGTAACGCGCGTGGCGCGTGAAGTCGGCACGGAAGGCAAACTGGGCGGTCAGGCGCAAGTCCCTGGAGTGGCAGGAACGTGGAAGGATTTGACCGACAACGTCAACTCCATGGCCTCCAATCTGACGGCGCAAGTCCGCAACATCGCTGATGTCACCATTGCGGTCGCGAATGGAGACTTGTCGAAGAAAATAACGGTGGACGTGCGCGGCGAGATTTTGCAACTCAAGGAAACGATCAATTTGATGGTCGAACAATTGCGCTCCTTCGCCGCCGAAGTGACGCGCGTCGCTCGCGAAGTCGGAACCGAAGGCAAACTGGGTGGCCAGGCGCAAGTCCCCGGCGTGGCTGGAACGTGGAAAGATTTGACCGACAACGTCAATTCCATGGCCTCCAATCTTACCGCACAGGTCCGCAACATTGCCGAAGTGACCACTGCGGTCGCCAGTGGCGACTTGTCGCGCAAGATCACGGTGGACGTGAAAGGTGAAATCCTGGAACTCAAAAACACCATCAACACGATGGTGGATCAACTGAATGCGTTCGCTTCCGAAGTCACACGCGTCGCGCGCGAAGTCGGCACGGAAGGCAAACTGGGCGGCCAGGCTCAAGTGCCCGGCGTGGCCGGCACTTGGAAAGATTTGACCGACAACGTCAACTCCATGGCCTCCAACCTCACCGCCCAAGTCCGCAACATCGCCGACGTCACCATTGCGGTGGCCAACGGCGACTTGTCCAAGAAGATCACGGTGGACGTGCGCGGGGAAATTTTGCAACTCAAAGAGGCCATCAACACGATGGTCGATCAACTGCGTTCGTTTGCCGCCGAGGTCACGCGCGTCGCTCGCGAAGTGGGCACCGAAGGAAAGTTGGGCGGTCAAGCAATCGTGCCCGGCGTGGCCGGCACTTGGAAAGACTTGACTGACAACGTCAATTCAATGGCCTCTAATCTCACGGCTCAGGTGCGTAACATTGCTGATGTCACCATCGCTGTGGCCAACGGCGACTTATCCAAGAAGATCACCGTGGACGTGCGTGGTGAAATTCTCCAACTCAAGGAAGCCATCAACAAAATGGTGGACCAGCTTCGTTCGTTCGCCTCAGAAGTCACACGCGTCGCGCGCGAAGTCGGAACCGAAGGCAAACTGGGTGGCCAGGCGCAAGTGCCCGGCGTGGCTGGGACGTGGAAGGATTTGACCGATAACGTCAATTCCATGGCTGGCAATTTGACCGCCCAGGTGCGCAACATTGCTGAAGTGGCCACTGCCGTAGCCAACGGTGATCTTTCGCGCAAAGTCACGGTTGATGTCAAAGGCGAAATCCTCGAACTCAAGAATACCATCAATACGATGGTCGATCAGTTGAATGCCTTTGCTTCGGAAGTGACTCGCGTCGCTCGAGAAGTCGGCACCGAAGGCACGTTGGGCGGCCAGGCCCAAGTATCGGGCGTGGCCGGCACCTGGAAAGATTTGACCGACAACGTCAATTCCATGGCCGGCAATCTGACCGGGCAAGTACGCAACATTGCCGAAGTCGCGACCGCCATCGCCAACGGGGACCTTTCGCGGAAGATCACTGTGCCGGTCAAAGGTGAAATTCTTGAGCTGAAAAACACCATCAACACGATGGTCGATCAATTGAACGGCTTCGCTTCCGAGGTCACGCGCGTCGCTCGCGAAGTCGGCACCGAAGGAAAATTGGGTGGCCAGGCGCAAGTCCCCGGCGTCGCCGGCACTTGGAAGGGATTGACCGACAACGTCAATTCCATGGCCTCTAACCTCACCGCCCAAGTCCGCAATATCGCCGAAGTCACCACCGCCGTCGCGCGCGGAGACCTCTCGCGCAAAATCACGGTGGACGTCAAAGGCGAAATTCTTGAGCTTAAGAACACCATCAACACGATGGTCGATCAATTGAACGCTTTCGCCTCCGAAGTGACGCGCGTTGCGCGCGAAGTCGGCACGGAAGGCAAGCTGGGCGGCCAGGCGCAAGTCCCCGGCGTGGCGGGAACGTGGAAGGATTTGACCGACAACGTCAACTCCATGGCTTCCAACCTCACCGCCCAAGTCCGCAACATCGCCGACGTCACCATCGCGGTGGCCAACGGTGACCTGTCCAAAAGAATCACGGTGGATGTGCGCGGGGAAATTTTGCAACTCAAAGAGGCCATCAATACAATGGTTGATCAATTGCGATCCTTCGCCGCCGAAGTCACGAGAGTGGCTCGCGAAGTCGGCACCGATGGCAAACTGGGTGGACAAGCCATCGTGCCCGGCGTGGCCGGAACCTGGAAGGACTTGACTGACTCTTTCAACGTCATGGCTGGCAATTTGACCGCGCAAGTCCGAAATATCGCCGAGGTCGCCACCGCCATCGCTAAAGGCGACTTGTCCAAAAAGATTACCGCCGACGTCAAAGGTGAAATTCTCGAGCTTAAAAACACAATCAACGTCATGGTGGATCAGCTTAACGCCTTCGCCGCCGAAGCTACTCGAGTGGCGCGCGAAGTCGGCACCGAAGGCAAGCTGGGCGGTCAGGCGAAAGTCCCCGGCGTGGCCGGAACTTGGAAGGATCTGACCGACTCCGTCAACGTCATGGCCGCCAACCTGACCGACCAGGTGCGCGGCATTGTGAAAGTCGTTACTTCCGTGGCCAACGGCAATTTGAATCAAAAGCTCACCGTGCAAGCCAAGGGAGAAATCGCCGCGCTGGCCGACACGATCAATAACATGACCGACACGCTGGCCATTTTCGCGGAGCAGGTCACGACCGTCGCTCGCGAAGTCGGCGTCGAAGGCCGTCTCGGCGGCCAGGCCAACGTGCCCGGCGCCTCTGGCACCTGGAAGGACTTGACCGATAACGTCAATCTGCTCGCCGCCAACCTGACCACGCAGGTGCGCGCCATCGCTGAGGTCGGCACGGCGGTGACCAAAGGCGATCTGACTCGTTCGATCCAGGTCATCGCCCGCGGCGAGGTGGCCGAATTGAAGGACAACATCAACGCCATGATCAGCAATTTGCGCGACACCACCCAACGCAACACCGAGCAGGATTGGCTCAAGACCAATATCGCCAAGTTCACGCGCATGTTGCAGGGCCAGCGCGACCTCATCACCGTCGGCCGCATGTTGCTTTCCGAATTGGCCCCGCTGGTCAACGCCCAGCAGGGCGTCATCTATCAAATGGAATCGCGCGACGACGAGCCGCTGTTGAAACTGCTGGCCGGCTATGCGCACCGCCGCCGCAATGGCAGTGATGATTCCATGCAGTTGGGCGAGGGGCTCATAGGGCAATGCGCATTGGAGAAAAAGACGCTGCTGCTCAATTCCGTACGCGACCATCAAATCGAAATCAACTCCGCCCTGATGGACGCCGAACCGGCCAATGTGGTCGTGCTGCCAGTGCTCTTCGAGGGCCAGACCAAGGCCGTGATTGAACTGGCTTCTCTGACCGCCTTCACCCAAACGCACATGGCTTTCCTGGAACAATTGACGGGCAGCATCGGCATCATGCTCAACACCATCGAAGCCACCATGCGTACCGAGGGGTTGCTCCAGCAATCGACAGAGCTGACCAGCGAACTCCAAACGCGCCAGATTGAATTGCAGCGCACGAATCAGGAGTTAGCCGAGAAGGCGCAGCAATTGGCCGAGCAAAACGCCGAAGTCGAACGCAAGAACCAGGAAATCGAGCAAGCCCGCCGCACCGTCGAGGAGAAAGCGTCCGAGCTGGCGCTGACTTCCAAATACAAGTCCGAATTCCTGGCTAACATGTCGCATGAATTGCGCACGCCGCTCAACAGCATCCTCATCCTGGGTCAGCAACTACTGGACAACCCGCAGGGTAATCTGACCGGCAAGCAGGTCGAATACGCCAAGACCATTCACAGCGCCGGCACCGATTTGTTGAACCTGATCAGCGATATTCTTGACTTGTCCAAGATCGAGTCCGGCACCGTCACGATCGAGGCGGAAGAAGTGACCTTCGCCTCCGTGCGCGACACCGTGGACCGCAACTTCCGCCACGTGGCCGACACGCGTAACTTAGGGTTCGTGCTGACGCTCGACCCTCATTTGTCGCGGCAGTTAATTACGGACGCCAAACGATTGTTCCAAATTCTTAAAAATTTGCTCTCCAACGCCTTCAAGTTCACCGGCCAGGGCCGCGTGACGTTTAATGTGCGCCTCGCTCAACAAGGTTGGTCGGCGGATCATCCGGTGCTCAAGCGCGCGCCTGCGGTGTTGGCCTTTGAGGTGGTTGATACTGGCATTGGCATACCGCCGGACAAACAGAAAATCATTTTTGAGGCTTTCCAGCAGGCCGATGCCGGCACCAGCCGCAAGTACGGCGGCACTGGCTTGGGCCTGGCCATCAGTCGCGAACTGGCCAATTTGCTGGGGGGCGAAATCAAGCTCCACAGCGTCCTAGGTGAGGGCAGCACTTTCACGCTCTACCTGCCGCAAACTTACGCTGGTCCGTCCGTCGCGCGCCCGGCGGATTCCGAAGTGCCCGCCATGAAGGTTTTGCCTACCGCGAGTTCCGAAACGGTGCTTGACGATCGGGACAACATCCGGGACAGCGATTCGGTGCTATTGATTGTTGAAGACGATCCGCATTACGCGCGAGTGTTGCTTGGGCTGGCCCGTGACAAGGGTTTCAAAGGCTTGGTGGCGATGCGTGGCAGCGTGGCTCTCTCGCTGGCACGGGAATTCAAACCCACCGCCATCAGCCTGGACATTTTCCTGCCGGACATGTTGGGGTGGACCGTTTTGAGCCACCTCAAGCAAGACCCATCCACCCGTCACATACCGGTGCAAATCATCACCATGGAAGAGGAGCGCCAGCACGGCCTGGAGCGCGGCGCGTTTGCTTACTTGAACAAACCGGTCACCACCGAGGGACTTGAAGCGGCCTTGACTAGGATTCAGGAATTCACCAAACCTCGCATCAAACAGTTGTTGGTGGTCGATGACGACCCGACGGAACGCACCGGTATCATCGAATTGCTCTCGCACGAAGATGTTGAGATCACCGGCGTCGGCACCGGCCGCGAGGCGTGGAATTTGATGCACGACCGTTCCTTCGATTGCGCGGTGCTGGATTTGCGCCTGCCGGACATCTCCGGCTTCGAGCTCCTCTCCAGAATTGAAAGCGAGCCGGCCCTGCGCGAGTTACCCATCGTCGTCTTCACCGGCAAGGAATTGACGGCGGAAGAGGAGACTCAGTTGCAGAAGATCGCCAAGAGCATCATCATCAAAGGCGTCCAGTCCCCGGAACGATTGCTGGACGAGACCGCCTTGTTTCTCCATCGCGTCGTCACTGATCTGCCTCCGGCCAAACAGCGCATGCTCCAGCGCCTGCATCAAACCGATGAAGCGCTGGCCAACAAAAAAGTGCTGGTGGTCGATGACGATGTTCGCAACATCTTCGCCCTGACCGGATTGCTGGAGCGCCACTCCATGCAGGTGCTCAGCGCTTCCAACGGCCGCGAAGCCATCAACCTGCTGGAACAGACACCCGACATTTCCCTGGTCCTGATGGACATCATGATGCCCGAAATGGACGGTTACGAAACCATGCAGGTCATTCGCGGCAACCTCAAACACAAGCTCCTGCCCATGATCGCTCTCACGGCCAAAGCCATGAAAGGCGACCGCGAGAAATGCCTCGAAGCGGGCGCGTCGGATTACATCGCCAAACCGGTTAACAGCGAACAGTTGGTTTCGTTAATGCGTGTCTGGCTTCATCGTTGAACGAAAGATTGCGCGATCTATGCAAGAGACGACATTGGCCCCAGTGATGCCGGAGCGGAAAAAGCCCGCCGCTCCGAAGGAAATCGTCAACATCCTTCTAGTCGATGACCAGCCCGGAAAATTGATGGCGCACGAAGCCATCCTATCCGAATTGGGCCAGCGCATCGTCCACGCCCGCAATGGCGTCGAAGCTCTCGAACAATTGCTGCGCTACGACTTCGCCGTGATTCTGCTCGACGTCAACATGCCCAACATGGACGGCTTCGAAACGGCGGCCCTCATTCGCCAGCGGCCCCGATTCGAGAAGACGCCCATCATTTTCGTCACCGGCTACAACACCACCGACCTCGACCGCCTCAAGGGCTACGAATTGGGGGCGGTGGATTACTTGTTTCTGCCGGTTGTCCCGCAGGTCCTCAAAGCCAAAGTCGGCGCGTTCGTGGAACTGGCGCGCCAAACGCAAATCATTAAGAGCCAGGCGGCTGATCTGGCCGCTCACAACAGCCGCCAAGCTGAGCAATTGGAAGTAATTCAAGAACTCAACCGCGAACTCAAAGACGCCAACAGTGAGTTAGAAGCTTTTTCCTACACCGTCTCGCACGATCTCCGCGCTCCGCTTCGCTGCATCAGCGGATATGCAAACGTCTTGCTCGAAGATTACGGTTCGCGCTTGGACGAAGAAGGCCGCGGCCATCTAATGGCCTTGGACCGCGCCGCCAAACGCATGGACACCCTGACGCGCGATTTGCTCACCTACGGACGCGTCGCGCGCGAAAGCGTCACGCTGGACCCAGTGCCACTGCGGCCTTTGTTGGACGCAGTCGTATCCCTCAACCTCGCCGGAAGCTCCGTGCCTGCGAAAATCGTCATTCAGCCCGATCTCTTGCCCGTCATGGGCCACCGCTTTCTCTTGGAACAATCCTTGAGCAACCTGATCAACAACGCCACCAAGTTTGTCGCTCCCGGCGTCACGCCCGAAGTTCGCATCCGGACTGAAGCGCGCGGCAACCAGGTGAGGCTTTGGATTGAAGACAACGGCATTGGCATCGACGCCGCTTATCACCGCAAAATCTTCAACATGCTCGAACGCGTGGGCGACTTGCAGCGGTATGAGGGCACGGGGATTGGATTGGCTATCGTGCAACGCGCCGTCCAACGCATGGGTGGCGGCTGCGGCGTGGAATCCGCCCCGGGCCAGGGCAGCCGGTTCTGGGTCGATCTGCCCTCCGTGCCGCCGAGGCCCACAGTCAACAGTCGTGACATTCGATGAACTTATCTGAGCAGCAGATTATCATCCTCCTGGTTGAAGATTCGCACGACGACGTTTTTTTCTTCCATCGCGCCGTTCAGAGAACCGGTCTTCGTGCTCTGACTTTCGTGGCTGCCGACGGCGTCGAAGCCTTGGACTATTTGCTCAATAAAGGCCGTTTCGCCGATGCGGCGGCTTATCCCCGGCCAGACATCATATTTCTAGACCTCAAGCTGCCCCACTACAACGGGTTCGAAGTGTTGGAATGGATGCAGCAGCACTTGGACTTTCCGCGGACGCCGGTTGTGGTCTTGACTTCTTCGAATCAGGCGGAGGACCAGGCGCGGGCGGAAGCGCTTGGGGCAACATTATATTTGATGAAGCCGCCGTCGCCCGAACAACTGCGGCAAGCGTTGCAAAAATATACGCCGGCGCGGCCGGAGACGATTAGCAGGAAGAGCGAGATTTAAGGCATCGTCCAGCAAGTTTGCATTGCAGATCATCGTTGCACCCGCCTGCCACGGATGCGGGCAGTGGCGCCACCGTCAGGCTCAAATTGGCTATGGGTCCTTGCGTGGAAATAATGGAAAAATCTCGCCCAAAACGTGACCGGCAGGCAGAGCTGGCGGCGGTTGTGTTAAATTCGTATTGACGCTCTTCAGCCCGAGCTGAAGCTGGAGTTTTTCCGAGGCCACGGGTATGACAGGCCACAACACCACGCCCAAGACTTGGCACACCTCGCCCAGCGTCACCAGAATGTTATCCAAATCACCGGCGCGCGCCGGGTCTTTGGCAATCTTGAAAGGGCTGGTCTGGTCGATGTATTGATTGGCGCGCGTGACCAGCGCTCCGCATTGTTGCACCGCGTCCTGCAACGCGTTGGCACGGTAGGCAGCGACCGTGCGGCTCCACGTCTCGTCCGTTTCGCGGGCAAGTTGGCTGGCGCCGCTCGGCACACGACCACCGCGATAACGCTGGATCATCGTGAGGGAACGGTTGACCAGGTTGCCGAGACCATTGGCCAATTCCGATTGATAGCGCGAGCGGAAGCCGGCGTCGGTCCAATTGCCATCGGGGCCGATGTCGAGTTCGCGCACAAGGTAATAGCGGAAGGCGTCCGGGCCCCATTCGTCGATGACGGCGACGGGGTCCACGACGTTGCCGGTGCTCTTGCTCAAACGCTGACCCTCCTTTTGCCAAAAGCCATGCACCAAAACCTGACGGGGCAGGGGAAGCCCCATCGCCTTGAGCATGATGGGCCAATAGACGGTGTGGAACTTCAGAATGTCCTTGCCGATAATGTGCAGATCGGCCGGCCAAGCCTCAAAGGACGTGGCGCCGCCGGCGCCGAGGGCCTTACGGATGACCGGATCGCCGTGGGCAAAGGGGACGCTGATATAATTGACAAGCGCGTCGAACCAAACATAAGTGACGAAGCCGGCGTCGAACGGAATGGGGATGCCCCAATTCAGGCGTTCGGCGGGTCGCGAAATACACAGATCTTCCAGCGGCTCTTTTTTCAAGAAACCGAGCACTTCGTTGCGGCGATAATCAGGCGCGATGAAGCCGGGATTGGACTCGATGTATTTGATGATCCAATCCTGGTGCTCGCGCAATTTGAAATAGTAATTGTCCTCCTTCAACTCGATGACCTCGCCCCAGGACGGATCAAAGCTGCCGTCAGGCAGGCGGTCCTTTTCTGTCAAGAATGTTTCCTCCTTGGGCGAGTAAAACCCAGTGTAGGTGGCTTTGTAAAATTGGCCGTCCGCGTGCAATTTGGAGAGCACGGTCTGCACGCATTCTTTATGGCGCGCTTCGGTGGTGCGGACAAAATCGTCGTTGCTTAATCCGAGTTTGGCGGTGAATTCGCGCCACTTTGCGGCCAGTGCGTCGCAATAGTCCTGCGGGCTTTTGCCCTCGGCCAGCGCGGCTTGCTGGACTTTCTGGCCGTGCTCGTCCAGCCCGGTGAGGTAAAATACCTCCTCGCCCAGGGCGCGGTGGGCGCGGGCGATCACATCGGTGATGACTTTCTCGTAAGCGTGCCCCAGGTGGGGCGCGCCGTTGGCATAGTCAATCGCCGTGGTGATGTAAAAACGTTTACTCATCGCCATCATTATGCGGGGCAGGGGCTGAATTCCAAGCGTCAAACGCGGGCTTGTTAACCCAGATGCCGATGTTGCTGATGCGAGGCGAGGTTTTCAGTCAATCCTACTCTTAATCTTAATCCTAATCTTAATCTCTCTCGCTGCACCAAGGGATTAGGATTAAGATTAAGAGCAGGAAGAACCGCCTGACGCTTGAAGGCTTCGCTTCGTCCGTATATGGTCAATCCCATGACGAAACATCGCATCGGTTTGATCGGTGGCAGCGGACTTTATCATATTGAGGGGTTGACGCGGCAAAAATGGGTCAAGGTGAAGACGCCTTTCGGGCCGCCTTCGGACGATTTCCTTACGGGCGAATTGGCCGGGCGCGAGGTGGTTTTCCTCCCGCGCCACGCTCGCGGCCATCGGATCCTGCCCAGCGAATTGAATCATCGCGCCAACATCTACGGCATGAAAAAGCTCGGCGCGGCCTGGATTCTCAGCGTCAGCGCCGTCGGCTCCCTCCAGAAACGCTACAAACCTTGTGACATCGTGCTGCCGGACCAATTTGTTGACAAGACCAAGCGGTCGTTCGAGCACACTTTTTTCGGTCGTGGCATCGTGGCGCACGTGGCGTTCGCGGACCCGATTTGCGGCGAGTTGCGGGAATTGCTCTTCCAAAGCTGCCGGGCCGAAGGCGCGCGCGTGCATAACGGCGGCGCCTACGTCAACATGGAAGGCCCCGCGTTCAGCACGCGGGCAGAGTCAATCACAAATCACAAGCTCGGTTACGACGTGATCGGCATGACCAATCTCGGCGAGGCCAAATGCGCGCGCGAGGCCGAAATCGCCTACGCGACAATGGCGATGATTACCGATTACGATTGCTGGAAGGTGGACGAGGCGCACGTCACTGTGGAAATGATCGTGGCCAATCTGCTTAAAAATGCCAGCCAGGCCAAGGCCATCCTCAAAGGGGTCATCGCGCACATTCCCCGCGAACCAAACTGCCCCTGCCACGACGCGCTCAAAAATGCCATTATGACCGACAAGAAATTTTGGCCGCGCAAGACTAAGATGGACTTGGCGCTGTTGCTCAAGAAGTACGAATAACTTTGGGACCGGAATCGGCGCTTGCATTAGCTGGCGAATCAGAGGATTATGCTTCATGTCGTTTACAAGTTTTGGGTTGTCCCCGGCGGTAATGGAGGGGGTGAAAGCAATGGGGTACACCGAGCCAACCCCCATCCAGTTGAGGGCCATCCCTCTGATCATGTCCGGTCGCGATGTCATCGGCAGCGCGCAAACGGGCACGGGCAAAACCGCCGCGTTCGCGCTGCCTATCCTCTCACTCCTGGGCGAACATGAGCCTCGCTCGCGCGCTTTGGTGCTCGAGCCGACTCGGGAATTGGCGGCGCAAGTCGAAACGGCCGTCCACGACTTCTCCCGCTTTACCCATTTGCGCACGGCTGTTCTCTACGGCGGCGTCGGTTACGGAAAGCAATTGGACGCTTTGCAGGCCGGGGCTGATATCATCATGGCCACGCCGGGCCGTCTGCTGGACCACATGGAGCGCGGCGCCTGCCGCCTGGACAACATCAAATACCTGGTGCTGGACGAAGCGGATCGGATGCTTGACATGGGGTTTCTGCCCGACGTGAGGCGCATCCTCCAGAAATGTCCGCGCGATCGTCATACGTCGCTGTTTTCGGCGACGATTCCTTTTGAGATCGAAAGCCTGATCCAATGGGCGATGAGGAATCCCGAGACGATTGAAATCGGCGCCCGGCGCTCGCCGGCGGAAACAGTTGAGCACGTTATTTATCCCGTGGCGGAGACCCAGAAGACCGGATTGCTTTTGCAATTATTGGAAAAGGTGCAATACGCCTCGGTCATCGTTTTTTGCCGCACCAAACATCGCGCGGATCAGATCGCCGCCTTGCTCAAACGCAATCGTCATGCCGTGGCGGTGCTGCATTCCAACCGGACGCAGCGCGAGCGCGAGGATGCCTTGAAAGGATTTCGCAACGGTCGCTATGAGGTTTTGGTGGCGACGGATATCGCCTCGCGCGGCCTTGACATCGCCGATGTCAGTCACGTTGTCAACTATGATGTGCCGCAGCATCCCGAGGATTACATTCATCGCATCGGGCGCACGGGCCGCGCCGAGCATTCGGGCGACGCGCTCACGCTTATGGTGGCGGCGGATGTCAGTCACGTCTATGCCATCGAGCGGTTCATCGGACAAAAGATAGCGCGCGTGAAGCTGGACAACTTTGATTATCAGTACACGGCGTTGTTCGAGGAACAGAAGCCGGGGCAGAAAGCCGGCTTCACCGGCAAAGTGCGCGGAGCGCGCGTGCATGGCGGCTACTTCTTCGGCCCGGCGCGCAGGCGCTGAGCGATCGGCCTGTCACTTCACTCCTGCTTTTGCGGCCGCGTCCGGGTCTATTTCTCTGAGCGCGTTGGTGGCGGCGCCACGAATACCTTGTTCTGGGTCATCCAACAGCTCAACCAGCGATGGAGCAGCCGGTTTGGCCTGCGCCCCGAATTTCGCGAGGGACCTGATGGCATCGTCGATCGGAAACCAGTTGATCCGGTCCGCGCGGTATTTCTCAATAAAATCGATCAAAATGCGAACCGACTTTTCTGATTCCTGATGAATCTCGCCAACGGCTGTTGCGGCTTCGCTTCGGATTGTGAAGTCAGGGTCATTGAGACACACAAACATTTCGGGTAACGCCTCGCTGGCGATAGGGCCGAGGCACCTCAGCGCGAATATCGCGAGATGCCGCGTTCTCCGAACTTCATCGTTGTTCAGCGCGATCAAGGCGGGGATGAAGGGCTTCGCTTTCTCTCCCAAAGCGACAAAACCATAGGCTCCCAACGTCTTTCGCAAATCAAGCTGTTTGCGATATTCAGCCACCGAAGGAATATGAAACGCGGCTAGCCAAGGTTTCTGTCCGAGTGTGAGCAATTTGACTTTGAGCGGCGACTCCCTGGCTGTCAACAACTGCAAATAAAACGGCACTGCATTCGTGCCAATGTGTTGAATTGCAGCTTCCGCTTGGCGGTCCAAATTACCACCATGTCCCGCTGCCCAGTGGTTCGTGCCAAATTGTTCCAGCCAGCTTCGCAGCGTTTTGCCCTGATAAACTGGCTCGCCGGAGGGCAGAGAATAATAGAACACAACACCGGTCACCGCCGCCGCCAGCAGAATCAAACTTACATTTGCTTTGCGCGTCCCCACGCGCGACATCATCCGCGGTCCGCTCTTTACGGGCTAGCCAAAATTGGCGTCCTAGCGGGCGGCTTCGAACTTGGTCTTGACTCAGTGAACTTGGAAATATTGTTGCTCGCCGGTGATGGCATTAGTGTAAGGACTGGTGGCACTAGGAATGTTCGTAAAAACGCTGGTGAGCGTCGGGGCGGCATAGAGAGAAAGCGAAGGATCGCTCCAACTCAAGACCACGGCTTTGTTGACCAACTGAATGTTAAACGTGGGAACCAAGCCGAGCGCGAACACCACCCCATCATTGTTGGTGCCGCCGTCCGCCGCCGTCCCATACAGTACGCTTCCAGACGCCACCAAATCCGCCAAGGGACCGCTCCCATCCTGGTTCGTGTCCGTTGCGGACAACGCGCTAAAATTGTAAAGGTTGGTGAACGTCGCGGCCGGAGTCCTCATGACCACCAGAAAAAGCGCGGCCATAATCAGGGTCGTTCGATTGTCAAATATTTTCATGGAATAGCTTTGGCTTTTGTTTGCTAAGAAAGACCAACCTCCAGTTCCCGTCTGCCATGCCTCGGACCAACTTCGGCTTTTCGGCGCAACTGCCAAAGGCATTAGTTTAATTGCGACTTTCAATACCTACAGCAGGCTGCACTGAATTTCACACCATGCACCCCTTGGGATACTGGTTTCAACTTCGGCGAAACCACATTTTATAAAATGCCAAAACCAACTCCCAGAGTCAAGAGCTGTGTCAGTTGGGCGGTTGGGTGGTGGGCGGAGCAGGCGTTGGAACGGGAGTTGGCGTCGGCGCGGGTTTAGGCTTGTCCGAGGTCGCTGGAGGCAGCATCTCCTTCAAGGTTGAAAATGGACGTAAGATGGCCATGAACGCCTTCGGGATATACAGCGGTTGAACAATGGGCTTTTGCAACGTGCCCGTGACGTGGTACTCGAATATTTTGTCCAGTGGCGTCAGCATCCAGCCCAGAAAATAACCGAAGACCGGCGTGTCACGCAGCAGGTTCGCTTCCACGCGCGCGTTCATGCGTTTTTTTGAATCGACGGTGCCACGATAGAGCAGGCGAAAACCCGAAGAACGAATTTCCAGGTTGTCGGTGGCGAGGATGCCGTTGGTAATGATGAAATCGGCCGTGGCTTGGCGAGCGCGGCTGTTGCCGGAGCCGGGCGCGATGGCGTTGAGAATAGGGGAGAAGATGCCGAAGATTTTTATGTCCCACAGCAGTCCGTTATGAATATTGAACCAGCCTTGGCCGAAAAGATTGGTGTCGCTGGCGCCGAAAGGAGCTGCCAGCACCAGGTGCCCGTCCAACATCCCCTCGACTTTGCTGTTCTTGCCGGTCAAATCCTGGGCCATGGCACCAAGGTCGAGTTCTCTCAAGGTGCAATCGCTGCTGAACCGGGTGGCGCCCTCTGGCTCCCATTCGATGGTGACCCAGCCTTTCAACTTGCCGGTCTTGTAAACGCCGGCCTGAAGGTTCGTCACGTTCACCGTGCGGATGTGATAATCCACCGTCCCCTGGGCGGACTCCGCGGTGAGGCCGTTCCAATGAAAATTCTTGCCTTGGACGAAAAAATGCATGTCGGTGCCTAAGTCGTCTCCGGGGGTGAACGATCCGTATGCCTTGACCAGTGGCGGCGAATCGAAGTGAACCTCGCGCATGAATGGCGGTGCAATCTTGCCCAACGCGCGTCGGACCGGCTCGGGGTCTATGGTGCTTGAGGCGTTGGTCATGAAATAGACATTGGACGCGAAATTGATGGTGGCCAGCGGCATATCGACCCGGCCCGAGTCGTGGGTCAGACTCAACTGGCTCAGGCGCAGCAGAAGGTTGGTGTAATCCATTTGCATGCTGAGCTGGTCCACCTTCTCACCGCGCACGATGAAATGGTTGGCGGCCAGTTTGGCGGCAAAGCCCGTAGCCGCAGGAGTTTCCCAGTTGCCCCAGAGGTCGCCCTGGATTTCGGGTTTGTCGGTGAAGCTCGCCTGGTTCAACGTCCGTCGCTCCGGCTCGGTCAGCAGAGGGATGGAGATGGCGGGGTCCAATTTGCTGTCAAACCGAAAATGAAAATTGTGCGTCACCTCG
>DASYNM010000133.1:0-7044 GCA_036008545.1 Verrucomicrobiia bacterium
CAGGGGCAGTTCCGCATCACCGACATGGCTGAAATAGGAAGGTTTGAGCTTAAAAGGGGGTATGTTGGCATCACCTAGTTTGCTTTCTAATTCCGCTTGCATTCCTTGACGAAACGGTTCAAAAGGATCGTCGTCATTGAAGGTCTGTTTGGTTGACGGCGCCACGTGTCGCGACTCGGTCGGGCGCGGGGTTTGCCGGGATGCTTAAGGGCATGTGCGTTTCCCGGCGGGATGAAACCATTTATGACAACCAGAGCATTATTTGGCATTCTGACGATCGGTTTCGTTTTTGCGGGTCAGGTCCAAGCCCAATCCTTCCTCACCAACGGGCTTGTCGCGTATTACCCATTCAACGGGAATGCCAATGACGCGAGCGAACACGGGAATAATGGTATCGCTCAAAATGTAATGTACGCCACAGACCGATTTGGGATGCCGTCTTCGGCGGCTCAGTTTTCCGGCCAACTCGGCACCAACTCCACTATCGATTGCCCGAGCCTTGACAGTCTCCCCTATTTACCAGCCACGTATTCGTGCTGGTTCAGATTGGATGGCTATACTATCGCTGACGGGGAAGTAACGACACTCGTCGGTCGTGACCAAGCCAATTCACCGCAAATTGAGGGGGCTATAGTTTTTGTTTCGAGTGAGCATTTAGGGTTTAGCAACAAACTAACCTACACCACGAGTGTTCCACTTAATTTTAACACCTTCAAACCCAGTACGAATCGCTGGTATCACTGCGTCCTAACGATCGAACTCGATGGATTTCTATCGCTTTTTATTGACGGGTCTGTCTATGGCACTGTAAAATGCAGCCCGTCATCGCTGGCTGGCGCGGTTCCGCTTCCATTTCGCATAGGCGCATCAACATTCGCAGCGGCCTCTACAAACACTGGAGCCCCGAGGTATTGCTGGCAGGGGGCCATTGACGATGTCCGCGTTTACAACCGTCCCCTTTCTGTTTCCGAAGTTCAGCAGTTGTTTGCCTACGAGTCTATGCCGCCAGTTACGGTCCAAGAAGTGGTTAAATCATCGTCCTCCGATCTTACGCAAAAACCAGTTCCCCACAAACAGCGATTCGCGTAGAGGCACCTGTTCAAGACAAGGCAACCCCTCTAGCCCCAGCATACGCTCAAAACAATAATGAAGAAGCTGATGGAAATAACTCGATGATTCTTTGCTGGGTCCTCGCCGCAGCGATAGGCGGCGCGGCCTTATTCTTCCTTCAAAAGCTCTCTCGAAGAGGCGGTCACCAAGCCGCTATTGAAGCTTCGGGTCAGGCCGAGATGAATGCCAGCAAACAAAATGTTTTCTACGATGGAGGGCAAACTAAGCCGGCAGAAGATGTCCGCAAGACGGAACGGACAGTATACGGCAACTCAGCTTCCAAAACTTCAACGAGTGTCAATCTAAACCCCGACCTCACAATTAAACATTTCCTGGCCTTCGGTGCGGTTGGTCTTGTGGTTCTGATTGGTTACAGAATTGTACAGAGCAGAAAGACTGATGCGGAGCATTTTCAGCAACAGATGACTGTACAAGCCAAGATGCCCACGGCTGATGAGGCGGTCAAGTGGGCGATATGGGATGCAAAGACAAAGTACTACTCTTTTGACGTTTTGAGCACTAACATCACTGAGCTTCGCGAAAAGCACACTTATCGTGGAGAAAAGCAAGGAGGAGCTGCAGAAGTTGAGGCGGAAAGGCGGCAGTTTGGAGCCGCTTATGATGCTTGGTCACAAGGTGATTCGTTCACGCGAACGGAAACAAGCTATGAATGTGAATTGACCATCACACACACGAAGCCAAAGCCGGATTCCGAGCATTCGATTTTGATTACAGCCGAAATGGAAGGAAATCTGCCAGACACGAACCACCTAGAAACCACCGCTTACTTGTTACATCTCCAAGAATATTCAGACTACAAGATTCTCCGCGAGGAGGTTTACCAAGTAAACCGAACTGTGTGGGGGCAGTTGATGAAGGCTGTCAATACTGCCAATGGGATTGCGTACGTCTGGGATACTGAGGAGCGTACCAAAACCTATCTTCGGCCAACGTGGGTGATTATTCAGGAAGTGGGAAATCTAAAGTCTAAATAGAACTTCGTGAATCCTTCTGTTTCCAGAGTTTTGATCGGGCGAGATCTCAGTGCCCCAGCAATCCCTCCAATCGTTGCGCCACGCGGAACAACAATGGTTCAGAAAGGGCCGGCCCCGTAATCTGCACGCCGATGGGCAAACCCCCTTTGCTCATCCCACACGGGACGCTCATGGCGGGGGAGCCGGTCAGGTTGGCGATGACACTGTAGATATCGACCAGATACATGGCCAGCGGGTCGCTGGTTTTCTCGCCAATTTTGAAGGCGGGCGTCGGGGCCACGGGATGCATGATGACGTCGCAACTTTTGTAGGCTTCGTCGTAGTCGCGGCGGATCAGCGTGCGGGCCTTGGCGGCTTTGTTGTAGTAGGCTTCGTAGTAGCCGGAGCTGAGGACGTAGGTGCCCAGAATGATGCGGCGTTTGACTTCATCCCCAAAACCTTCCGTGCGCGAGGCCGTCATCATGTCAATAACATTGCCTTCCGATTTGGCGCGGTAACCGAACTTGCAGCCGTCGTAGCGCGCCAGATTGGAACTACTCTCCGCGCAGGCAATAATGTAGTAGATGGGAATGGCGTATTCCGTGTGCGGCAAGCTGATGGGGACGAGTTGCGCGCCGCGCCCGGCCAGCGCTTTCATGGCGTTTTCGACGGCTTGCTGCACTTCGGCATCGAGGCCGGGGCCGAAAAATTCCCTCGGCACGCCGATGCGGAGGTTGGCGGGCGGGTCGGAGAGCAGGCCATCGGGCGCGGCCACGTCCAGTGAAGTGGAATCCATCGGATCGTGGCCCGCGAGCACGGAGAAAAGCAGAGCCGCATCTTCGACATTTTTGGCCAGCGCGCCCACTTGGTCCAGCGACGAGGCGTAAGCGATCAGTCCGTAGCGCGAAACGCGGCCATAAGTCGGCTTCAGACCAACCACGCCGCAATAGGAGGCGGGCTGGCGAATGGAGCCGCCGGTGTCGGACCCCAACGCCAGAATGGTCTCATGCGCTGCGACGGCCGCCGCCGAGCCGCCGCTGGTGCCGCCGGGCACGTAATCCGTGTTCCAGGGATTGCGCGTCATCTGCATGGCGGAATTTTCGGTGGTGGAGCCCATGGCGAATTCGTCCATGTTGGTCTTGCCCAAAATAATGCCATCCGCGGCCTTGACGCGCTGGATGGCGGTCGCGTCGTAGGGAGGAACAAAGCCGGCCAGCATTTTGGAGGCGCAGGTGGTGCGAAGGCCTTGCGTGCAAAGATTATCCTTCACCGCGACCGGCAATCCCGCCAGCGGCCCGACCGGCTCGCCGCGCACACGGCGTTGGTCCACTGCTTCGGCTTCACGGAGCAAATCGGCGGGGTCGCGCACGGTGATGAAAGCGCGCACGGACGGCTCGCGTTTTTCGATCTCGTCGAGCACGGAGCGCATGATGTCGGCGCAAGAAGTTTCCTTCTTGGCCAGCATGGCTTTGAGTTTGCCCGCGGTCAGGGTGGCCAGTTTCATATCGCAAAAATAGTGCAGGGCAACTTGGCCAGAATCGAGAAGAAGTTAAAAGCAAGTTGTAAGAGCGAAGCTATATTTTCGGGAGGGGCGAACGCTGTGAGCCCGTGATTGGCCCAAGCCAATATTACGGACTCGCGGCGCTCATCCCTCCCGAAAATGGCTCAGAATTCAACGTTGCCTGGCGTGCGCGCGAAGGGGATGGTGTCGCGGATGTTGGAGACGCCTGTCAAGAACATGAGCAGCCGCTCGAAGCCCAAACCGAAGCCGGCGTGCGGCACGGTGCCGTAACGGCGCAGATCGAGATACCACCAGTAGGCCTCGGGCTGCAGCTTTTGCAGGCGCATATTCGCCTCGAGCACGTCCAGTCGCTCCTCGCGTTGCGAGCCGCCGATGACTTCGCCGATGCCCGGCACCAGCACATCCATGGCCGCAACGGTTTTGCCATCGTCGTTCAAGCGCATGTAAAACGGTTTTATTTCGCGGGGATAATTATAGACGGTCACCGGACATTTGAAATGCTCCTCGGTCAAAAACCGCTCGTGCTCGGACTGGAAGTTGAGCCCATACTGGACCGGGTGCTCAAACGTGCGTCCGGACTTGGTCAGGATTTCCAGGGCGTCCGTGTAGGTCACGCGCTGGAAGGGGCGCTCCAGCACGAAGGCCAGGCGCTCGCGCAAAGTCTTGTCAACAAACTTTTCGAACAACCCGAGGTCCTCCGCGCAGTCCTTCAAGATATGGCGGACCATGGCCTTGATGAATTCCTCGCTTAGATCCATGTCGCCCGTCAAATCGCAGAAGGCCATCTCCGGCTCGATCATCCAAAACTCGGCCGCGTGCCGGGAGGTGTTGGAATTTTCCGCGCGAAAGGTCGGCCCGAAGGTGTACACATTGGAAAGCGCGCAGGCGAACGTCTCCGCTTCGAGTTGCCCACTGACTGTCAAATAGGTGGGCTTGCCGAAGAAATCCGCGGCGGGTGCCGTCGCGCTGCCGTCTTTGAGCGTCGTGACGCGAAACATCTCCCCGGCGCCTTCACAATCGCTGGCCGTGATGATGGGAGTATGCACATAGACAAACTCCCGCTCCTGGAAAAATTGGTGGATGGCGTAAGCCAGCCGGCTGCGCGTCCGGAAAACGGCGCCGAAGAGATTGGATCGAGGCCGCAGATGCGCGATGGTCCGCAAAAATTCCAGCGAGTGCCCTTTCTTTTGCAAGGGATAGGTGGCATCGGCCAAGCCCACGATCTGCAAGCTCGTGGCATGGATTTCCCATTTTTGCCCTGCGGCCGGCGACGCCACCAGCCTACCTTCTACGATCACCGACGCGCCGGTAGTCAAATGCACAATCTTATCGTAGCCGGGAACATTGCCATCCACGACCGCTTGCAAATTGGCCAGGCATGAGCCATCGTTGATTTCGAGAAAGGAGAAGCCTTTGGAGTCGCGCCGCGAACGGACCCAACCGCTTACGCAAACGTTTTCCTTAGGTTCGCTGGAAACGAGAGCATGTTTAATGAGCGTGCGCATAACATTTGAAAGCGTAGTGAAGGTAAAAAACGAAGTCCAGCCCGGCCTTTGCCGTCACGTCGAATATCGGATGCGTGGAGTGCAAATTCAGGGTTTGCCTGATCGAAAAGTTCAAGTACCATTCGTACAGTGTCGAATATAAAGGTGACTATTAGCCCAAGTTAATATATAATTATACTGCCGCATGAGTACGGACAAAAGCCGTTGGTTTTGGTTTGCGCTCTGCATCGCCTTCTCGGGCTTGATGCTGGTGTGCGGCTGGCTTGTGCCCATGCATCTGCGCGCGGTCGATGCCTCCATCCTGCAGCGGGCCGGTGAAGCCGGGCCTTCCCTGGTGGATTGCGGCATGACACTGGAACACGCCAATAATGCGGACGCCGCCCGCATGATCTTGCAAGCCGCGGAGAATGAGAAGATTCGCTGGACCGGCGAACTGGCCTCCTCACTGGCCACGCATCCCGAAAGCGAGCCTCTTTTTCCGGGCGGGCCGACCGTGACTCGTTCCACCCCCGTGACCGCGACGGTTATCCGACTCGAAAACCGGTCGCGTATTTTGGCTTATTTACAGTCCACCGGATCGCCGGCCGTACAGGAACTGCTTCGCACCCGTGAGTTGACGAACACCGCCCTCTTCCCCCCATCTTCGTCGCCTTCCGGCCAGGCTTTTGACGCGGCGGTATCGATCTGCGGGCTGTTGATGGCCGGCAACCGCCTCGCACCTGGTTTGGCGCAAGTTATCGTGGAACGGTCCGCCACCGCCAGAACACGCGCCAGCGCCCAGCCGTTGGAAGAAGTTCTCATGGATTTGCTTTCGCTGGCGCAGCGGCTGGATTGGGGTGAACTTAAGTCCTTTGTCAGTAACGTCGATGATCCTAGAACCCTGGCTCTGTTGACGACCCAGGCTCGCACCGCCGGGGCGCAATTGCCGACGCTTTTCGCGGTCGTGGCGCTGACGCAAAAGCCGGACGAGGTGGCCTCTTACCTTAACGATTTCAGCCAGACTGGCCTCAAAGACTTGGGCGCCAGCCTGCATTATGGCCAAAGCGGGGTGGACGAACTATTGCGGCGGCATGAGCGCCTTTACACTCCGTCCCCGAGGCCCCTGTGGACGGCATCCGGGCCGGTGGCGATGTTCGGCCGGGCGGCCGCAGATTATGCCTTGCGCGAGCCGTGGTTTGCGTTGATGGTAAAGTGGTTCTTTTACATATCGGGCGGATTCCTCCTGGCCACGGCGGGTCATTTCGCCTGGCCGAGGTTGACGGAGATCGAGGAACCGTTGCGAGTGCGGGGATTTCACGTGGCCCGCGAATTGTTATTTGCCGTGGGGTTTTTGCTGGTGGTATTGCTTCTGAGCGAGCCGTTTCTCGCCCAGGAAAGCCAGAAGGCGGAGGTAGCCTTCCGGCTGCGATTGCCTTCGAGCGTCGTGGCGACCGCAAGCACAGCCCCCCTCGTCAAAAAATCGCTTATGGAAACATCATTTAGCTCAACGAGTTTGATCACGCTGCTGCTGTTCTTTGTGCTGCAGGGGCTGATCTATTGCGCCTGCCTGGTCAAGCTGGCCGAAATCCGGCGGCAAAAAGTGCCGGCGCGCGTGCAGCTCAAGCTGCTTGAAAATGAGGAACATCTCTTCGACGCCGGCCTCTACCTGGGCTTCGCCGGGACGATTGTCTGCCTCATACTGGTGTCGCTGGGCAGCATTCATTTCAGCCTGATGGCCGCCTATTCCTGCACGGCCTGCGGCGTCATTTTCGTTTCGATCTTCAAGATCTTCAGCCTGCGCCCCGCCCGGCGCAAGATGCTCATGCAATCGGAGATGCAACCCAGCGCGCCGGCGGCTGACGTTTCCGGCACGCCTTCACTAGCGACAAGCGCATGAACCGCAGCATCCTCATTGTCATTTGCGATTTCCTGCTGGTCAGCCTCCTGGCCTTTT
>DASYNM010000134.1:0-14993 GCA_036008545.1 Verrucomicrobiia bacterium
AAGAAGGGATTATTCTCAAGGCCAAGGTCGGTCTCCTTGCCGGGGATGATGACCTCGACTTTGACGACGCTGGGGGCAACTTTTTTGACAATCGGGGCGAAGCTGGAGGAGATTTTGACCTCCGACGTGAGCGGTCGATTATCGACGACAAGGCCGATGGATTTGGCCTTCGAGCCCTGGTCACTGGCACGAACCGTGAGGACCACGGCGCAAGTGCCGGCCAGGAGCGAGCCGCTCAAGAGGAGGGCGGCCATTCTTTGCGATAAATAATTCAATTTCATAATTTGCTACAAGTTCTGTTTCCGTTGTTATCAACTTTCAACTGCACACAAGATGGGCTACGTGGATGACGGGAGTCTTTCCCGAACATTACAAGTTGGTAAGGAGACGGGCGGATTCTGGCCGAATATGAAACGCTTTTAGCTTGCCTTTAAGTCCTCACGACCCTGATACTTTTCACCAGTCAGCCGGGAGCCACATGAACAGTTCCCGCAATTTTTTAACGACCTCGCCAGAGTGACGACCGTCATAAATAGAGACGCAAACTGCCTTGATGCGAAAGACGTTATCGCAATTTTCGGAGCATGAAACGTCATCCCTACGATGAAAGAACATGTTATGAAAGCAAAACCAAAACCCACGACTAACAATCTTATTGGTAATGGCGGCCGATTATTTGCGGACCCTAAACCAGGCGCGGACGAGACGTCGTTCCAGGTCGATAATACCAGCATTGCTTACTTCAACTCGCCTTATTACTTGCAACATCAGAATCAGCTCCAAGAAGTGCCTGCGCCGCTGACTTCGCCGCCGATCATGAACCTGGCTGACGTCCTCGGCGCCACCATGACCAGTCAGATTCAAGCGGCGAAAAGGATTGTATTTCATGTTGTGGGCGATACCGGCGCCGCCAAAGTAAGCGCGGCGCAAACAGCCGCCACGGCCATTGCTCATGAAGGAAGTGTGGCGGACGCGATGGCTGCCGACATTCAGCAAGGAGGTGCGAACGCCCCGGCCTTTTTCTTCCATCTGGGCGACGTGGTTTATTATTTTGGCGAACATCAATACTACTATGATCAGTTCTATGAGCCGTTTCGCGCTTATGACCGGCCCATCTTCGCCATTCCAGGCAATCATGATGGCATGGTCTATGGCAGCACTCCCAACACCGTTCAGATTCCTACGCTGCAGGCCTTCTTGCGTAATTTTTGCGCTGCGGCCCCAGGCGCTTCTCCCGATGCCGGCGGATTGATGCGAAGCGTGATGACTCAGCCGGGTGTGTATTTCACTCTCGACGCTCCGTTCGTTTCCATCATTGGTCTGTATAGCAATGTGCTGGAGGGGCCGGGCGTCATTTCCTCGCAAGGTGGTCACTACCCAATCAACGATGATCAATTGACTTTCCTCCAATCCGAGTTGACCCGATTGAAGCCGGCGCGTGATGCTGGCCAGCAGGCCGTGATCGTGGCCGTTCATCACCCGCCAGCGTCCGTCGATAGTGTGCATGGCGGAAGCACAGGTTTGGCTAATGATATCGACACAGCCTGCCAGAATGCGGGACTTTGGCCCGATGCCGTATTGTCCGGGCATGCCCACCTTTACCAGCGATTTTCACGAAGCGTCCCGGGGCTGGGGCGCGCGATTCCGTACGTAGTATCCGGCAGCGGCGGTTTTGCGGTCACGCCGCCGCAGGCCGGGGCGCCGCGAGCGGGGACGACGAGTGGCAACTATACGTTGGTGGTGCCACCTGTGATCGATTTCGGTTATCTCACCCTTACTGTTGACATGACCAAAAGCCAAGCCGGGACGTTGAACATCAGCTACCGATCTCCCAGCCAGCCCAATGAGCATGATAGCGTTTTAGTGAGCCTGGCTCCGACGAATACGCCCTCGACGCCAAAGGCGCCTGCGTTTGTTCGAAAGCCGGGTTCGGTCGCAGAAAAAGGCCGCCCCGGCCACAGGCAGACGAGCAAGCCAAAACGCGGGGGCAGGCGTTAAGGCGCGGCCTATTCCCAGTCAGAATGGGATCAAGTCAAGTATGAGGACCAAGAGCCCGGCTTCACGGGCTGGCCAGCGCGGCGGCGGGTTTGGCCGTGGCCTGAGAGAGCACTTCCAGGGCTTTGAGCAATTGCGTGTCGCCCGATGTTTGTAATTGTGCCTGTGTCATCTCGCGCTCGAGGGTGGGGAGCAGAATGGAGTTGGGTGAAAGACTGATTTTCACATCCGGCTCAATGCCGCGGTGCCAGAAAGAAACTTTGTTCGGCGTCAACCATTCCTGCACGGCCAGCAGCAGGGCCGAGCCGTCGCCGAGTTGAAATTGGCTCAACACCGTTCCGGTGCCCAATGTGGTGTCCCCGACCAGCCTGGCGCGGTGCGAGTCATGCAGAGCGCCGGCCACGATCTCGGAATCACTGGCCGAAAGGCCGTTGATCAGCACTGTCAGCGGGATGTCCGTCGCCACTCCGCCCGGTTCCACGGCCACGTTGGTAATGATGTTATTGGCGTTCTTTTCCCACATGATGTTGCCCGATAGGAGAAACTGGCTGGCCGTGCCCAGGGCCTCATCCAGCGCCCCGCCGGGGTTGTTGCGGAGGTCAAGTATAATCCCTTGCATACCCTGCGCCTTGATTTCCAGCAACTCCTTGCGCAGATCGGCCGTCTCACCCTCGCTGAACATGGCGACGCGCAGGTGAGCCAATTTGGTGCCGGGCAACTGTTGCCAACTGACGTGGTTGATTTTTATGGCGGCGCGGACGATTTTAATTTCGCGGCGGACACCGTCGCTCGGATTGAAGACCGTCAAAGCAACCGGCTGCCCTGGTTCGCCGGACATTCTGGCCGAAATGTGGCTCAACGGCAGCCCCGACACGGGATGTCCGTCAACTTGCAAAATCACGTCGCCGGCGCGCACGCCGGCCTGTTGGGCGGGTGAGCCGTCCACAGGCGCAACCACCACCGTGTGGTTGCTGGACTGGAGGATTTCGACGCCGATGCCGTTCATCTTGCCTTGCACCGCTGCGCCCGCTTTGCGCGCTTCCGCGGCGCTCAGATAGACGCTGTGCCCGGTGTCACCCAGGGCCTCGGTCATGCCGTTGATTGCGCCCGCCGCCATGGCCGCGTGGCGCACCGCGGGGCGGTCCACATAATACCTATCGATAATATCCCAGGCCTGCGCCATCAGTTGAAAGTCGCTCGAAGTACTGGCGGGCATCCCGGTCCTCAAGACCCAGCGTTCAAGCCCTGCGCCCGCGCTCAAAGCCAATACCAGCAAGAACGTGAGCACGAAGCCGCGCCGAATATGGCAGGAAAAAAGGGCCAATTTCGGCTGCTGGTTTTTGTCCGGGGACGGGTTCATTTTACATTAACTTAATTTCCTGGCGGAGGGGTTCCAAATCGGGATCGTCCAGGCACATTTGTTTGACTACAGCAGGATTTTCGAGTTGGAACGCTTCGCGCAGCAAAGCGCGGGCTTGGGGCAAATTTCCCAATTGGCACTCGTAGCAAGCCAGATTGTAAGCGATCAGAGCTTCGGCCGGGAAACGCTGGCGGGCGGCGGCCAGGATGGCCTTGGCGGGTGGAATGCCGCCACCGGTCTTGCGGCGGGTAGCGTAGGCCAGTTTGGTCCAGGTGTCGGGTTCGTCGGGAATGTTCTTGGACAAGGTCAAGGCGTCTTCCGATGCCAGGTCCCATTGGCCGGCTTTGGCGTGGATCTCGTAACGCATCCGAAGCACGGCGGCGTGCTGGGACAAAGCCGGGGCCACGGCCTCTAATTCCGCGGCGGCTTCGCGCCAATTGCCCAACTCCAGCCAGCCAAGGGCGGCTGATACAAAATGCGAATCAGGCGGTTCCAGCGGTTGCATCAATCGATCAGTTCCATTAGCTCAATTTAACCGGTTCCAGTCGCGGCGCCACCTGAGGCAGCTTGCCAAGAGCCACCCACAAGGTGCTGAGGCGGCTGTGGTCTTGATTCGCAGCCGCCAAGCCGACCAATAGAACCGCGCCCCAGAGGCCAGCCGCTGCGGTGAAATAAAACACCATTACAGCCCATGCGAACAAGGGCAGTACGTGGATCGTCCATGCATTACGTCCCATTGGATGGGTCGCAAGCCAGGCAGTTGCGGGCGGCGCTTCGAGTGAAGAAGACATCGGCCTGTTAAAATGGCAGAAAAGCAGCCAAGTGCCAAGTGGAGTCTCCAGATATTTTGCAACGATGGCCGGGCGAAACCTAGGCGAGAAAGGAGGGCTGGCCGGTTAAAGTTTTTCCGCCGCGTGCCGATAGCGCTCTAGCGACTAATGGTGACGTGCTGGCAAAAGGCAGTTGGTGTAAACGGCCTGAGTCCGTCCCCATACTCGCCACACGCTTGAAGACAAAGCCTTATCTGTCGCTGTACGAGGTGTTGGCTGTGGCCCTCCTGGTTGCGACGCCATTGCAAGCGCAAAGTTTAGCCGACAGTTATTCCGATGCCGTGGGCGTTGGGGCTATGGGCGGCATTATTGTCTTGTTGCTAACCTGGGCCCATGCGGTCCGACGCCAGGTGCGGCGCGTCCTGCCAACAGGCAGCGCCACAACAGCCACCGCTACCAAAGAAGTGGTGACCAAAGGCAGGCCGAAAGTCCCCCCTCAAAGCGAGCCAGAATCGTGCTGGGCCAATGAACAGGAGTGTCTGCGCGCCTTGCTGGAGCACTCTTCGGATTTCATCTATTTCAAGGATCGAGAGTCGCGTTTCCGTCTGTGCAGCAAGGCGGTTTACGAACGATTCGGCGTCACGCAAGAGGACATTATCGGGAAAACCGATTTCGATTTTTTTGACGATTCCCACGCCCGGCCTGCCTTTGAAGACGAACAGGAAATCTTGCGCACCGGTCTGGCCTTCCACGGCAAAGTCGAGAGGGAACTTCTCAACAACGGAACCGAACAATGGGCGCTGACGGCCAAAATGCCGTTGCGCAACAAAGCCGGAGAAATCATAGGCACGTTTGGCATTTCCAAGGATATCACCGATCTCAAACGGACCGAAACTCAGTGCGCTTATGAACGGGACTTGTTGACGACGCTCCTGGACAACACCGCCGATCTTATTTACTTCAAGGACCTTCAGTCACGCTTCGTGCGTGTGAGCCGGGCCAAGGTGGAATGGGCGCTGGCCCTGGCCCGCAACAATTACCAGACGTCGTCCGAAGCCAACGGCACCGGCAGCACGCCCTCACACCTGGCTGGCCTGACGGAGTTCGCCCGCTATCTGGTGGGCAAGACCGATTTCGACATCTATCCGGAGGAGCGCGCCCGTGCGGCCTTCGAGGATGAGCAGGAAATCATCCGCACCGGCCTGCCGCTGGTCGGCAAATTGGAAAAGACCGTTTTTCCAGACGGCAAAGTCAGTTGGTTGGTGACCAACAAGATGCCGTGGCGCGATCGCGACGGCGCGATCATCGGAACTTCAGGCATCTCCAAAGACATCACGTTCATCAAGGAAGCCGAGGCCAAGCTGGAGAAGAGTCACAAACAATTGATGGAGGCCTCACGCCTGGCTGGCATGGCGGAAGTGGCCACCACTGTACTGCACAACGTCGGCAATGTCCTCAATAGCGTCAACATTTCCGCCTCCGTGGTGGCGGAAAAAGTCAAGAATTCCAAGCCGGCCAACCTGGCCCGCGTCGCGGACATGCTGCGCGAGCACGCCGACGACTTGGCCGCCTTTTTCGCCACCGATCCCAAAGGATCCAATTTGCCCGCCTACTTCCAGACGCTGGCCGAGTGCCTGGCGACCGATCAGAAGGAAATGCTGGCCGAACTCACCTCGCTCTGCGCCAACATCGAACACATCAAGGAAATCGTCGCCATGCAGCAAGCCTACGCCCGAGTCGCCGGCCTCCGCGAATCCTTGCAGGCCACCGATTTAATCGAGGACGCCCTGCGCCTGAACGCCGGCGCCGTCGAGCGCCACCATGTCCAGGTCATCCGCGAATACGCGCCCATTCCTCCCATTTTGGTGGACAAACACAAGGTCCTGCAAATTTTGGTCAATCTCATCCGCAACGCCAAGTACGCGCTCGACGAACACGGCCCCGCCGACAGAAAGATGACGTTGCGGGCCGCGCCGGGCGAAAACGGCACCGTGCAACTCTCTGTTATTGACAACGGCGCCGGCATTGCCAGCGAGAACCTGACCCGTATTTTTGGGCACGGCTTTACCACGCGCAAGAACGGCCACGGCTTCGCCCTGCATAGCGGCGCCCTGGCCGCGCGCGAGATGGGCGGAACCCTCACCTGCCACAGCGCCGGGATGGGCCAGGGGGCGACCTTCACCCTGGAACTTCCGTTGCGCCCGCCGGAGGTAAACTCTTGAAAGCCGACCCCGCATCCATCCCACGCATTTTGGTTATCGATGACAATCGAGCCATCCACAGTGATTTTCGCAAGATCCTCAGTCCGTCCTCAAGCGCCCCGTTGGAGGTTTTGGAAAAGGCTCTCTTTGGCCCGGAGGAAACGAGTGTCAAACCGCCGGTCTTTGAGATGGATTCCGCTTACCAGGGCCAGGAAGGATTGGCCTTGCTGGAAAAGTCGCTCAAAGAAGGTCGTCCCTATTGGATGGCGTTCGTCGATGTAAGAATGCCCCCGGGTTGGGACGGGGTAGAGACCATCACCAAGCTCTGGGAGGCAGACCCGGATTTGCAGGTGGTCATCTGCACTGCTTATTCGGATTATTCCTGGGGCAGCATGACCTCGCGGCTTCAACACCGGGACCGCCTGGTCATTCTGAAGAAACCGTTCGATGCCATGGAAGTACTGCAAATGGCGGCGGCACTGACGGAAAAGTGGCGCCTGCTCCAGCAATCCAAACTCAAGACGGAGCAATTGGAAATGCTGGTGGCCGACCGCACCAAGGTCCTGTGCCAAACCAATGAAGCCCTCAAGATGGAGGTGGAACGCCGCGAGCGCACGGACGTGGCCCTGACCGAAACCGAGAAGCGCTATCACTTGCTCTTCAATAAAAACCCCCTGCCGATGTGGGTGTTCGACCTGGACACGCTGACCTTCCTGGCCGTGAACGATGCGGCGGTCGAACAATACGGCTATTCTGCTGAAGAATTTTCGACGATGTCCCTCTTGAACCTTCACCTCCCGGAGGACATCCCTGCGGTCTTGGAAGGACTTTCCACGGACAAGGTCCGCAAGCCCACCTCCGGGTTGATTGTCAAGCATGTGAAGAAGGATGGCAGCACGATTTTTGCCGAGATCGATTCCAAGGTCGTCGCCTTCTTCGGTCGCGAAGCCAAATTGGCCCTGGCCAACGATATCACCGAGCACAAACTGGCGGAGGATCGGGTGCGGGAACAGGCCGCCCTGCTGGACTTGGCCAGTGACGCCATTTCGGTCCAAGACCTCTCCGGCAAGGTCAGCTATTGGAACAAAGGGGCCGAACGCCTCTATGGCTGGAGCGCCGCGCAGGCGCTGGGCAGTGAGATGGACACCCTTTTCCCGAAACAGGATAAGCCCGCCTTGGAGACTGCCGAAAAGGAATTGCTGGCCAAAGGCGAGTGGATCGGTGAATTGCACAGATTGACCCAAAGCGGTCAGGAAGTAACAGTCTCCAGCCGCTGGACTCTGCTGCGCAACGACCGCGGCGAGCCTCGTTCTGTGCTCAAGATCGACACCGACATTACGGAGAAGAAAAAACTCGAGGCCCAATTTTTGCGCGCCCAACG
Source organism: Verrucomicrobiia bacterium (assembly GCA_036008545.1). GTDB lineage: Bacteria > Verrucomicrobiota > Verrucomicrobiia > Limisphaerales > Palsa-1400 > Palsa-1400. The sequence continues at coordinate 7,708 of DASYNM010000134.1, forward strand.
AATCGAGGGCATCGGCACTTTGGCTACAGGCATGGCGCACGATCTCAACAACATCCTGGCACCCATTCTGATGTCCGCCGGTTACCTGCGCTGGGATATTCCGCAGCAAGAGCGTGATAAGGCGATTGAACGCATCGAACAGAGCGTCAAACGCGGCGCTGAGATTATCCAACAGGTGCTCACCTTCGGACGCGGCATCGAGGGCGAACGCGCGGCGGTCAAACCGGCCGACTTGCTGGCGGAAATCGCCGAGATCATTGGCCAAACCTTTCCCAAAAATATCAAGCTGGAGGTGGAGAGCCTGCCCGATCTTGGTCCTCTGACAGGCGACCGCACCCAAATCCACCAAGTCCTGCTCAATTTGTGCGTCAATGCCCGTGACGCCATGCCCACGGGTGGCCAGTTGAAGCTGCGCGTAAGCACGGCGACGCTGACCGAGCCTCTGCCCGCCTTGCCCGCGCCAGCCCAGCCTGGGTCGTACATTGTATTTGAAGTGTCCGATACCGGCTGTGGCATTGCTCCCGCTGACCGCGAGCGCATCTTCGATCCGTTCTTTACCACCAAGGAAGTCGGCAAAGGCACCGGCCTTGGCTTGTCCACGACGCTGGGCATTGTGCAGAGCCATCACGGCGTAGTTGTGGTGGAGAGCGAACCCAATCGCGGAACGACTTTCAAAGTATTCTTCCCCGCCGCGGTCGAAGCCCCGAACCAGAACACCCTGGTCGTTGAAGGACTTCCGCCACGCGGCAACGGCGAAACGATCCTCATTGTGGACGACGAGCCGGAGGTCATTGCAAGCATGCGCCAATTGCTCGAACAGCACAATTACCACGTTTACAGCGCCGGCAATGGCGAGGAGGCCCTGGACCTGCTCGGACACCGAGAGCACCGATTCGACGTCTTGGTCACGGATATTGTGATGCCGGCCATGGACGGAATGGCGCTGATCCACGCCATACGGGCTGCGATGCCGGGATTGAAGATCATCGCTTCCAGTGGTTTGAGCCCCGACACGGGCGGAAGTTTGCGCGCTCAGGAACTCAAGTCGCTGGGCGTGTCGTTCTTTCTGCCGAAGCCTTACAGCACGGAAAAGTTGCTGACCATGCTCCATCAGTTGCTCGGCGGCGGGTCAAATTCCAACCCCGATTTGCGTCTGGCGATTTAAACCGCCTCGAACGCAAAGCTGGATTTCCCGGCGCGGCTGCGTTCTACTGCCCGTCGATGGATGCCGCCGAAAAGTCCTGGCTGGAGTTGCTCAAGCGCTACTTCGGTTTCACCTCGTTTCGCCCCTGGCAGCGCGAAATTATTGGCGACACACTCGCCGGCAAGGATGTCTTTGCGTTGCTTCCCACCGGCGGGGGCAAATCGCTCTGCTTTCAACTGCCAGCCCTGCTGCGCCCCGGCCTGACAGTGGTGGTTTCGCCGTTAATTGCGCTGATGAAGGACCAAGTCGATGCCCTTCAAGCGGCGGGCGTGGCGGCCACCTTTCTCAATTCGACGCTGCCGTCCGGCGAGTCCACCCAACGCTTGCGCGGCTTGCACCGGCACGAATTCAGCCTGCTCTATGTCGCGCCGGAGCGGCTGATGCTCTCAGGCTTCCTGGACGATTTGCAAAAGTGGAACGTCAACCTAATCGCCGTCGATGAGGCGCACTGCATTAGCGAATGGGGGCACGATTTCCGGCCGGAATACCGGCAGCTCTCGAATTTGCGCGCGCTCTTCCCGAACGTGCCGATGATGGCGCTGACGGCCACCGCGACCGAGCGCGTGCGGACCGACATCGTCGAGTTGCTGCAATTGCGCGAGCCGAAATGTTTCGTAGCCAGCTTCAACCGCCCCAATCTGAGCTATCGCGTGGTGGCAAAAGCCAAACCCGCCGCGCAGGTCCTCGAATTTTTGCGCGCGCACGATCGGGACAGCGGCATTATTTATTGCCAGAGCCGCAAGGGCGCAGAGGGCCTGGCGCTCCGCCTTGCCGAGGAAGGAATTCCAGCCAAACCGTATCACGCCGGGTTGACGGCCAAAGAACGGAACGAAAACCAGGAGCTTTTTCTGCGTGACGAAGTGCGGGTCATGTGCGCGACGATTGCTTTCGGCATGGGCATCAACAAACCGAATGTCCGCTTCGTCATTCATCACGACCTGCCCAAGAATATCGAGGGTTATTACCAGGAAACCGGACGCGCCGGACGCGACGGCTTGCCGGGCGAATGCGTGTTGTTGTTCAGCGCCGGGGATGTCGTCAAGCAACAGCGGTTCATCGAGGAAAAAACGCCGGCGGAACAACTGCTGGCTCGCGAGCAACTGCGCCAAGTCGTTCACTATGCCGAATCGGGCGGCTGCCGCCGGGCGGAGTTGTTGCGCTATTTCGGGGAAATTTTTCCTTCGGACAATTGCGGCGGCTGCGACAATTGCCTCTCCCCTCGCGCCACTTTCGACGGCACGCTGGCCGCGCAAAAGCTCCTGTCGTGCGTTTTTCGCATCCGGAAGCGCACGCAGTTTGGCACGGGATTGAATCATGTCGTGGAAGTGTTGACTGGGGCCGACACCGACAAAATCCGAAGTTGGGGGCACGACCAACTTTCGACCTACGGCATCGGACGCGAGCATAGTCGGTCCGATTGGCAGGCCATCGGGCGCGAATTGGTGCGGCTCGGTTACTTGCGGCAGTCGCCGGGAAAATTCAGCACGCTCGAACTGACCGAAGACGGAATGACCGTCCTGCGCGAGCGCAAAAAGATCACCTTGACAAAGCCGATGGCCGCCCCGCCGTCCGCGCCGGAGAAATTGCCGCGCGCCGGCGCCATTGGATGCGATGAGGAATTGTTCGACCGGTTGCGGCGGCTGCGCAAGACGTTGGCGGACGCGCGCATGGTGCCCGCCTACATCGTTTTTTCCGACGTGGCCCTGCGCCAGATGGCGCGCTACTATCCGGCCAGCGACGAGGAATTTTCGCGGATTAGCGGAGTCGGTGAGAAGAAGCTCCGGGAATTCGGCGCCGACTTCCTAGCCGAGATTGCCGCGCACCTGCAATCCCATCCGCGCCAGATTTTCGCCGACGATTCCTTCCAAGCCCAAGGCCGGCGGCTTTAACGTTGCATTTCCTATTTTCGCCGCGCCAACGAACACCGCGCCGCTTTCGACCACGAGGTGGCCGGACTGAATATCGCCGAACAGACGGGCAGTGGACTTGAGTTGGACAAGGCCCGCGGATTGCACGTCGGCCGCCAGTTCGCCACTGATCTCGGCGCCGCCGATGCGAAGAACTTCCGGCCAGCGAAAGTGCTGGCCAGCCGGAATAATAAGGCAGCCAGCCGTGAAGCTGCCTTTGATATGGGCGGTGGAATGAATCTCAAGTGTGCGGCGGGCCACTAGCTTGCCGATGAGGCGGCCCTTGATGACGGCGTCGCCCACGAGCGTATCGGTGTTGAGAAGATAACCCTTTTCCTCTACGACCAGGCGGCCGTGCGTCCGGAAATTCTTCGCCACGGACTGGGTGATGTGGAAGTCGCTGAGGCTTACGTAGCTGCTGCACCGTTTGCACATGGTGGATTCAGCCGTGACCGGCACATCCAGTTCGGTGCCGCAGTCGAAACAGACGACGCGTTTTAATTCGAATGCAGGCGCCTGTGGTTTGGGCGCGGGATTGAGGGCCTCGGCGACGCGAAAATGCGCGCGGCACTTCCTACAGATACAGGAATAGGCGGTGCGCGGTTCCGGCTGGGTGTGGCCGCACTTGGGGCAGTCCACCGAAACCGTATCCACTTTGCGAGGCACTGGGGATCAGAATCCGCCTGGCTTGCCGGCTGGGGCCGGTTTTGCGGGTTCGCCCGGGCGCGGCGCGATGGGCGAGACTTTGTTGGGGTTGACTTCGGTCTGCCCCACAAAGGTGACGCCTTCCTCCATCACAAGGCGGGCCGCGCGGATGTCGCCGAACAACTCAGTCTTGGTCTTGATGTCAATCTTTTCCTTGGCCGTGACATTGCCATTGACCTTGCCGCGGACCAGGACGGAATTGGCGGCGATGTTGCCCTTAATGACGGCGTTGTCGCCCAGGTTGAGGGTCCCTTCGGATTGGATGTCACCTTCGAGCTTTCCATCGAAAGTCATTTCGCCGGTAAAGCGGAGTGTGCCCTTGAGTTCCACGTCGGAATTCAGGACGTTTTTGGAGTCGTTGTTATTGTTAGTTGTGCTCATGTTGCTTGCCTCATTTTTTAGCCGGGATCACCGGTTCGGGAAGTTTTGTTGCGCCCGGCGCTCCCGGCAGCGGCAGGGGAGACGATTTGTTGGGGTTGACCTCACACTTGCCCACGAACGTGGCCCCTTCCTCGATGATCAACTTCGGAGCGCGGATGTCGCCGAACAATTCCCCCTTGGATTTGATCTCGATTTTATCCTTGGCGGAGACGTTGCCGTTGATCTTGCCGCGCAAGATGGCCGTATGAAGGTTCATGTTGCCGCGCACGACGGCCTCGTCACTAAGATGGAGCGCGCCCTCGGAGTGAATCTCGCCGTCCAGCTTGCCTGCAAAGGTCAATTCGCCGGCGAACCTGAGGTTACCCTTGATTTCCACATCTGTGCTGAGGACGTTTCGGGAAGCGGTATTCGGAGTGGGGCTCATGGCTCAACCGAACTGTTCGAGTTTCTCGACCCTGAGGGCCGAGTTTGCATGTTTGCCGACGGCATAGATTTAGTTTGAATTGGAAATGCGCCCCTTAAGCGGCGGCGTGGTAATGCATCCCGTTCGAATGGTACAGATCGGGTTGCTTTGATTTGGCTAAAAGTAGCTGGATTCTTTGGACTGGTTGATGCGCCGCAGGAGGTTTATCCATCAACGACGGCGCGCCGGCCGCCCAGGCTGATTTGAAATGTCCCGGCCTGCCGGTGATCACCATGATCGGATCCTCCGAATACCTGCGGGCGGGGTGCGGATAGGTTTCCCAATCTCTCCGGTAGGGAAGTCCAATGTCCAGCAGGAGGACGTCTATTTCATTGGAATCGAACCTCTCGACGGCTTCCAATCCACCTGCCGCCAGCACTGCTTCATATCCGGCGTCTCCAAAGGCATTGGTTACTGATTCGCGGACTGAGACGTTCTCATTCACCTCCAGAATGGTCTTGTTCATAGCGGCCAGATTAGCTTTTTCCGTGCCAGTGAAGCGAAGCAAAATCTTTCCCGGAGAATTGGGTTCATATCCCCAAAATTCGGCGGAAAAAGTTTCAATTAAATGGAACATTTAATGCCACGGATGGATTCTCTCGTGCCACTGGAGAAGGTCGAGTTGTCCGACTCCAACAGCCGCGCCGAGCTTGAACGGCGGCTCCGCTTCCGTCATCCTTGCAACATGGGAATGGCACGCAAGATTTCGCACTTTCTGGCGGCGCTGGTAAGCAATGCCTCCGATTTCAAGCGACGTTGGAGCCAGGACGTGCCGCCGCCCACCGTGGGCAATGGCCTGCAAGGGCGTTGGCAAGGTGAGTGGATCAGCGAAGCCAACGGTCATCGCGGCGCGTTGCGTTGCGTGCTGGTCCGCGGCGAGGCCAGCGATTATAAGGCGACCTTCCACGCCGTTTATGCGCGGATTTTGCGCGTGTGCTACACGGTGCCGCTGCACGGACAATGGAGTGAAGGCAAACTCAAGCTGGAAGGCGACGCGGACTTGGGGCCGCTGGCGGGTGGGATTTATCATTACGATGGCGAAGCCGGCGAAACGGAATTTGTTTGCGTCTATAAATGCAAATACGACCATGGCACATTCCGTATGAAGCCCGCGCCGAAACTCACCTAGAATCTTATGCCACGCCGGCGCTTCATCACTATTGGCCGTCTCACTGCGACCGTGGTTGTTGTAGGCATCATCGCAGTCGTTGCATGGAGTCAAAAGACGCCGGAAGCTTATTACCAAGGGCATTCCGCCAGCTACTGGTTGAGCGAGTTGCTTGGTGCTAACCAAGGATTAGCTCGGTTCGCCCTTGCCGCTGACATGGCCAATGACACCGCGCAGCCACTACCAAGCACCGATCGAGGTCCAGGCCTGGCGCTGGAGGCTTTTGCGAACATGGGCACCAACGCAGATCCGGTACTCGTCGCAGCCCTCGTGGGTAGAGAGAGTCCATTGATGCGGTTGTATCGAGCTGCGTGGGCCAGAATGCCAACTTCGATTCAGCAACATTTGCCCATGCGTGAACAACCGGGGATGTTGCGGATGGAAGCGGTAATCGTTTTCGAGCGCCGCGCTCCAACCCAACCCATGCCCGATCTCTATGCCATGCTCAAGGAGCCGGATTCCGACCTTCGTTTGGCCGTTCTCGATGCGACACGAAATCGCGCCGCGAATGCGAGCCAGCTCCCTTTGCTTATATTGGCCGCCCGCGACCCCGACATGCGCGTCCGCTCTGAGGTTTGGCGTCGCCTCGGGCGCATGGGTGCCTTGGCCGACGATTCCATTCCAACTTTGTTGAAATTCTGCGAGGACAGCAATCCCGATGTGCGGCAGGAGGCTGCGTGGGCCTTGTGGAATATCACGGGCAAGACCAACATTGCCATCACTGTGACGGAAAGCGTCCTGAGCCAGAGGCAGGATGCGAACAGCAGACACAAAATGGCCTATCACTTATTGATGATGGGAGATTCGGCCCCTTTCTTTGTAACCACACTCATCAACTCGCTCACCAACAGTAGCGCAGGCGATCGCGCAATAATCTGCTCGTTTCTCGGCCAGATAGGCCCTCCGGCTGCCGCCGCGATTCCGGGCTTGCGCAAAGCCTTGCAAGACCCTGAGCCCGAAGTGCGTCGGCGTGCGGAGGTCGCCTTGAGCAGAATCGAACCGGAGCACTCGGCTACGAATTCGCCTTAGCGCCAACGCCAAATTCTTCTTTGTTCCCTTCGTTTGCTTCTGTAAAACTCCTTGGTGCATCTGCTTTACGAGAAGGCCGATCAATTAAGCCATGCCGCCATTGGCGCGGCAATCGAGGTTCATCGGATTAAAGGGCCGGGACTGCTCGAAAGCATCTACGAACGTTGCCTGATGCGCGAGTTGAGCTTGGCCCAAATCGCGTCCGTCAATCAACGCGTGGTGAGGATTGAGTACAAAGGGCTGGTGTTCGACGAAACGTTGCGCTTCGACGTTTTGGTGGAGAATTGCCTGTTGCTGGAACTCAAGTGCGCTCAGGAAATACTCCCCATCCACAAGGCCCAACTTCTCAGCTACATGAAGCTGCTGGACGTTCCGATTGGGCTGATCCTGAACTTTCACGAGGCCAAGCTGACGGATGGCGTTGCGCGG
>DASYNM010000135.1:0-6089 GCA_036008545.1 Verrucomicrobiia bacterium
AGGCAATCCACCTTGGCCGCGAATTGATGTTCATGGCGCTCAGGTCTGCTCAGCAGTTGGATCCAGTCACATTGGGCGGCATACTTTTTGACGATGTTGTCGGTCTGGTCGATTGAACCGTCACTCACCACTATCCATCTCGCCGGGAGCGCCGTTTGAGCCAAGACGGAACGGATTGTTCGCTCGATGAAGGCCGCCTCGTTGTGCGCGGCCGTCAGCAGCACGTACTTTAGTGGGTGGCTTGACATCAAAACGGAATACTCCTACAGCTTTGAGTCAAGCCATGTGTGGCGCCAGCACGAGCGAGGTCCGCTGAAGTTTACCGACCAGTTTCGCCAAGCCCTTGTACATGGTCCCCTGCCCCCAGTGCAGCATGGCGGTCTTGGCTTTGATCAAAGGGTAGATTCGATAATAAAAATGACCGTCCTCGTCTTGCATGTTCCCAATAATCCAAAGGGCGGCCTTGACCGCAAGGTCCAGACATGACGAGTCGAGCTCCGAGAATACGGCCAACGTCTCTATCGCCTGGCCGGCGCACTGAATGTCGGTGGGATAATGGCAATTGTGGTAGTACTTGGGGCAGCCGTCGGCTTCGAAAAAGTTGGCCTTGTAGAAGATTAAGCCGTCCTGGAGGTTTTTGCGCCAAGTCTCGTCTCCGGTCGCGTCCACGTAATGCTTGAGACTGTCGAGGTTGTAGCCGGTGTGAAAATTATCGACCCACTGGAACTTGGGCTCTTCGGCGTACCACCATGCGCCGTTGGCCAACTGGCGTGAGCAACTATAATACATGGCGGAACGGGCGACGCTCACATATTCAGCGTTGCTCGTATATTTGGCCGCGCGCGCGAGCAGGCCGGCGCCCAGCATGTTGGCGTTGTGAATCGACTCCTGCGTAAAGGACAGGTAGCTCAGGCAATCACCGGACCCGGTTTTCTCCCGAGGCAAATCGACGATCCAACGGCAGGCGCTGTCAGCGATTTGCAGCCATCGTTCCTCACCCGTGAGTTCGAAGGCGTCCAAATAAGCGTGGCCAATCAGACTGGTCCAAACGATAATCGGATCGTGCCGCGTGTATTTGCCGACTCGACTGGAAAAATCGAAATAATTGCTCCAACTATGGTCCTTGAATTTAGGCGCCTTGTTCTTGTCCAGCCAATCCAGGCAAGCGGCTGCCTTGTCCAGAAACGGTTGGCCGCCCGTCGTGCGATAGCGTAGCAAGTAGCCCGCCGCCATGTAACCTCGGCCCTTGGTTGATTCCTTCTTGGTCACTCCCAACAAAGGACGCAAATTGATAGGTGACTGCCGGACCAATTGCTGGAGCAGCCGCTCTCCCAAAAGGTTGCCGAATGCCAGCGGGCGAACCCAGGAGGAGAGTCCATCGAATGGTTCATAGCCCTTGTAGTTGTGCTGCTCGACCCAGGCCTCCACTTTGTCCAAGCTTTTCGTAACGACGCCCAGCACCTTGGCGGAGGCGTCATTTTCGGACTGGATCATGGTCATAAAAGGATTCTTTTCCTCGGGAGGCAAAAGTTGGTGCTCTGCGGCACCTGGGCCGGATCAAGATGGGTCTGGCCGCAAAATCGGCGCCACGTTACCCTCACGCGCCGTTGCGTTGTCGGACCGGACGAAGCAAGCTATCCGCGACATCAATCAGGCGCCTTTCTTGCAAGGCCCATGAGTTTCTGCGATAAACCTCGCGGCCGCGTTCCATCATGGCCTGCAGTTCGGAAGGATGACTGTAAGCCCAGACCAACTTCTCGGCCAAATCGTCCACGTCTCCGGGCTGGAAGAACAGGATTTCGTCCTCGCCAAAGTAATCGCTGACACCTTTGGTGCGCGGCACCATGACGGGCTTGTTCATGGCCAGGTACTCGAAAATGCGGGTCGGAAAGTTGATGTTGGTAAAATCGTTGAGCCGGTTGGGGATCACACCCAGGTCGATGCCGACAATGGCCTGGGCGATCTCAGTCTGTGATTTGTAGCCGTGAAAATGGACAAACTCCTGGATGTTCCGTTCGTCAACCTGGTGCATGATCCTCTCGACATAATCGGTCCGGTCACCGTAAATCTCCAACTTCAAACCCGGCGCGTCTCCATTGAGCCTTGCCATCGCGTCGATGGCCAAATCCAATCCGTGGCGCTCCACGAGCAAGCCGTGATACATGAGCGTGAACGATCTGCCGGGCGCGCGGGCCGTGTTCTGGTACTTATCCGCGTCGAACACTGTCGGGCGCGGCGAGTTCATGACAATCTCAACCTTGTCCGCGGCTTCGTCGCGGGAGGCGAAAAGGTCTTTGAAGGCGACGTTGGGCGTTAAGACTTTGTCCGCGAAGGCAATGCTCCAGCGCTCGATCCGGCACAGGAGGCGGTACATGAAATGTTTCTTTCGCGCCGGGTAAATGCCAGAGTACAATTCCGGCATCGGATCGTGCAGATCCAGGATAATTTTCGCTCCGAGCAGGCGGGGTACCAAGGCTGAGAATACCAGGAAGTCTGGCATGTTGTGAACATGCACCAACTTCAGGTTCCCGCGCAGACTCCAAACCGCCAGGCGCCAAAACGCGCAGAGAAAGAAATAGCCGTAGCGCAGGATGTATCCGCCGCGTCCGCCGCGCTGGCGCGTTAAAGCCACGCGATGAATATTCACGCCGTTGACCCTCTCAAAGGCAGGCTCACGGCTGTCGTGGCGCAAGCAAATCACATCCGCTTCCATGCCCGCCTCGGCCAGGGCTTCCGTTTCCCGCTGTGGACGAGGGTCCGTCAAGTAATAAGAATACAGCACCACCGCGACCCTCCCCGGAGGGAGAGACGGCTTTTCAGCGATGCCGTGCGGTGAACTCATTCGAGAGAGGATCAATGACGATAGTGCGACTTTAGGCGCTCGCGCAAGGCAAAACAACGACGAACGTCGCACAGGCCGCAAGGTAACCTACCTTGTGGCTGAACATACGCGGATGGCGCCACGAGCAGTCGGCGCCTCCGGGAACCGTGGAGAGAGTCCGCTTAGCAGTTCTGGACAGCCTGGATGATGCTGTCCTGCTGGCCTGGAGCCAGAAAGGGGTGCATGGGAAGGCTCAGAACCTCGCGCGATGCCTTTTCAGACTCAGGAAAGTCGCCCCAATTGTAACCGAGCTTGGAAAACACCGGCTGCTCGTGGAGGCATTTGGGATAATGAATCGCGGTGGGGATGCCTCGCGCCTTAAGGCGCTCCGCCACTCGATCGCGTTCCGGCACACGGATAGTGTATTGGGCGTAGACGTGCGTGTTGCCTGGCGCCACGGCCGGCACAGTGCGGAATTCCTTCAAAGCTGCTGAATAACGCTCCCCAATTTTGCCGCGTTCCTGGACTTCCCACTCGAAATGCGGCAGCTTGGCCAGGAGCACAGCGGCTTGAATCGTATCGAAGCGCCCATTGGTGCCTACCAAGGTGTGATGATGGCGTTGGAGTCCGCCGTGATTGCGGATCGCCCTCATTTGCTCGGCTAGGCGGTCATCGTTGGTGAACAGTGCCCCACCATCTCCAAAACATCCCAACGGCTTGGCCGGAAAAAAACTGGTGCTGCCGATTGTCGTCACTCCTCCACTTTTGCGTCCGCGCTGTTCGGCGCCAAAGCTTTGGGCCGCGTCTTCGATGACCGGCAAGCCATGTTGCGCCGCCAGGGCGTTAATTCGGTCGAGATCGGGCATCTGGCCGAACAAGCTGACAGGCAAAATCGCCTTGGTGTGCGAGGTGATGGCCGCGGTGAGAAGGTCCACGTTGATGTTGTAGGTGTCCGGCTCAATATCGACAAAGACCGGTCGTGCACCCACTAAGGCAATGACCTCGGCGGTGCTGATCCAGGTGAAGGGCACCGTGACCACTTCGTCCCCCGGTCCGATGCTCATGGCCCGCAATGCGATCTCCAGCGTGTGTGTTCCACTGGAGGCGGTGACGCAATGTTTGACGCTGACATATTTCGCCAGCGCCACTTCCAACTCCAAAACTTCCGGCCCCATGACGTATTGACCGTGGGCCAGGACGGCCCGCATACGGTCGTCAATTTCCGTTTTGTATCGCCGGTACTGTTCCTTGCAATCGATGAATTCCATGTTGATGCTGCCAGAGAATCGAGTTTTACGCGCTTGGCGTCAAGAGCGCACCGCGCGCAGTTTCCTTGCGCCAAGAGATGCGACCGGCACCCAACATGTAGGTCTATTGCTACAAACCGTCCAAATCGGTTGCGCCGATAAGGCGGAATAGGACGAAACGACTATCCCCAAAAAGCCAGATAACTCGATGAAACCGACATCAGGCTGGAGACGAGAATAGGTGGCCGCGATTGTGGCAACCCTCATGCTGGGGCGCCTCAATGCTTTCGTGGGCGGATTTGGCAGTCGAACTGGACCTTTTGATTGAAACGCGGCGCGGATGAAAAAGACCTGCGAAAGAGGAACTTAAATGTTTTGCAGTCGCTTGGGCAGGTAGGAGCGATTCTTGTTAAGCACCAACCCCAAGTTGGTCTTGGATTCCGCGAACAGAGAAGCAGCCCGCACCGCCGCATCGCGCGAGGTTCTTTCGGATTCGATGACCAGCAAAACCATATCCATGAATCGGGCCAGCCGCGGAGTGATGCTGATCTCACTCATGGGAGGCATATCGAAAATGATGTAGTCATAGTCACTGGCCTTCATCAGGGGCACTAAATAGCTGAATCGCCTGGGCAGCGCGCGCGGCAGACCGTTGCCAGATGCTGTCTCCTTGGCTACATAAAGATGTTCCTGCACCTGAGCTTGATCCCGCTTTTCCCGCCCGAGGACCTCCTCGATCCCGCAATTCACCTTGCCTTTGTAGAAATGATGGATCTCACCATCCTGAATATTCATATTGACAAGCAAAATGTTGCCCTCCTCAATTTCGGAAAGCGAGGAGGCCAGGCCGGCCGCCGTGGTCGTTACCCCGGCGCCTTGGCTGCAACTGGTCACTGCAACCAGCTTCGGCTTATGCGTTAAATTAATCATCTCGAAGTATGTCATGATGCGATCCCGTAAGGTCTCGAAAAAGGGCCTCAACTCATGACATCCATTCCACAAAGCCGCTTGGGCGTGGGTTGACGGCGGGACCGTTCCATCCGCCACGCCTGGGCCGGGCTTGCCAGCGCCATTGCCGCGCAACATTGTCGCAGGTTTGGTCGGCTGCATCGCCGCGAGCTTGTGGTGGCCGTTTGTTCTGGGGATGGTGATGTAGAAAGGTGCGTCAATCCTGGCCTTGACGTCCATGGACTCCTTGAACGACTGGTCCAGAACCATTTCAATGAAAAAGGGCAGGCCGAAAGCGAGGGCAAAGAAGAGGCCGATTACGCCAGCGGTCATCTTGAGGATTTTCTTGCCATCGCGGGAACCAGGCGTGGGCTGTTCGGCTGTGGTGATATTGGACACCCTGTTTCCGAAGGCCAAGTCTAGACGGGCCTGCTCTTGACTGTCCAAGAAGCGTTTGTATTTGGCGTCCGCGACCACTTTCTCGGTCTCCGCTTTGGTTATGGCATCTTCCGCGGCATCCAATTCCCTGGCCTTTGCCTCTACCTGGGCCATTTGGTTGGTTAGCTCCCTCAATCTGGCTGCCAAGGCATGTTGCCTGGTCTCCGCCGAATGCAGCGTGTCTATCGGATTCGCCGATGAGGCCAGGGAGAGCGCGGGACTACCGGCCACGTTCGTATTGCCGCCCAGGAGGCCTGGATAGTTAGCCACAAGCTTGTTGACATCGGCTTCCGCGGCCGCCCGCTGCTGCTGCAGATTTTGAACCCGCTCGCTGCTGGGAGATAACTGCCCCATCCATTTTTGTTCCTCGGCGCGGCGGGTGGCGAGGATGGCGTTCAGATTGCGATATTTGTCCAACACTTCCGGTGCGGGATTCTCAAGAGGCGCGGCGCCCGGGACGTTCGTCGGCGGATTGGTCGCCGACGCAATGGTCGAAGTGTAGTTGGTTCGCTCCTGCATATCCTTCACGATGGCTTCGGTTTCCGCCATCTCCGCCTTCACCTGGTAGATGCTTTCCTGCGTCTTGAAGATCATGTCGGTCAGGTTCTTTTTGGAGTCCGGCAGAGAGATGACGC
>DASYNM010000136.1:0-7012 GCA_036008545.1 Verrucomicrobiia bacterium
GCAGGATGTTGGTGCCGTCGTCCGTAATGACGAGGTAATTCCAAGTGCCTGGCATCGAAATGGAGTAGGCGGCGTCGCTTCCAGTGTACCAGTAAGTTCCATCGGTGTAGAGCGTCATGTCCCAGAAAGTGGGGACGGACGTGTTTTCTGAAAGATCCCATCCGCTGGGGTTGTTATCGTAGTTCGTATTGAAGATGGACGAGATCGGCACGCGATCTACCCCATCCACGGAATCGGGCCTGACCCAGGCTTCCACAGACCACGGGCCGAATGGATTCAATTCCAAGGCATAAGGAATCTGCACCGATCCGCCCAGACCCGGCGTGGCGGTTTGAGGGTCTTGCAGATCGACTCCGGTATTGGTGTCGTTCGGAATCCCGGTGGGGATGCCCCAGACGATGGTGCCGTTGGTCGTGTCGTAGGCGCCGTCAAAACTGCCGACGGCGTCGGTCGCGGTGACCGCGTTGGATCCCTCATCCAATCGCCAAAAAGCCACGGGGTGATCCGCAGCCACGATCGCACCGTAACCGGTCAATGGGACGTTGACGGCCCGTGCCTGAACGGTCAGCGTCGCGGAGTTGCTGTAACTCGTGAAGGGATCGGCAACGACAACCGCATACTCATTGCTGTTGACATCCATTTGCACGTTGGTGAGCCAGAGCGTGTCGCCGGTCTGGTTGGCGAGATTGGCGAAGGTGGAGCCACCGTTGGTGCTGACCGACCATTGATAGCTTAACGGCCGAGCGCCGACGACGGCGACTCGAAACGCCGCGAAACTGCCGACGTTGCGAGTGATGGAAAACGGATCTCCTTCGACCACGATGTTAGTTTCCACAGAATTCGTGGCCATGTCCGAAATCACGCTGCCGAGCGTGTTGGAAATGGCGACGGAATAGACCGCGCCGTCGTCGGCGGGGTAGTGAGATTCGAACGTGTAGATGGCATTGGTGGCGCCGGGAATTTCGCCAGCTCCTTGGCGGCTCCATTGGTAATAGAGCGGCAAAGAGCCGGTGGCCACGACGGAAAAGGAAACGTCGGTGCCAGAAAAATTGGTCGCCGTGTCAGGCTGGACCAAAATAGCGGGCGCGACTGGTCTTAGACTGAACGAGGCCAGGCCGACCACGTAGTCGTTGGAGACTTGGAGAGCGGTCAGGGCGTTGGTATAGAAGGCCACGTCGTCCAAGCCGCCCAACCACGGTGCATAGGGCGGGAAGCCGGCGTTGGCCACCCCGCCAATGGCGCCGTCGGAGCCATTGTCCGCGAGGTAGTTCGAATATCCGACATATTCCTGAAACGCCAGCACGCCGTTGATGTAGAAGTATTGATTGGTTCCATCGTAGGTTCCCACCAAATGAGTCCACTGCATCGGCACGACGTTTCCCACGTCAAGGAATCCGGAATTTATCGCCTTCATGTTAAACAGCCATTGGCTGGGACTTCCTTGCGTGCCCGGCGTCTGGCCCAGCAGCCAGCCGGAGGCATTGCCATACTCCCCACTGCCATAGCCGCCAAACATACCGAGGATGGATAAATAGATGCCCGTCCCGGTATTGGCAGTGTAAGCCTCGGCCCAGCACTCGATGGAAAACGGAGCGCCATTGGTTCCGTCTGCGCCCACGGGCGCAAGCAGTGTGTTAAACGGAATATCGATCCAACCATAGCCGTCGGAGAGGTTGCCGAGAAACGCGATGGAATTCGTATCGATGCCAGGGAAACCCAAGGCCGGCGAAGCGCCGGACAGATCGAACTCATAATTGGCGTCCAAGCCATTCGGCGAGGAATCGACGGCCACCGTCGCGCCCGGCAATTCCTGCAACTGGTAGAAGGCGACGGGATTGTTGGAGAGAATGGTGGCGGGGTAATTGGTGTTCTGAGCCGAGGCGCTTTGAGTCGCGGCCATGGCGAGCACTAGCGCCGCGACGCTGACGGAGAGAAACCGGAAGAACAAAGAAGTTGTCAGCTCAAGTGTTTTCATAGGCAATTTGTGATATACAGAGTTCCGTTCCCAAACCACGGCGCCAGTTCCCCTTCCTCCCATTCACGTTCTGACGCTGTGCGTGTTATATCACAATCGAATAATAAAGCAATCGCGGAATTCAAGCTCGAGTAGTCAAAAGCCTCCTTCGCCATTTGGTTGGAGTGCTCGCGCAAGGCGCAGAGAGTGCGGAGTTTTCAGTTTCCGCATAGAAGGAGCATCGGGAATATCTGAAACTATCATGGAAATCAACGACTTGCATAAAGCCATTTCTGAAACTTCCCGAAATCGCGGATTAAAAACGCGCACGGACAAGGCAGGGACCACGTGGAAATATCGGCAAATATAGTGAAAATCAACGACTTGCGTTTGTTCGATCACGCTGCCTGCGGCCCCGGCCGAGGCGAACGGCAACGGAGTCGGACGGCCAAAACAAGGTCCGTCTTCTCTCAAAGAACATGCGCCATAGCGCTTCATATCGTGACTATACCACATGTCAATGGGAACGCAAGCGCAAATTTATATGGCGGATTCCTCGCTGTTTTCGATGGAATAGAACGGGGCAAACGAATGCCAGCCAGGAGATTCCTCGAACTTGGAATTGCCCTACGCTTTACAAACCCTCGCCTGACTCGCCATGATCGCGCGATGAAGATGATCTCCCCGGAACCCGAAGGGTTCGGAGCGATTAGCCGGTGGTCGAGCGCAGCGTACCACCGGAAATGAAGAGAAGAGAATGTTGCATCCTGCAAGGATGCCAGTCCTGACGTCATGCCTTCCACCTACCTGAGCCTCCATTTCCACTGCGACCCCGGGCCGGGGTCGAGATGTTTCCGTTTGGTGTCCCGGGCGTAGCGCTCGGGCCTCGCGCAACCCCCGGCTAATGGCTGGCATCCCTCCGGGATGGTATTAATTGAGAGACTTGATCTCTGTGCGGCTTGAATTGGTAAATTTCGCTTTTCGACAGATCCTTGCGACAAGTTTTGCTTGACACGCCCGATCTTACGCGGTAGCTTTTCTGCATGAGCGCGACGGAAATTATTAACGAATTGCCGAATCTGACCGCAGCGGAGCTGAGGTTGGTTAGCCAGCGGATGCTCGAACTGGCGGCGCAAAATGAGGAAGTTGCGCTGTGCGATCAGGCGGTGCTGGAAGGCGCGGCCATGCTCGACCGCATGGAGGAAGAAGATGCCCACCGTCAACGCCGGTGAAGTGGGGATGATGGAATTCGGGATGGCCGCCAAAGTGCGGCCTCTAGAACGGCGGTTCGTGCCTTTTCAACCCTGCCTTGACGATGAATGGCGGTCGTGGTTCCTTGCCGTAATATGGGCATCCCAAGAAGGAGAATTATAGTGGCTGCAAGTATCGGGGTTCTCTTGCTGGCCTTTGTCGTTACGGGGTTATATCGCCTGCAAGGGCAGGCAGACGCCCTTGAACTGGTGATGTCTGGCAACCCGACAACCGAACAACTGATTAAGTTCCTCGGCTCGGGCAACCCGACACTCCTTGACAACACCCTCACAATTCTAGAGCAAAGAAAGGCCACAGGAGGGCGCGAATCAGCCGCGAGGCTTCTGAAATCCGACAACCTCTATGTGTGGTTTTGCGCCAGTCTTTACCTGGGTGCAATTGGCGACGAGCGGTCTATTCCTTACCTTATTCGCGGGTTGAGTCATCCCGCACGAAACGACCGGACGAGAGTGGTTTCATATCTGAAAAACATGACTGGGAATGATTTCGGTGAAAACAAGGAGGAATGGGTCAGGTGGTGGGTTGCGCAGCACGGAAAGTCCTTCGACTTTGCTTGTTCCACGAACATTCCTCTTGCGACTGAAGAGAGATTTCATTGGTGAGCAAAAGATTCCTCAGTCCTTCGGGAAACCGATAATGGTCAGGAATGCCAACGCGGAGGCAAAGAAATCCAGGATGAACGCCACAACCGCCAAGAACGCGAAAAGAGTCTTGCGTTTCAGAGGCTGGTCACAAAGAAATGGAGCCAGGACACAGCCAAGAAATCCGAGGGATGCGGCGAATGGCATCGAATGATCAATCGCCCATCGAGATTTCAACCAACCGTTCTTGTAAAAGCCCTCCGCAACAGAATACACGGGCCAAACAGCGAGGGATAACCAAAATGTCAGCCAGGCCGTTCGAGTTCGGAAATATAGTTTGCCGCCAAGCATTGTTCGAATCGATGGTGCGCCAAGTACACTAAGCCGTGCAAGCATTTGTCCAAGGCTTTGGTTTTCCGCTCGGCAAGATGAAGCCATTAAAGCGTAGCGTTCCAATCCTAGTTCCCATCCGGGCTGCTCCTGCATATGCTGATGTCGTCGCTTTTCATGGCAAGTGCTTGTCAAATGTCGACAGGCCGCGACGCGAATGAAATTCTGAAGGCCTTCGCTGCCGGTCGTCCGCCTTCGGCCAGAGTTGGCGCGAGCGCTCTGTTTCCCCACGCAATTAACTTGACCATTGCTCGGAGGCGCACGTAGTTTGAGCGGGATTGATAGGCATTGTTCATGTTTGCGCAACTTAAAGGCCTGTTTTCCAACGATATCGGGATTGATTTGGGCACCGCCAATTGTTTGGTGTATGTCAGAGATCAGGGCATTGTGCTCCGCGAACCTTCCGTTGTGGCCATCGAGGCCGGCACCACCAATGTGCTGGCGGTGGGCGAGGAAGCGAAACGCATGTTGGGGCGCACCCCAGGCAATATCGTCGCCATCCGGCCCATGAAAGACGGCGTCATCGCCGACTTTGAAATCACGGAGGCGATGTTGCGTCATTTCATCCAACGAGTGCATCACCGCAAATTGATCGCCCCGCGGGTCGTGGTCGCCGTTCCTTCCGGCATCACCGAGGTGGAAAAGCGGGCGGTCAAAGATTCCGCCACTCACGCCGGCGCGCGTGAAGTGTATCTGATCGAACAACCCATGGCCTCGGCCATCGGGGTCGGTCTTCCGGTGCATGAACCCGCGGGCAACATGATCGTCGATATAGGTGGAGGCACCTGTGAAATCGCGATCATTTCCCTGGCGGGCATCGTCTTCAGCCGCAGTTTGCGGGTGGGCGGGGATGAATTCGACGAGACGATCGTGGCGCACATGAAACGAGCCTACAACCTTATGATTGGCGAACGCACAGCGGAGGAAATCAAGATCCGGATCGGATCGGCCTTCCTGCTGGAGCAAGAATTGACAATGGAGGTCAAAGGGCGCGATTTAAGCGCCGGTTTGCCCAAGACATTGTCCATTCGTTCGGAAGAAATTCGCGAAGCCTTGAAAGAACCCCTCTCAAGCATTTTGGAAAGTATTCGCATCACCTTGGAACGTTGTCCGCCTGAACTCTCGGCCGATCTGGTCGAGCGCGGCATCGTCATGGCGGGCGGCGGCGCATTATTGCGCGGCATCGACCGCATGGTGGCCAAGGAAACGGGATTGCCGGTGCATATCGCCGACGATCCCTTGAGCGCGGTGGCCGAAGGCACGGGGCGCGTCTTGCAAGAGTTGGCTTTTCTCAAACGAGTGGCTTCGTCGCGGAGTTGATTCCCGTTCGCCCGAAATTTAGCGGCCGCGCCGAAGGACGCGGCAGGGCGAGATGCTGAAGAAGTCGCATTATATAATTTTGATTTTCGTGGTCGTGCTGGTGCTGGTGCTTTTGCAACTGCCCGGCGGGACGATAGGAAAGCTCAAGTTGGCCATCAGCGGTTTATTCCTGCCGCTCTTCGGCCTCTCCAATTCCACGCACGAATGGCTCGGCCAGGCCAAGGAGGGCCTCGTCCCGCGCCATGAATTGCTGCGACAGATTGACCAATTGCGCCTGGAAAATCAGCAACTTCAACTTCGTCTGCAACAGGAGGCGCAGATTTGGGGCGAAAATGCCCGACTGCGCGGTGAGGTCGGCTGGCAGCGGCAAATCCGCTGGCGCCCGGTGCTGGCGCGCGTCATCGCTCGCGATCCGGCCAATTGGTGGCGCAGCCTGGAAATCGACCGCGGCTTGAAGGACGGCCTGCGCGCCAACCTGCCAGTGCTGACTTCCGATGGTCTGGTCGGCCGTGTCCAAAATGTCGGTGAAACGCGTTCTTCGGTCGTCCTGCTGGGCGATCCAAATTTGCGTGTGGCTGCGCTCGTAGGCGGCTCGACCAACGTCGAGACGGGCATCATTGCGGCCAATGTCTCCGCGCCGCAGGAAGAGGGCATGATTGACCTCGATCTGCTTTCCGGCGCCAACCTCGTGCGACCGGGGCAAAGTGTCGTGACGTGGGGAGCGGGCGGCGTTTTTCCGGCGGGCATCCCCATCGGCAAAATCGTCGATATCCGGCCCAAGGAATACGGATTATCCACGGAGGCGCGCGTGAAGCTGGCGGCCGACTTGAGCGCCTTGGAGGAAGTGTGGGTGATGTTGCCATGAGCTGGCGTCCCACTTTATTTGTTTTGGCGGCGGCCTTCCTGGCGGTCTTCCTCGAAGCGTCATTCGGCTTTTTCCGCAACCTGTTCGGAGCGCAAATCGATTTGCTGCCGGCGCTGATGGTTTATACCGCGTTGACGTTGGGCTTCACGTCCATCCTGCTGCTGGCCGTTTGCGGCGGGCTTTGGTTCGATTCGCTTTCGCTCAATCCACTCGGCGCCAGCGTGCTGCCGCTGCTGGTGATCGGCATTTTGATTTACCAGAGCCGCGAGTTGCTGATGCGCGAGCATCTGCCGGCGCAGCTTATTTTGGGCGTGGCGGCCGGGGCGGCGCAACCGCTGGGGACGCTTTTCATTTGCCTCAACGCAGGCGTGCGTCCGTTGCTGGGCTGGGTCTCGCTCTGGCATTGGATCGTGATGGCGGTGGGCAGCGGGGCGGCGACGCCTCTTTGCTTCATATTATTCGACCGCCTGCGCCGCGCGTTGGAATATCAGCCCGCGACCCAAACCAGCTTCCGGCCAGACCGGGAGATCAAGAGAGGGAAATCGTAATGCACGATTCCAACGGACGCTTTCCGCGAACCCCTCTCCCTGCCCTCTCCCCGCATGGCGGGGAGAGGATTGGCAACTTTTG
>DASYNM010000137.1:0-8577 GCA_036008545.1 Verrucomicrobiia bacterium
ACGCCGTCGTCCGATCCATACGCGTTTGGGAGCCGACCATTTTATAGCCCAATCCGATCGAGGCAGGATTTGCCTTTCACGATTGGAGACTATTGAGGCCTGACCCAGCGTCCGGGATCCTGCCGCAGCTTCCATGCAACATTTGTGTTACGAAGAGAAGCGGTCTCCTTGGGTGTTTCCAACATGCTTTTTGCGGGTTTTACCCCATAAACAAAAAGCGGAGTAGTGGGTAACTTGCTCATGCTTATCAGCACAGGTTTGTGCTGCGAGCAAATGCAGGTAACAATTTAAACCGATGTGAAAACGGAGATGGAATATCCTTCCTCACCAATTGCGGAGCTTTACATGAAAAAGCCCGAAACAGCCTGGTATTGCATTCGCACACATTTGAAGCATGAACACATTGCCGCGGCGCATTTGAAGCAAATTCCGGGCGTAAACGTGTTCAATCCGCAACTGCGCGTGTTGCGGTCCACGCGGCAGGGCCGCAAATGGAGCATAGAATCTCTATTTCCGAATTATGTCTTCGGGTGTTTTGCCATGGAATCCCAATTGGAGAAGATTACCCACACTCCGGCGGTCAAGTTCGTGGTCCGTTTTGGCGATCAGACGCCCACTATTCCGGAGGCTGTGATACAGGAGTTGCAACAGGATTTAACCGAACTGAGTTCAAAGGTCTTAGTGGACACGCCCGCTGAAGGGGAGGAAGTGGAAATCGCCGGCGGGGCTTTTGCGGGAATTAGGGCCTCCGTAATACGCGTTTTACCCGGCAAACAGCGCGCGCAAATTCTTCTCGAGGTCATGGGCCGCTCGGTGCAGGCTGAGTTCAGTTTAGACGTGTTGCTTTTTGACCAGAGGCGCGCCGCACAGTTCGCCCTCCCTCCTATTGAACCACGGTTGGCGCGCAGGCCTGATTGCCATGATTTTGCTTTGATGACGCTTTAAGCTCGGACGGCGATGATCCACTCTAGTTTAAGCGCGCGGATAATACTTCACTGCTTTCTCCTTGTTTCGTGCGGAGTTGAAGGGCAGGACCTGTATGTTTCGCCGAACGGGACTCCGTCTGGACCGGGCACGATGCTGCAACCTTACGATCTGGCCACGGCGCTTTCCGGTCAGGTGGGGCAACCGGGCGATACTTTTTGGCTGAAGGGAGGGGAGTACATAATCGGACACATCAACACAACGATTCAGGGAGCACCCGGGCGGCCGATCACTTTCCGCCAAATGCCCGGACAGTGGGCGCGCGTCAATGGATCGCTGACCTTTTTTGATAGCACGGGCTACGTGGTTCTCAGGGATTTTGAATTGTTCAGCTCGAACACGAACCGCGTTAGCGCAGAGACCAACGTCGGGTTCAATCCGACGGACATCACCATCATTCCTGGTATCTCCTCTTATGCGCCGAATTTGAGCTTCATCAACCTCATTGTGCATGATCAAACACGGCACGGGTTTTACATTTCGCAGTCGTCCCCGAACAACATTGTTTACGGCTGCGTTTTGTACAACAACGGCTGGAGGTCACCCGACAATGCAGAGGGACACGGCATTTACGTGCAAGGCTGGAACGGGGTCAGGGAAATTTGTAACAACCTCGCATTCAACAACTCAGGCATCGGCCTGCAGGTTTATGACAACGCCATCAACAATTATCTGGCCGACATGACGCTGGACGGCAATATTGCCTTTAACGCGGGTGCCATCCAGAATGTGCGTTATTACCGGGACTGGGTCGTGGGGGTGGACGCCCCGTCGATTAGCGCGACTCGAATTGTGTTCGAAAATAATCTAGGTTACTTCTTACCTTCGGGCGAAGAGGATCAGGTTCAGATTGGCCGCGAAGGAGTCAATGGAGAAGTGACTATCATCAACAACTACCTGCCGCCTGGATTACAATTCAATAATTGGACCATCGCGCACGTCGCAGGAAACACGTTCTCAGCCATATCCTCAAATTACAACGTGGTCACGTTGAACCAGACACTGGCGCATCTGGCCGCCTCCTGGAATCACAATGCTTACGTGGACCCGGCCACGAGCGGAGGTTTTCGGCACAACCGGAATCCGCTCAGCTTTTCGGGGTGGCGAAGCGCCACGGGGTTCGACTCGAGCAGCACCTGCAGTTCGAGCAACGTCGGCGGCGCTAGAATCTTTGTTCGGCCGAACAAGTACGAGCTAGGAAGGGCGAACATCATCGTCTATAACTGGAATAACTTGAGCAACGTCGCGGTGGATGTTGGATCAGTCTTGTCTCCCGGCGCGGTTTATGAAGTGCGCAACGCCGAGAATTTCTTCGCCCCACCAGTTTTGGCCAGAGTTTTCGACGGCAAGCCGCTTGAACTGCCGATGACCGGCCTATCGGCGGCCGTTCCAAATGGCCCGATGATTACGCCCGCACCCACCGGACCGACTTTTAACGTGTTCGTCCTGCTGCCTGGGGTGGTTCAGTTGCAGGCAACAGTCTCAAATGGCTTGGCGGTGATTTCATGGCCGACAAACTCCGGCAATTGGGTGCTGCAATTTACGCCTAGTCTAGCACTTGGGGCCAAATGGACGGATATGCCCAACAAACCCAGCATCGCTGGCTCCAATAACATATTGGCTATCCCCCTCTCCCAGCGCGCCGAATATTATCGTCTCACAGCAGGCCAGTAACGATCGATCAGCGAGCAATCGACAGATCACGTCTTGGCGACCAAAGCCCGCTGGGTTTCACCTGCGAGGATCGTTCCGGATAAACAAACTTCGAAGCACGTGAGCATTTTGACTTGGAAGGCATGAGCAAACTCCCGCGACGAACCGGCCGCGAAAGACCAACCGAGCGTTTCTGGTTCGTGCTGGCCATGATTGCCTGCGGAGGGATAATCAGCGGAGACACGGTCCACGCACAACCCTTGGAGTCGCTAGCAGGTGAAAGCGCAGCAGAGGCCTTGGCGAAATCGATCTCGACTGAACAGTACAACCAGACTTACGGCCCAATAAGCTTGAGAACCACCGCAGGCGTGAGCGTCAACTACACAGACAACGTTTTCTACTCCTATCATGCTCAGGACGACATCATGATTGAACCCCATGTTTCTCTCGGTGCTTTATGGCCAATTACACCGCTCAACACTCTCAGGTTGTCTTTGGGGCTTTCCTATGAATGGTACTTGAAGAATCCGGTGCTGAACGCTAACGGCCCCCTGGTCAATCCGGGGTCGGAGCTGGCTTACAATCTATTCATCGGCGATTTTCGCATTCGGCTGCACGAGCGTTTTTCCTATCAGGAAAGCCTTTTTATCAATTCCCCTTCCACCGCCAATGAGCCATTTTACAATTTTAACAACGTCGGCACTTTCGCGCGGCTGGACAACTACGCAGGCTTGGACGTCACTTGGGATCTTAACAAAGTGGTGCTTACCGCGGGATATGATCACGAGAATTTTGATTCTTACACAGGTGGTTTTGAGTATCTGGATCGAACTTCAGAATGGTTGACCAGTAGCGCCGCCTTCAAGCTGGGTGACCACGTGCAAATGGGTTTGGAAGGTAAAACGTCCTGGAATGATTATGATCAGCAAACTACGCTTAACGACAACTGGCGGGTACAGGCCGGGCCGTTTGTGGAGGCGACGGTCTGGGGTGGCATCAAACTCCGCGCCGGCGGTGGCTTCGACCAAGCCAGATACGATGTGAACGCTGGTGGCAACAGTGACTACGACAATTTTTATGCTTACGCCAGTATCCGTCAACAATTGAGGTTATTCTCGCATGCACTCGAAGCCGGGCGTGAGACTGTTTTAGGAGCCAATGCGAATAATTTGAGAACCACTTATGCAGGATACACGATATCATCGCCGATCATTGAGCATCTGGATGTGAAAGCGCACGTGTTCGTGAATGCGGGAGAGGAGTTTGGTGGGGCCTTCGACGAAAAATTCACCTATTATGATGCGGGTCTTAACTTGGGATACCAATGGGCCAGGAATTGGCGGACGGAACTGGGATACGGTTTCTTACTGAAGAGATCGGACATTCCGGTGAGGGCTTTTCAACGCGACATGGCAACGATCGATATGATCTGGTCCTTTTGAGGTTGCAACGGCGCGCGTGCGTTCCTGACGGCAAATCCGATGCCGATGCCCGCGCCGCCGGAGAATTCATCTACTCACCGGATTCTGGTTCCGATAGCGAGCGGATAATCACAGATTTATGATCAAACGACTTATCTTACTCACGGCGGCAGTCGCCTTCTTGAGATGCTGTGGCTGTGCTTCGGCCGCGGACACAAATCGGGTCGCGTTGGCGCCGGCTGCACAAGCAGCGGCCCCTCTGGATGACTCGTACAAACTCAGTCCCGGAGACCGTGTCATGTACCAGGTGGTCGAAGACCGCGACCCGCCCCTAACTTTGACCGTGACCGATTCCGGCGATTTGGAAACGCCCTACTTTGGATTGGTTCATGCGAGTGGAAAAACCTGCCGCCAACTTGCCGATGAGACAAAAACCTTGTTGGAAAAAAAGCTTTATTATCGGGCCACGGTGGTGATTGCCCTCGAGTTGGCGGATAAGGCCTGGGTTGCTGGCAAGGTGTATGTGACTGGTCCAGTGCGCCAGCCGGGCAGTTTTGACATACACGCGCGCGAGAATCTGACCGTGAGCAGGGCGATTCTTGATGCTGGTGGATTCAGCGACTTCTCCGATAAAAAGCATGTCAGGTTGATTCGCAAGACCGCCAGCGGAGAGAAAACTTTTGTCATCAACGTGCTGGATGTTTGGGAAGGGCACCTGGACCAAGATTTGGCAGTTCAACCGGGCGACTTGATAGTCGTCCCACAACGTCTTGTAAATTATTGAAGGTGCTTAGATGAACCACAACGGAAACTTGACGAACAAAGGAGCAGTGGATTTGTTTGCTCCCACCAGCCGGTTTGTGTCGGCATCAAAGATCTATGGACGAGCGCATCGGGGGTGGCTCGTTTTGCGCAAACACTGGGAAATGCTCGTGTTGCTATGGGTGGCAGTTACGTTCGCGGCGTGGGCTTACAGCCTACTTTCAGGGCCTAGGTATCAGTCGAAGGCGCGCATGGTACTGACAGGAAAGATCAACGTCTCCGGGGACGAACTCTACACGGAAGAATTGATCAATTTTTTGGGTACTCAGGCCGAGTTGCTTCGCAGTCCAGCCATTCAAAGGCGGGCCATGGCTAGCTTGTTGGCGGAATCATTGCCCGCCTCCGATTCGACGGTTGACCGCGGCGCTCGTCCTGATATCCAGGCCAAGGCAAAAACGGTCTGGAAAGCCAATTTCGCCTCTGGGTCCGCCGTCGACATCAACGCGCCGCCGGCGATTCCTTTTAGCATCAAAGTTGAGGAAGGATCCAAGAGCAGCACGCTTGATTTACGTGCCATTGGACCGAAGCCAGCCTCGACTCGGAGATTTCTGGATTGCTTGATGGAGGCGTACTTGAGCTATAAAAGGGAATCTTTGGATACGGCGTCGACGCAGGCCTCGGCATCTCTGAATGCCGAAACGATGCAGTTGAAAAGCCAATTGGAGTTGGCCCAGGCGAAACTACACGACTTTCAGGCAACCAACAATGTAGTCTTCCTACAACAGCAAGGCGCTGGGGCCGAAACCCATCTGGCCTCGTTAAGCCGTGAACTTGGCAATCTGCGCACAGATTTGAAACTGCTCGATTCGCTCACGCCAGAGCAGTGGGTTGAGAGCGAATCTTCCCAAGGTAGTGTCGTCTCCGGTCAAAATTCGGGCGAAGAGGCGCAGGCACGTCAAACGCTGGCTAACCTTCAGGAGTCACAAGCCGCGCTGTTTCAGGCGGATCAGAAGATGCACCTTCTCATGGCCGAGCGAGATGATCTATCTCGTGTCTTGCGGCCGGCGCATCCCAAGATCATCAAGCTGAGCCAAGAAATTGCGGCCCAGGAAGAACTCGTGCAAGTCGCGCGGGACGAAGCATCGAAACAACTCAATCTTCGACATCAGGCGTTGCAGTTGAAGATTCGAAATCTTGAAAGCGCGTCCAAAGAATGGGACGCACAAGCAATTGCGGCCAGCCAAATCATGTCGAATTACGAGCAAATTCGCCTAACAGTCCAGCGCCTGCAAACCGCCTACGACAAGACGCTTGATCTCATGCAGAACATTGACGTCCGCAAGAGGGTCGAGCAGGAGAACCTCGGCATTCTTGATCCCGCCTCCGTGGCGGTTTCGACGCATCGGTTGTTAACCAACATGGCGCTGGCAACCGCCATTTCTCTCCTGTTGGGTGTCGGGGCCCTCTTTTTGGTGGCGTTGATCCAGGACAACTTTGCTTCGCGACTTGAACTAACTGAAGAGCTTTCGGAACCGGTCGTGGGTCAGGTCCCCTCCATCTCGATGGAAGTGTCCAGGCCGCCGCTGGGCCGGGAGAGTTTGGAAATGGAGCACTATGAGTTCTTGGAGGCGTTTCGTAACATCCGAGCGACGCTGCTGTGCCAGCACAACCGCGGAGCCAAACCGATGACCGTCATGCTCGCCAGTTCAATACCCGAGGAGGGCAAATCAACGCTCGCAGTCTATCTGGCTGGTTCGCTGGCCAGAGCCAAGTCGCGTGTGCTCCTGGTCGATGGTGACATGCGCCGTCCGAGCTTGCATAAACATTTTCACCTGCCTTCCGGCCCGGGCCTGGCTGAGTTGCTTGACGAAGAAATCTCCGCCGCTGAAGTGATTCTGCCCACCTCGATTGAGAATCTGGCCTTGCTGCCAGCCGGGGCAGCCAAACGCTATCCCGGAGAACTGGTCCTGAGTCCAAAGTGGGAGCAATTCCTAGCCTCGGTTAAGCCACGTTTTGATTACATCCTTGTGGATACACCACCGGTTATGGCCACTGAGGATGCGGCAGCCTTGGCCCCCAAAGTGGACGGGGTGCTTTTCGTAGTGCGGGCGTTGTTCGCTTCCGCACGCGTTGTGCATGGCGCTTTGGATGTGCTGCGACAGAGGCGCGCCAATTTGGTTGGTTTGATTTTCAACCGGGCCGAATCCTCACCGTGCGAGAGTCCGTACTACCAACCGTATGCGCACGCTTATCATTGGCAGCCGGAGAAGCCAAGGCTTAAAGCTGCAATGCCGGCTAGCGAGTCTGCCTTCAACGGCGGAGCAGCCAGTTCTAATGAATCGATCTGATTGCTTCGGTATCGTCGCAAGGCAAAGGCATCCTAGTCTCGTGGTTCTGATGAACACTTAGTATGCGCCTGGTGCAGTTAGATTCATTGCGCGGCCTCGCGGCTTGTATTGTCGTGTTTTGTCATGCCACCAATTTGCTGCCGGGGGTCTATGACAATCCCCAGCGTCTGTGGTGGCTGACGGGTACGCCGTTGCTTCTGCTGCGGGAGGGCAAGGCGGCAGTGATTTTTTTCTTTGTTCTCAGCGGTTATGTGTTGGCACTGCCTTTCTTAAAGGGGCCGGTGTCCTATCCGGCGTTTATCTTCCGGCGCATTTGCCGAATCTGGATACCTTATGTCGCCGCTATGGTTGTGGCCGTTTGCTGCTCCATGTGGTTCTATCGCAGCCCGGTGCCGGCTCTGAGCAACTGGGCCAACCAACCCATTCCCTTCCCCAGCCTGCAGTTGATTCTGGATCATCTCTTGTTAGTGGGAACATTTGCCAACCAAACGTATAACCGTGTGGTTTGGTCTTTGGTCTACGAGATGCGCATATCCTTGATTTTCCCGATTCTGGTCCTTCTGCTGCGGTTGGGTGCCTGGTGGCGGGTGTTGGGCGCCGCCGCGGCGCTGTCGATTGCCGAGTTGGTGGTGGAGCGATTGCCGTTCTGTTCCGCCTCGGAAGATTTGCCGATGACATTGCACTACGCTGGACTGTTTGTTCTGGGTATGCTTCTCGCGCGGGAGATGCCAAAATTGCAGGCATTCTACAGTCGGTTTTCATCTCGGACCAAGGCTTGTCTTTGGCTGTTGGCATTGGCGTCCTTTGGGCATGAGACGTGGCTCCTCTCCAATTCCAAGTTGCAGCACGTCCCGCTCTATCGGGATGGGTTGACTGCCGTGGGGGTTTCGCTCATAATCATCTTTGCGCTTTCACCTTCTCGGTTCTCCCGATTGTTGGAAGGAAGGATACCGGTTTTTCTCGGGAAGATTTCCTACAGCATTTACCTCTACCACGCCGTGATTCTCTTGTCGTTGGCTCATGTCTTTTATCCGAGAGTTCCCCTGAGTATGGTCTGGTTGGGGGCTGCCGTGCTGACTGTGGGCATATCGTGGCTCTCTTACCAAGTCATAGAGCTTCCATCGATTCGCTTAGGCAAATGTGTTAATTTGGAGCGGAAATTGTCGGCCGCTCCGATCATTGGACTATCCGCAAGCAGGAAGCAAGACTCTGCAATCGGTTAACCTGGATTTTTCCGCGTTAGGTCTTTCAATGGGGACAGAAGTATCAGCAAGTGCCATCCCGATCGTGGCGCCAGCCAAGTCTGGGCGCTTTGCCATTAATCTGGTCAGCAACGTAGGTCAGTTCGGCTTGAGCATTATCGTAGGCGCCTGGTACGTTCCCTTCCTGGTGAGAAGATTGGGACCCGC
>DASYNM010000138.1:0-2698 GCA_036008545.1 Verrucomicrobiia bacterium
CAGCGCGTGGCGAAATCCAGCCATTCGCCGAGTCTGAAGATTCCCAAAGAGCAATCGCCGACTGCGCAGGAAGGCCCCCAGCGGTTGGCGCGTCCCCTGCCCTACGAGCTGTACGCTCATGGCCGCGTGGCCGACGACAAATTCTGGATCGATCTTGTCAACACTGGCGCTGCCGGCGCCGCGTTCCAGGTTTATGACAACACGGATCGTTCCGGTCCGTGGCGCTACACCATCGAGAGCGGCAAAAATCATTCGACTTGTCAGTGGCACGATGGAGCCACCATCGAGAATTATGATCTGAGCCTCCACGGACCGAACGGTTTCTTCCGCCAATTCCGGGGTCAATCGCCCGCCTCAAGCAAAGTGAGTGGCGCGGAAGCGCGGCTGGCTTATGACGCCGACGGGAAAATCGTACTGACTATTCAGAACAGCGGCGATGTCGCCCAAGTGGTTGAGGTCGCGCAGGACGCCGCCTATCCGGTGGCATCTGGCGAATTACGGAAGCGCACTTTCACAATTGCGCCGGGCTCTAGCGTGGCCGACTCTTGGCGCCTCGATGTCTCGGATCACTGGTATGATTTGACGGTGACCGTTAAGGATAACCCGACGTTCCTTAGACGCTTCGCCGGCCATGTTGAAACAGGTCAACCTAGCAAAACCGATCCAGCCATCGGGGCGATGCGAGTTTAATAGATTTGTTCCCGCAAGCGGGCCGCTTTGGGTTTTATCTGCGCCGTTAGACTTGTCCGAAGCTTTTTTACTCGCCGCCAAGCCTCCCTTCCCCTCATCATTCCGGTCAGCCACCCGAAAGTCATGGATGGCGATACTTGACACATTGATGGATTCAGAAACGCTAACGGTCCCCCGCCTGCGCATGTCGGGCGTGCAGAAGAGTTTCGGCGCGACCCGCGCCCTCAAGAACGTTTCCTTCGAGGTGGCCCCCGGCGAGGTGCATGTCTTGATCGGAGAAAATGGCGCGGGCAAAAGCACGCTGATGAAAATTCTCAGCGGCGCACATGCTCCCGATGCGGGCGCCGTCGAACTTGATGGCAAACCCTTCGTGCCAGCCAATCCGTTGCATGCACGGCGCAGCGGGGTCGCGATGATTTACCAGGAATTGACGCTGGCGCCACACCTGAGCGTGGAGGAAAATATTCTGCTGGGCGACGAACCCGCTTGCTTCGGCTGGCTCAACCGTTCCCGCAGGCGCGAACTCGCCCGTCGGGCGCTGACGGAATTGCAGCATCAAAACATTCCTTTGGAGGCGCCTGTCAATACTCGCAGCATTGCGGAGCAGCAAATTGTGGAAATTGCGCGCGCCCTTATCGGCGAACCCAAACTGGTGATCATGGACGAACCCACCAGCAGTCTCACGCAGGCGGACACGGAAAATCTCTTCGCCATAATCGGGCGTTTGCGCGGACGCGGCGTCAGCATCATTTATATCAGCCATTTCCTCGAAGAGTGCCAACGGATTGCGAATCGGTACACAGTCCTGCGCGACGGCGAAAGCGTGGCCACCGGCGAAATGGCCAAGGCGAACTTGCCGCAAATCATTCACTGGATGGTCGGCCGGGAAATAAGCGAGATCTATCCCCGCACACCGCACGAGATGGGAAAGCCGGTGCTGGAATGGCGCGCTCTCGCCGGACACTCCAAACCGCAGGCGGCGAGTTTGACGTTGCACGAGGGAGAAATCCTGGGCATCGCGGGCCTTGTTGGGGCGGGACGCACGGAAAGCCTGCGCGCTTGTTTTGGGTTGGATCGCATCCAAGGAGGCGCTGTCGTCGTGCGATCGCAGGAAGCGACCCATCGTTCGCCTGCCCGACGCCTCGCGAGTGGCATGGGCCTCTTAAGTGAAAATCGAAAAGAGGAAGGCCTCATGCTCAACCGCAGTCTGGCGGATAATTTAACGCTGACCCGTTACGCTCCGCTCTCGCGCTGCGGTTTTATTCAGCGCCGTCGCCAGCAGCGGGCGGCTCAGGAGTGGATGGATCGCCTTGAGGTGCGCGCCCAGAATCCCAGTCAGACCGTGGCCGAATTGTCGGGCGGCAACCAGCAAAAGATCGCCTTGGGCCGGTTGCTTCATCACGAGGCGAGCATCCTGCTGTTGGACGAACCGACGCGTGGCATTGACGTGGGGAGCAAGGCGCAGATCTATAAACTGATTGGCCAATTGGCCGCGCAAGGCAAAGCCGTCATTTTCGTCAGTTCGTATTTGCCGGAACTCCTCGGCGTTTGTGACACCATCGGCGTGATGTGCCGCGGCATACTTTCGGAGATTCGCCCCGTGAATCAATGGACCGAGCACAAGATCATGGCCGCAGCCATTGGACAAGCAGCCCCCACCGCCGCCTAAATTATTCATGAATAAATCTTCCCAAGGCAAAGCGTTTAACATCTTCCGCTTGATCAATGTGCTGGGGCCGTTTTTCGGCCTGCTCCTGGTGCTCGGCCTGTTCTCCCTCGACTCCGAAGTGCGCCCTTACCTTTACACCGGCGGCAATTTCAAAATTATTCTGACCCAAACCGTGATCGTGGCCATCGGGGCGCTAGGCATGACGATGATCATTGTCAGCGGGGGAATCGATTTGAGCGTCGGCTCCGCGGTGGCTTTGACAAGCGTGCTCGCTGCAACGTTGCTGGTGAAGGGTTACTCCACCGCTGCCACCGTCACCTTGACAGTGTTGGCCGGCGG
>DASYNM010000139.1:0-9167 GCA_036008545.1 Verrucomicrobiia bacterium
AGGACGACCAAAACGGCCGCGAATATTCCCACGCGCACCAGTGTTGCTGAAGTGATCGAGAAATTGATGTCGAGCAGGTCGGGCCGCTGCGATCGCGCCGGGTTTTTCTCGTGGATGCCATCAATCAGCGGTGCCGGCGCGGAGATGCGTCGGCTGGAGGGTTCGCGGCGCAACGAAAGAGTGGTCGGCGCAGAGGACGGGCCGGAGGGTGTTGCCGTTGGCGGTGGCGGAGGCTTCGGCCCCTCGCGCGCTCTCTTGACCAAGTCGTTCGCAGGCACGCGCACGGAACGCAACGGGATCATCGGCGCCGAGCGCGTCACGGCCTGCTTGAAAGCTGGCGTATTTTCCTGGCAGGCCCGCCATTGGAAATCGTTGGGATTATCCTCCGCTTGCAGAAACGTGGTGAAGCCGTAGCGCCAGGGTCGCAATGGAAATCGGCCTTCTGGATTCAACAGTTCCAGCGTCTCGCAATATATCTCCAGCACTTGCTCTTCGCTGCTTGACGGGCAAACCAGATAACATCCCCGCACGCACTCGCTTTCCAACAGCCCGGCGGCTCGACCGGCATCCCCGGTGAGGCGCTTCCATGTTTCGGCTGGCAAAAAGGATTTCGCCGCCGCCGTGAAGGCCGACGGCGCAATCTCTTCCAGCACGCGCGGCTCGCCTTGCCACGATTTCAACCAGCCCGGCCAGAGGCGCAGCAGGGCCGCGGGCGTGGGGAGTGTAGTCAATTCGTCCGGTTGAAAAATCAGGTGATGAGCCAGGTGATTGGTGCGGGCCGTGAAGTCCAGTCCGCATGGATTGATTCGTGTCAAGACGTAATACTTCGCGCCCCGCAAGTCCAGCAAACGGAAGGCCGAGACGGTTGGATTCCGATTAGCGGTCGCGGCCTCGGACACGCGAAGATAATGATAGGAACTGATCTGCTCGAGGCGTTGCACCAAAGCCGGGCGCAGATTTTCGCTGCGCGCCACCGTGCAAAATCCCGACTGCCCGGACAACAGTCCTCGCGGCGCGCTGGTATAAATCAATTGCCAAGGCATGTGAGCTTCATTGGCTGGGCACGAGTGCGGGCTCGATGCATGAAAGAAGCCACAAAATCGGAACCTCCACCTGGAACGGCTTCAGTTGCCGCGGGTCCGGCACGAAGTCGCCGGGACCCAACTTTACCGGCGCGTGCCCGAAAGAACTGACCGGGAAAAACATCACCCGCCGACTGATCGATTCGGCGTTGGCGACAATCTGGGGACAAATGCGTTTCATCAATTGCCGAACGAGGCCGGAATTGGCGGCCAGCGCATCCAAATCCAGGTGCCCGTCAACAACAGGCGCGCGCAAATGGTCGGCGCCGAGCAGGTGGATCCACGCGTCGCTTTTGCCGATGAGCACCGCCATCGGCGTGTCGATGTGCTGCATCAACTCGAGGTTGAGCAATTTGGCGATGCGCACTTTCATTTCCGAAAGGATCACCCCTTGCTGGTCGAAGGCCGGCTTTTCCAACTGCGGGTCCGCGCGATCGGAAATTTCGCGCCGGAAATCCGGGCTGTTGAACGGGTCAAATAGAAAAACAATCCCAGCCGAACTGGCCACATGCTGCGCGCCTGGCGATTCCGCCGAGTCGCGCCCAGGCTGGAAATGTTCGCCAGCGTTGTCATAAAAGATCAACGCACAGCGGCGGGTGACGTTTTCAGAGGAGGCCACCGAAAAAACGAAAGGCTTGGGCAACGCCACCAGTCGCCCGTAGCGCGGCAGCCGGACATACATGCCTCCTTCTAATTGCGTTTTGGCCAGCCGTGCCCCTTCAGGCGTCTGCGCTCCGAAAAGCGTCTGCTTCATTTCGTTCAGTAAAGCGTTGCCGGCCGGATCGGCGTCTTGAAAAACGACCGAGAAATTATCGTAGAGGCTCATCGGCAGCATCTTCATGAGCACGCTCAAATAATATGATTTACCAGCGCTTTGGTCGCCGACGATCGAGAGAATGTGGTGCGGCATCTCGATAAATCCCGGTGGCAGCGCCCGACGGCAATAGGGACAAGCCATTTCGGTGCAGGGCAGACCCAAAGCGTCCAGCGCCTGACCGCGATCATTGAAGCGAGTGGCCAGAAACCGCTGCGGCGCGTCTTCGCCCAACACCGGATCGCCGCGCAAGGAATCGTGCGTGGCCAAATGCATGATCTCGCCGAGTTCGAACTTGAGCCAGCAGACCGGACACGTCAGAACGCGCGGCTCGCGCTCCGTGATGTCGGAGAGCGCCTCGCCCGTTGAGTCAGTGCGCGTCGCGGACTCCAGCGCTGCGACCACCTCGAACGCGTCCTGAAGAAAGAACCCTTTGCTCAATCCGGCCGGCTGCACCAAGGTCTGCGGATGCCGCTGTTGGTCCTTGGCGAACTTGCACAATTCCACCAGGCTCATCGGGCCGTCCACCTGATGGCTGGCGGTGTCGTGGAGCGTCCATTGCGTGCAATCCAGCCCCTTGATCCATTCATCCAAATTGCGCCCGCCACGCAAGGCCAGGAAATGCGCGCCGATTTTGACCGCGTAATCGGTTTCCGGCGCCAGGGGACAAAACTCGATGGGCTGGCCATCGACGAACAAGGGCAAATTCGGATCCTGTTTGATCAGGCACAAGCCGTGGCCCTTGACTTGGTTGATGGCGCAATGGCGTTCCGCGACGCCTTGCGAATTGAGCTTCAGATCGACTCCTTCCCCCGCCCCGATTTCAAAGGGCAACTGTTCCACCATGCGGGACTCGCCGGTCAGGCAATCGACCGCCGCCCATTGGACCTTCCGCAATAAATCAAACACGCCATTCTCCTTTTGAATTCGTCACGCGATATTATTTTTGACTGGTGACATAATATAGGGGCGCAATCGCAGGCGGGCAAGGTAAAACCGGCTTTTGGCGCAGTCGGAAAAAGCTCGGCGCAACCGTCGTGTGAATTTCTTTCGGGAGTATGTGGATGACGCAAATCGGCCTGCAACTGAATTTCGACTGTGCCCGCTTAGACGGCGGGAACGGCGGCTCAACCGCTGCAAGAGTCGGTGCCGTGGCCGCGACCTTTTTGCTATCTAAGTCCAAGAGTTTCCGGCGGGAAGCGCCAGTCAATGTCCAGCCGGCGGCGGGACCGGGTTGTAGCGCCCGCCGTAGCGTGGCCGCCTGAGAGGTTTGCCCAGTGCCCATTCACCCGTGTTGGTGTCGAAGATCAACTCATTGGTGAGGGTCCATAAGGGCGAGAGCGGGGAGATCGGGCGCAGCAGGTCCGGCAGGTCCAGCTTGTAGCTCCCGCTGTAGCGCCCGCCGGGGCGCACTTGCCTGAGAGTCTCCAACAAAATGTTCCTTTCCAGCGTCCATTGGCCGATGTTGGTGTCGAAAACCAGCGCATCGGTGGCGGCTCTTGCTCCGGCCCGAAAGCCGCTCCGAAAGCCACTGCAATAGCAAATATCATTGCCCCATGCGGCGTCCGCTTTGACCTGTTCGATCTGCACGTCAGCCATCATGCGCAGCAGAATGCAAATCCCAACAAGAGACACGATCAGCACCGCCAAAAACACCCGAAAGCAACCATTCAGTCTCATATCCGTCCCTATCGAGGTTGAAGAGTTTCCGGCGGCGGTTTCGGAGAAAGCCGTCTTAGCAAATCCTGATTTGTGACCTCCATTCGCATCCGCAAGTTGGTCATGGCGAGCAGTTCTTTAGCATTGGTGACCATCATAGCTTGGCAGAAGTCCCAATGGACGGGATTAAAAACGGATCGTTTTCGTGTAACCCGCGTAGCCACGAGCCCTCTTCACGACAGGGCCGCGTTGATCCGCTGGATTGATTCGTCGATCTCGGCCCGGCTTTTGAACCCGATCACTACTGCATCCAACTCCGGGCGCGACATGGCAAATCGAATCGCTTTCTCGCGGTCTTCGGCCTTTACGAACGTGCCGTTCCCGATCATTTTCATGCCGATGACTCCCCTCCCCTTCGCCCGCATGCTCTGCAATTCCTCCAGAACGGGCGCGACGGGATTGGTGGTCATGTTGTAGTCTTCCTTCTCGCTGTCCATGAAAGCGCCTTGCGGATTGACTCGCACCAAATGCACTTCCGTCCAGTCGGATTGCCTCGCTCCGCGCAAAGCCGGCAGACTGTGACACGAGACGCCCTTGGCACGAATCCACTTCTTTTCCTTCGCCTCGTCGAAGCCATCCATGATCCGTTTCCAGGCATCCGTCCAATGATTGCGCACCATGCAATGGATGAGCATGCTATCGACGTAATCCGTATCGAAGATTTTCCGGTGCCGGTCGATCGCACTCAAAATGTCTTCAGGTTGTCCACCGATTTTCGATTGAATAAAAAGTTTTTCGCGGGGCAATCCTTTGATCGCCGTCCCGATCCAGGGAAAAGTTTGGTAAGATTGCGCGCAGTCAAAATAGGTGATGCCCTGATCGTAGGCGTAGCGAATCAGGCTGTTGAACTGTTCCTGGCCGAGATCGTGTTGCACTTGCCCGCTGTTGCTGCCGGTGCCGAAGCCGAGCCGGCTCAGCTTGATGCCGGTTTTGCCCAGCGTTACTTGATCGGCGGCGGTTCGTTTGCCGGGAGTGGAAGCGGCCAGCAACTTGGCGGGAGCCAGCAGCAATGCGCCGGCGGCGGCCGAACGTTCCAAAAACTGGCGGCGAGTATAGCGATACTGTTTCATGACTACTCCTGTTCTCGAGACTAAATCCATGTCTGCCCCAGCAGGCTGTGACTGAAATCTAGCACCATTCCCCGTGTGTGTGCAAGACTTTGCTGCTTGCGAACCGGTCGCGATGCGGGTACCTTAGGGCATGGTCATCATTCACTTTGAGGACGCCGACACGGAGAAGAAGGCGCTGGAGTTTCTAGTGGGGCGCTGTTCGTTTAAGACGTGGGACAATGGAGACCTGATGTTGCCGGAGCCGGCACTCGGTGAACTGGCCGCCCAAGGCATCACTTTTCGAAGCAAAGGACCGGCTACGTATGAGCATTTCCTACCGTCGCTACGAAATCCTGTTGCCTCGACAGTTTAATGACGGCCGGCAAGTTCCGCCCCGCTTGATCGCGGAGACTCTAATCGCATTGAGGCGCCAGTTCGGTGCAGCGTCGTGCGAAACCCAAACCATCCAAGGCCAATGGCAACATCAGCGCGAGGTTTACCATGACCAATTGGTTCGGGTCTTTGTGGACGTGGAGGATGTTTCTGAAAGCCGGGAGTTTTTTCTCCGCTTCAAACAGAAATTGAAACATGAATTCAACCAGATTGACATCTGGATGACCAGTCACCCGATTGACGTGTTGTGATTCTGAGGCACGAAACTATTCAGCCTACTTTTGGATCGCACTAAAGAAGCGCTGCAGAGATTGACGCGCGGGCGCCGATCGTCTCATCATGCAGCCCATGACCAACACATCCGCGCAATTTATTAATATCAAATCGACTGGGAGCCCAGTCTCCCGCCGCCAGTTTGTCCGTGCCAGCGCCCTTGGCGCGGCTGCCATGTCGTTCCCTTTTGTCGGCCGGGTTCTCGGCGCCAATGACAAAATCAACGTCGCCTGCATCGGCGTCCACGGCAAAGGCGACAGCGACACCGACGATACGGCTCATTGCGGCGGCAATCTCGTCGCGCTTTGCGACGTGGACAAAAATCATTTGGCGGCCAAGGCGAAGACTTTTCCGGAGGCCAAGCTTTACAACGATTTCCGCAAGATGCTGGACGAAATGGGTCCGTCCATCGATGCGGTCACCGTTTCCATTCCAGACCATTGTCACGGCTTGGCGAGCGCCATAGCGATGGGGATGGGCAAACATGTTTACTGCCAAAAGCCGCTCACGCAAACGGTTTTCGAGGCGCGCCTGTTGCGCGATCTGGCGGCGAGCAAAAAGCTGGCCACGCAAATGGGTAATCAAGGAAGCGCCAGCCCCGGCTTGCGTCGTGGAGTCGAGGTCGTGCAAGCCGGTGTGATCGGCCAGGTGAGTGAGCTTCATATTTGGACTAATCGCCCAATCTGGCCGCAGGGTCTGGACCGACCGCAAGGCGAGGATCCGGTGCCGGACTACATAAATTGGGACGCTTGGATCGGACCCGCTCCGATGCGCCCATTCAAGCAAGGTGTTTACCATGATTTCGTCTGGCGCGGCTGGCATGACTTCGGCACCGGTGCATTGGGCGACATGGCATGTCACATGGTCAACATGCCCTTCCGCGCTTTGAAAATGGGTTATCCCAACCTAGTGCAATGCGAAGAGGCTTCGGCCTTGCATGCGGAAACTTATCCTAAGACTTCACGCATCCGCTTCGAATTTCCAGAGCGCGAGGGACTGGCGCCGCTCAAATTCTGGTGGTACGACGGCAATCCTCAGGACCCGTACAAGCCATTCACGCCCCCATTGCGGCCACCAACCGAAGTCACCAAGGACTTGCTTGACCTCTACGGAAACCTGCCCGAAGAAGGCATTTTTCTCGTTGGCGAAAAGGGCAAGCTCTTTTCCCAGCACGATAATTTCGGCGAGGCCATGCTCATGATGCAGGGAGAGAAGAGTTTTTCAGCGATGGATAAACACGAAGCCGCCCGAGCCGTGCCGCAGACCATCCCCCGCTCTCCCGGCCACAACGAAGAGTGGTTCCGCATGATGCGCGACGGCACGCCGGCGTATTCCAATTTTGCCATCGCGGCCGAGTTGACCGAAATTATTCTACTGGGCTGTGTGGCCATGCGCGTCGGCGTGGGCCAGGAAATGAAGTGGGACGCAGCAGCAGTGAACTCGCCCAACTGCCCCGACGCCGCCCAGTACTTGAAGCGGCAAAACCGAAACGGTTGGAATGCTTGACACGCCAAGACCAGTCAACCGAAGCGATTACAAAGGGGGCGGTCATTTTGTAGCTGCTATTCCTCGGAGGGAGTGGTAATGATATGGCGCCGCCGAATAAACGACCGGCAGCAATTGCAGGAATACGACTATGGAACAGTATGTTTATTTAGGCTGTTTTCTGTTCGGGCTCCTTTTTACCATCGTCAGCGTCTTCTTCGGTCACCATTTCGGCGGCCACGACGCTGGAGTGGGCACCGGAGGCCACGCCGAAGCGGGCTACGAACATTCCGGCATGCCAGGCATCGCGCCGTTCAGCCCAACGACGATTTGCTCTTTCATCACTGCCTTCGGAGGATTTGGGCTCATTTTCTCCCAGATTTCGGCGACCAGCAATGTGTGGGTGAGCACGCCTTTGTCGCTCTTCGGAGGATTACTGATCGCCGCTGCGGTTCTTTCGCTCTTTAGCTATATTTTTCACAAGACTCAAAGTTCCAGCGAAGGGCACATTGGCTCGCTCGTCGGGAGCACGGCCACGGTAATAACGCCCATTCCGGCCTCGGGCGTCGGTGAAATTGCGTACGTGCAAGGAGGCAGCCGTTACACCGCACCTGCGCGGGAGCAAAATGGCGTGGCGGTGGCGAATGGCCAGACTGTCAAGATTACGCGCATTGCCGAATCGCAATTTTTCGTCTCAATGCTTTGAGCAGTCCACTCCAACCACCGCGCAACCGAAAGGAATAGAATGCACCACCCCATGTTCGCCCTCTTCGATAACCTTCATGGCCTCGGAACCGTGGTCCTCGCTGTCGTGGGCCTCGTTTTGTTCGTCTTCATGATTCTTGCGATTTGGGCCAGCCGCTACACCAAGGTCGGACCAAACCAAGTCCTCGTCGTTTCCGGCCACAAGCATAGATTTGTGGCGCCGGATGGCACCGTGCAATACCGCGGCTTTCGCATTGTCAAAGGCGGCGGTACTTTTGTCCTGCCCGTCCTGGAAAAGGTGGACGTTCTCTCGCTCGAATTGCTCACCATCGACGTGCAGACGCCCGAGGTCTATACGAGCAAGGGCGTTCCCGTCAAAGTCGATGGCGTGGCCCAAATCAAGATCAAGGGCGACGACGTGTCCATCGCAACTGCTTCGGAACAGGTCTTGAGCAAATCCATCGATGAAATCAAGAGCGTCGCCACGCAGACTTTGGAAGGCCATTTGCGCGCCATTCTCGGCACGATGACGGTGGAGGACATTTACCAGAACCGAGACGCCTTCGCCTCTAAAGTGCAAGAGGTGGCCGCGGGCGATATGGCCAACATGGGACTGGGCATTGTCAGCTTCACCATTCGCGACATTCGGGACGGCCAAGGATACCTGGACGCCTTGGGCAAACCGCGCATTGCCCAAGTCAAACGTGACGCGACCATCGCGCAGGCCGAGGCGGACCGGGACGCGATGATCCGTTCCGCGCAAGCGACGCAGGCCGGGCAGGAAGCGAAGTACGTGGCCGACACGCGGATAGCGGAGGCGCAGCGTGATTATCAAACCAACGTGGCCAGCTACCAGGCGGCTGTCAATCAAAAGAAAGCGGAAGCCGACCTGGCCTACGATCTGCAAAAATTCAAGACCGGCCAATTGGTCAAGGCCGAGGAAATCCAAGTCAACATCATTGAGAAGCAGAAACAGATCGAGCTGCAGCAGCAGGAAATCATGCGCAAACAGCGCGAGTTGGAAGCCAACGTGCAAAAACCCGCCGACGCCGAGCGATACCGCGTGGAGACTCTGGCCAACGCCACCAAATTCCAGCTCGAAACCGAGGCCGCCGGCAACGCCGCCGCCACCAAGGCGAGGGGCTTCGCCGCCGCCGATGTTGTCAAGGC
This sequence comes from Verrucomicrobiia bacterium, assembly GCA_036008545.1. Taxonomy (GTDB): domain Bacteria; phylum Verrucomicrobiota; class Verrucomicrobiia; order Limisphaerales; family Palsa-1400; genus Palsa-1400. The sequence goes on from DASYNM010000139.1 coordinate 8,691, forward strand.
GACCGGTTTGGCCGAAGCCGACGCCAACAAGGCGCGCGGTTTGGCCGAGGCTGCCATCATCGAGGCGCAAGGCACTGCCACGGCCGAGGCCATGAAGTTGAAAGCGGAATCGTTCAAACAATACAACGAGGCCGCCGTCATCGAAATGATCGTGCGCATCTTGCCGGAACTGGCTGGCAAAATCAGCGAGCCATTGGCCAAGACGGAAAAGATCGTCATCATCAACAGCGGTGGCGGCGTGGGCGGCGGCGCCAGCAAGTTGACAGGAGACGTCACGCAAATCATGAGCCAGCTTCCACCCGTCATTGAAAGCTTGACCGGGATTAAATTTGAGAAACTCATCGAACAAGTCCCTGCTCTGCGCAAAGCAATGGGGCGCGGAGCTGATGATGAAGCGAAGCCGTCAGCCTAAGATTTAATAGATATGCGCTTATTCGAAGCTATTATTGACGCCAATCATCGCGCACTGGCTGGAGA
>DASYNM010000140.1:0-2135 GCA_036008545.1 Verrucomicrobiia bacterium
TGACGAATGCCCCAATTGAGGCGTCGACGAACTTGAATTCGCCCAGCAGGGCCTCGGTGGGCGTGCCAGCGGCATCCAAATATCCGCCCGTCACGCCGTTGCTCTTCTCAACGAGCTTCTGGCCCACGCTAACAGCCTGGAAGTTCATGCCGAAGATAGTGGGAACTTGGGTCTTCTTGGTGCCAAGGTGGTTTTTCCCATCGATCTCGTTGAGTATCGCGTCGACCTTCAAGGTGTCGTAGCACTGAATGTTCTGGAAGCTGTTGGTCCAGGCAGTCAGGTCCGAGCCTGGATCGAGGATTGCGGCGCAGGATACGCCAGTGGGCGTCGTAACGCCGGGAAGGCCGATTACGTTGGAGTTGATTTCCGGCGCGTAGAAGTCGTCGAGGGCAATGGGACCGATACCAGAGGCGGCCGACGAGTACGCGGGATGCTTGTCGGACCATGCCGTGTATCCGCCAGCCTGGTGAATGACACTGAAAATGCTGTTGGCGCGAACGAACTCCCACGGGTAAACCGGTTTGCAGCCCATGCTTGGATCGCGAACCAGTCTCTGGGGATCGATGGATGCGATGCCACCATCGGTCAGCGCCGCGCCGGGAGCGCCGCCGTTTACTTTGGTCTGGTCGATGTCGATTCCTTCTTCATACTCGGTTGTTGTACCGGTTGGAGGCGCGCCGGGCGTGCACGGGCCGGCCAAGAGGCCGTTGCCTGTGGTCTTCGCGGGGGCGTCATAATTCCGGGAATAGGCGACGTCATAGTAAACGCCGGTGAAGGCCGGGCTTCCGCCGGTGATGATTGCGGTCAGCCCGGGGAAGGAATCCGAGGTTTTTGAAGTGCTGGCGGCGACGTAGTTGACGCCAGTTTCGCCTAGGGCAGCAAGCGCCGGGCAATAGGGTTCGCCATTATTGACGGTGCTGATTCCGTTGACGCAGTTTGCGAAATCAACAGCGTGCATACCGTCGATGCTGATCAGCAGGACCCGGCGGATGCCGTTACGTTGATTGATGTGCTGCGAATTGGCCTGCGGGGCCAAGAGTACTGCGATAGAAAAACCAATAGCTGCTACTTTTAGTCTATTGAACACTTTTAGTCTCCAAGGGGCTGGATCTGGAGGGTGACGGTTAGGAATTACAGGGATATTAAAGCGGAATGAATTCTCAATTCTGGAGGGCACAGAGATTCGCTTTGCGCCCGGCCGAGTATCCTGCATTGATTTCCCCTGGTGCACGGTGCCTTTGTGGACGGCCCTGGCTGGGAGGTGTCTACAAGATCCTCACGCGAGACGGCCACAGTGTCAGCATTGTCCAAAATCCGACAATATCGTTGGAGGGCGACGTAGCGGTTACCAAGCGAACTCTTGCAGCGCAGGACCGACCTACAATCCTCGTCGGCCACTCCTACGGAGGAGCGGTGATCACTGAAGCCGGGAACCATCCAAAGGTTGCAGGACTGGCGTACATCGCCGCGTTCGCTCCGGACAAAGGCGAGTCCGTGGCAACGCTCAACAAACATGCGGCACCCGGCGCAGCCGTGTCGCCGATACTGCCGCCGCAAGACGGCTATTTGTTCCAGGACAAGGCAAAGTTCCCCGCATCCTCCACCAGAAATGCGCCAGGGACAACTAACGTATTGATGTGTTAGAGCACTTGCTTCCTGCCTGGCTGGCCGATCGTCGCCGCCAACGCGATGACGCAATATCACCTGGCCGAGTGCAGGATTCATGGCCGCGACTCTGGCCGACGCTCTGAATGCCGCGTCCACGCTGGTGCTGGACGGCCAGCGCCTCAACGCGAAGGCGAATTACCTCCGCCACTCGCTTCGTCGACGGAAAGCAGCTCGGCCGAACCCTCTGGTCGCACTTGGACCCCCTGTCACCTCGAGGTCCATTACGAGATGGCTATTCCTCATCGACTGATGGCGATGATAATCGGCACAGTCACTACCAACGACACCGTTGAGAGGAGCAGCGCCGACGCCGATTCCGCTTCCATGGTATTATACGTGGCGGCAAGAAGAACAACGATGGTCGCACGGAGAAAGCCTGCCGAACCTGGTGGGGTCGGAAGAGGAAAGCTCCCCAAGTGTTGGCCTAGCGGATTCCTCGGAACAGAAAAGGCGAGCGCTCGTCGTAG
>DASYNM010000141.1:0-2595 GCA_036008545.1 Verrucomicrobiia bacterium
GACACATCCTTGGTTACGAACACACTTTCATCCACACCTTCGCCGACTTCATCCAGGCCGTGGTCAAGCACGCGCCGATCCAACCCAATTTTCTCGACGGCGCCCGCGGCATGGCCGTGATGGAGGCCGTGGCCGAATCCAGCGCCGCCCGGAAATGGGTCCGAGTCCCATTCGTCAAGTAGATTGTTACGGCGGGGCAAGACTCGTTGCCGTAACTCCTTCTGCTGGAAAATTTTGCGGATCGATGGAGTCGCTTATTGGCGTGTACAAACACGAACTGACTCTGCTAGCTGGCATAGTCCGCCCACTACTGACCGGCGACACTGCAATGACCGCCCTCGGAATCCACGAATCGTGCCAGCACGCCTCCGAAGTCTTGTTGGGTTGGCGGCATGCTGAACTGCACACCCTTCGCGGTCATCTCGGCGTGAAATCTCTGCAGATCGGGAACTTTGAAGCCCAACTCGGCTGATCCGGCGGGATTCTTTTCGGAGGCGGAATGCAAAGCCAGCGTCGTTTCACCAGCGTCAAATTCGCTCCATCCGGGAGACTGGAACTTCAGCGGAAAGCCGAGCACATCGCGATAGAATTTCACCGCGCGCTCCATATCGCCCACAAATTTTATAACGTAGTTTAGTTTCATAGTGATTCGGTCGCGCGGGAAAGAGTCACGGCTCGGCGGAGCCTCGCCCTAGCACGCATGGATAATCGTCCTTCAGGCCGCTTTTTCAGTGGGCTGGTTTAGCTTGGCGACTTCAGCCTCGAACAGCTCACGGGTCTTGGCTTGCAATTCGTCCAGGCGGAGTTCGCCTTTGTCGAGTTTGGCCAGCAATGACTTTTGCGCGAGGTAATCCTTGTTCACGATGCCGGCTTTGCTCTGCAACATGCGCCAGGCCTTGCGGCGCTCGACGGCGAAGAGCACCATCTGCCGGCTCAAGGTGTAGTATTTCATTTTGCCGCCGATCTCAACCTTGATGTAACAGCCGAAATCGGGGACGTGGCTGCGGTGGTTGGGATCGAACATGCGCCGGTAAATCACGTCGTCCTGCGTGATGAAGACGAGCATGTCGTCAAGATGAATCATTTCGCGGGCCGCCTCGTCCTTGATGGCCTTGACGTGCTTGCGGAAACGGCCCTCGGTCAGCGCCCAATGCGCGACGGTGAAATTGTATTCCTCGCCGGTCGAGGCGTATTTGGTGCGCCACCAGTCGCGCGTAGGAGTGGGATTGCCCTTGAGGTCGAAGGCCTCCTGCGAGGTTTCGCCTCGGCGCGGATTGAAAACAAATTCCGGCATGCCGCGCCCGTCGCGGATGAGCTTGGCCTGCTCGGCGGACATGTTGTCGGCCACGCTATGTTCGGGCTGGCAGGTGGTGTAAGCTTGGAAGAAAGCCGTGCCGCGATATTCGAGTCCATCGAGCATCGCTTTGTAGAGTTTGGCAGCGTTGGCCATGGAAACTTGCGCCACAAAGGGCGAGCCGTGCCCGCTGGTGAAGGCCTCGGCGACATTTTTCTTCTCGATGAGCTTGCCTTGTGAAGCGATGCCGAACTGGTTCATGTCGTAGCCGCCCAGCATGGTGGAAGAGTCAGAATTCTGGCCGCCGGTGTTGGAATAAACCTGCGTATCGACCATGAGCATTTTGACATTGGGCCGATTTTGCAGGATGACTTTGGAAACGTTTTGGAATCCGATGTCCCCCAGCGCGCCGTCGCCGCCGACGACCCAGACTTTGGGCAATTCGCGGATTTCCTGGTCGGTCATCAGCGCGTCGTCCAGATGCGTGAGCAGGAAAAGATCGGCCTCGGACATGACGTCATCCTGGCCGTCGAGCAAGGCATTGGCCAGGCGCTCAGGCACGACGGAGCGCCGGGCGTGATTAAGGATGAGCGATTCGCCCAGCAGCCAACTGATGGTCGCGCCGTCCTGGAAAAGGGAATTCATCCAGGGATAAGGATGCGGATTGGAGGGCGGCGTGGAGCCATAAACGGTATTGCAGCCGGTGCTGGCGCCCATGAACATGACGCTCATGCCGTTGGCCAAGCGGCCGTCGATGGCCTGCAAGTCGCGATGATTGAAGGCGTCCTGCCGCATGAGGGCGGCGATATTCTGGACGAGTTGATCGTCGGTCAACTTGCCGTGCTTCGCTTCGTAATCGGCGATTCGTCCGGCCGTGTCGTCACTGTTTTCTCCGCCGAGGCCCATGATGATGTGCGCCACGGCGCGGCAGAATAATTTGTGCTGGGCCGAGTGGCGCTGGCGCAACGCTTCCAATTTGGCCGTGCCTTCGTTCTCCAATCGTGTGGCTTTGCCGCGCAGTCGGTCGGCCTTCTTGTGATAGAGCGGTCGCATGTAAGCTTCCGTGACGCTAGCCAAGGCGTGCAGTACGCTCTTCTCGCCGCAGCCGGCGCACGCGCCGTCACCGGACACCAGCGCCTCGTAATTGCGGCGCACCATCAAGTGGTTGCGCAGAGCCGCGTCGCGTGAATTCGCGGCGTCGGAGTCATTGTAAAGGCCGAGATATTTTTGGGGCGTGTCGGGCAGCAGGCGCGAGAAAATTTGCGCGGTGGTCAACTCGGCGTTCAGCTCCTCGGTTTCCG
>DASYNM010000142.1:0-6495 GCA_036008545.1 Verrucomicrobiia bacterium
ATAAATTATTGAGGCGGTTTATTCTGAAGCGGTTGTTCCTTGAGCAAAAACGGCTCTGGAACGGCTTTCGGTGGTGCGGAACGCGCCGCGGCGATCAGGCCATCGATTGTAAGGTCTTCGTCAATGTCCGGCCAATGGACGCCATAACCGGAAGGTGAAATGCTGTAAGAGCGGCGGGCGGCATCATTGGCATTGGCCAGACGAGATGAAATCGAAGGCAGGTCAACGCGGTAAACTTGACCGTCCACCTTAAGGATCATCTTCGTTCCCTCGAAGTCTATCATCTGAACGTCATGGATTCTCACAGGTTGCCTCCATGAAATTTATGCCACTCTGCGACGATGTGGTCGAAGTGCTCAAAGATGATCTTGCGAACCGCCCGGTAATCTTTCGGAGCCATGTTATAGGAAAAGGCTTCGCGGATTTCAAATTTGTCAACATCCAGCCAATACTTGCAATCCATCTCCGCCTTGCGGACATGGATGTGTACGGGTTCGTTGCGTTCATCCGCGTAAAAGAAGAAACGCCAGCCGGAGATGAGCAAGATTGTTGGCATGAAAGGCGAATCATAAAGCTCTCAATTCGCCGTCACGGCGATGTTGTCAATATAAACGCGCATGTTTTGCGGGGAGAATCCGAACAAACCGGGGCAGCCGTTGAGGTTGGCATGTTGGATGGGCACCTCGCTCGTCCAGGCGTCCGGCTCCGGGTCGCCCTTTTTCCACGCCTTGCCGCGGATAACACCCGCGCCGTCCGCCGCCACGTCCACCCGCGCCTTCAACCGATACCAGACGTTGGGCGACCAGTGAAACGGCACTGCGATATGCATCAATTCCTCGTTGGACGTGGTCTCCATCACTTGCTCGTTGCCTTTGAGCGAGATGCGGTAGCGCTGATTGATCACGCCCACGGTGGACATCTTGCGCTTGTTGCCGTCGCTCATCACGTCGGCTTCGATGGTGTAATTCTTCAAATCCGGCGTGCCCATGAAGACGGTGGCGCGCTGGAAGAAAGGATTGTCGATCGTCTTGACAAGGCACTTGTTGCTCTCCATGTCCCGCACGTCGAACTTGAAGCGCGCCCCGATCCACGGCAGCGGCGGATAGGCGAAGGCCGTGGGCGGCTCGACTGTGTTGGTCGTCTTTTCTGTCAATACCATCGACTCGAAATCCTGCTTGATCGGCAGACCGGGCAGCACGCGCCCGCGCATGTAGCCTTTGAGGCCGTCGGCGCTGGCCTCAAAGGCGCCGGCCGAAGGAGCTTTTTCAGGCCCAACCACGAGTTGTCCGTCGGCGTTGAAGGCGGCATTCATCTTGGCTTTGACTTTCGCTGTCGGCGGAATAAAGGACGCCCATTGCACCGATTTCGGGTCGTCGATTTCCTTGACGGTAAAACCGTGGGCGTCCAATTCGCGGACGTGGAAAGAAACTTTCTCGCTCGGTTGCAGAAGCAGTTCCGATGGCGCGATCTGCAAAGACTTCGCCGGCCCAGGCGCGGGCCAGGTGTCGTCGGGCGCGACGTCAGCAGTCTCAAACGTGGCAGAGGCTGGCGTGGCGCCGCCGAAGCAATACAACTTCTTGGTCGTCTGCATATAGATACGTCCGTTGTAAGCGGTGGGCGTCCCGTAGCAACGTCCGTCCAGGACAGTGTGCGAGAGGATCTGCGCATCGGTGTCTCCCGGCGCAATGACATAAAGGGCGCCGTGCGCACCCTCGGCATTCTCAGCGCCCAAGGCGGCAGAAACGCCGGGATCATTCAGAATCGGGGCATAGATTTTTCCATCGGCGAAGAGCGGGCAGGAATTGCGCTGCTCGGTGCCCAATTGCAACTTCCACAGCAATTTGCCTGTCAGCGCGTCCACCGCGACGAGATAGCCGACTTCGCTTGTCACATACACACGGTCACCCACCAGGATGGGTGAGCTGGCGGAAGTGCGGACCTCATTGTCCCACAATTCCACTTGCGCGCGGGGCACAATGACCGGATCGGTCGCGTTGGTTGGTGTGACGTGAGGGATTTTCAGGCCGACCATTTGTCCTGGCTCATAAGGCGTGCCGTAAATGGCAACGATTTCGTCGTTATTGTGCAGCACGACCCCGGCGTTGATGCCCGCCTTGAAAAGGGGAATCTGGAAGATGGGCTGCCCGGTGCGTGCATTCACGCAGACCACGGCGCCATCGCCGGTCGCCGAGTAAAAAACACGCTTTCCGTCCAGCCACCCCAGTACGGGATGGGAATAGGAATTGTCCTTGGGCCGTCCGCCTGGAGTCGAGGCCCAAACGGCTTGGCCGGTCTTTTTATCGAAGGCATAAAAACGGTCCGCCGCCGGTCCTTGCGCACCCCAATTGGCCGTGATGCCGCGCGTAATAACCAAATCCTTGTCCACCACCGGCGAAGCCGTGCGACCATTGGGGAAAGTCAGCCGTCCGTATTCTTCCATCAGGGAATGTTCCCACAAAACGTTGCCGTCGGGGGTGAAGCCGGCGAAAATCCCCTGCGTGTCCTGGATATAAACGTTGCCCGTCTCAGGATCAATCGTCGGACTGGAAGTCGAATAACGCGTGTAAATGGTATCGCTCAGAAAATCCAGGTAGAGTTTCTGCCACAACTTTTGCCCTGTGTTGGCGTCGAAGCAAGCCACCCCTTCCGACAAATCCGGCCCCGTGCCCAAATAACCCATAATATATATGCGGCCGTTGTAGGCGACGGCCGTCGATTGCCCGGGAAAATCGGCCGTCCAGAGCGGATGAGAGGCGTCCAAGGTCGAGGGCAGATTCTTCTCAGAGGACGTGCCGTTTTGATTTGGCCCGCGCCAACTAAACCAGCCGGTGGGCGCGGCGCTCAAACGGGAATGGAAAAGGAAAAGACCGCACAGGCTCAACAAAACCGGAATTTTCAGTTTCATATTATATCATGGCCAATAACCAAACATGGCGACAACTATTCCTGCCGCCAACCTCGCCCGCCGATGGCCGGGCCTTTATTGGCTTCCAAGAATAAGTCCAGTATGATACATTTCGTTGCGTCATGCAACAGGAATAATACTTACACGTACTATTTGTAAACGCCCTCATGGCTCGCCGTCAAAAACTTTCCCGACCCGTTCCGCGCCGTGCTGCGGTCGATGCGCCGTCCCGAAGGCGGTTGCCCATTTTGTTGCGTCACGCCTGGTTCAGCCTCAACCAGACTTTTCGCCGGCGCCTGGCCCATACGGGTGTGACCCCCGATCAATTTACCGCGTTGCGCACCTTGATGGAGCACGAGCCCCAAGGTTTGACCCAAAGCGGCCTGAATCGTTTGATCGCCAGCGATCCGAACACCATCGCTGCGCTGGTTGAGCGGATGGAGAGCGCGGGCTGGATCACGCGCATTCGCCATGAGCAAGATCGCCGCGCCAATCGGCTCCGCGTCTTGCCGGCGGGGCGGAAGACCTACGAGCGCGTCCGTCAGATCGCCATCGCCTTGCAAACCGAAGTGCTGGCGGGTTGGACGGAGAGGAAGCGGGAGGAATTTTTGGAAGACCTCGCGGATGTGGCCGAACGTTGCCGCAAGGCGGCCAGTGAAGATGGAAAAAAGGGGCCGCAATGACCATTACTGGGGATTCAAGTTCGGCCAGGCGGTTTTGTTTGTCGTCGGCTCCGGTTCGAAATGAAGCGGAATGGTGGGCGTCCATTTTTCCCATGCGGGATCGGATTTCTCATTCAGAATAAAAACAGCCCCATTGGTCACGGCGCCTTGGAAATCGGGCGGGGTGGCAAAGGCGATGCCTCCGCTGACAAGAGTCTGGGCGGATTCGGCGCTGATTTTTGCGCCACTGAACAAACCGAGGTGAAAATTAATGCCGCCGGCATTCCAAAATTTTGAATTTATCCGCACCAATGGCGCGTATTCCTCCGAAATGCGGGCATGGACAACCACTTCGCGGGCGTCCTCGCTCAGACGGCAATCCAGCACTTCGCCAACCTGAATGCCTCGATAGGAAATCGGCGATTGCGGCTGCAAGGCATCGAGCTTCACGGAGTGCAATTCGATGGCCAGCGCCTTGATCGGTTCAATCGGCGCGGTTTCGGCGCCCGTGAATAAGTTGGTGCGCGCGCCATTGCCGGGTTGGACGGTAATGTAATTGCCCATGACGATAGTCCGCAGTCCGCTCACCGCGCCGAGTTTAACCTCGGGCCGCACGATCCAAAAAACCGAACCTTCCCGCGCGAGGTTCGCGGCCGAGGAGTCCAATTGCGCTTTGACTGCGACGCTTTGCCGGTCTTTGGTTAATTTCAAAGATTCGACTTCGCCCACTTTTACGCCGCGATATTGCACCAGCGATACTTGATCCTGCAATCCGTCGGCATTTTGAAAATAAATCGTGATGGTTGGCCCGGCGAAAATGAGGTCGCGGCAAAGATACCAGACGCACAAAAGCGCGGCAGCAGTCGGAATGAGCCACAGAAGCCAACTCGAACGGCTCTTTTCTATTTTCGCTTTGGGCAGGACGCGCGTTTCCTCATTCATAATGCCTTTTCTCCGCCGGCGAATCCCACAGCAGGCGCGAATCAAAACTGAGCGTGGCCAGCAAGGTCAGCACGACGGTGGCCGCGAACGACAAAACGCCGCGTCCTGGATGCACCGCGGCGACTTCGCCCAATTCGACCATGGAGACGCAAATCGCCAGCAAAAAAACCTCCAGCATGTTCCACGGATCGATGATGCGGATGACTTTGAAAATCCACGTCCGCGTTTTTTTCCAGCGGGGCCAGTTAAGCGTGAGCGAGATGAAAATCAGCCCGATGATTTTCAAAGCGGGCGTCAGGATGCTGGTGCAAAAAACGAGCGACGCGATGAAGTATTGTTGATGCTGGAACAGCGCGCGGATTCCCTGAAAAACAGTCGTCTGGACATGTTGTCCCTGGTAATCGGCGGTGACAAGGGGATAAAGATTCGACGGAAAATAGAGAATTAACGCGGCGACCGAAAAGGCCAGCGTGCGCGTGCGACTGTTGAGGCGGCGGTGGAAAATTTGGAAATGGCAGCGGGCGCATTTGATCACGGAGTCCTTTGGGACTTCGTCTACCTGCTGCACCAGCCCGCACGTTTGACATGCCACCACTCTGTCCATTTACTCGTTTAAGTCCCGACGATGGTAACCATCCTGATGCTGGCCGTAAAGTTCTTTGAGCGCTTGCGCGATGGCGCTGCCTGGTTCCGCGATCAATTCCGTGTCGGTGGAATCGAACGGGGCCGGCCGCTTGCGCTCCTGTGGTATAAAATCCAACTGGGCTCTGCTCGCCACGGCTTGCAGATATTCGACCGTGCGGACAAATTGAGAATCTGGCGGTTCAGCCACGCCAATCAAAGCCGTGAGGGCGCCTGCACGCGAACGCCGGCGTGGCAACCACGCCTGAATCCAGACGTAAACGTCGAGCGGCAACTCATCCGCAGCATAGACCGAGACCACAATCACATCGGCCACAAGGGCCGCTCGAACGGCATCCAAAAAGATACCTGGATCGCTTAAGGAATTGGCGTCGTACCATGCGTTTTGTAGGCTCTCCTCTCCAACGAGTTGCGTCGCCCGGCGGCAGGATTGCATGGCCCAGTCTCGAGTCACGCTATCTTGATAAACCCCAGCAATGTTCAAAGAATATGCCGCTTCATCCGGCGCCACGGCCACTTCCAACTGGTCGGTCGGTCGTTCCAGAGGGTCAGATGCCTTTACACGTTTCATACGACAAGGCGATAATGACTCGTAAAGTATGCGAGTGATATAAGGTGTTCACCCCATATCCGCTTGAGGGTCCGTCCCATGCGCCGATCGAAGTAATCGTAAGCCGGTGGTCACGTCCCACCCATCAATCCAATCTGCTTCAGAAATGTTCCCAAATCAGCGTCCAAGTTCGCCACTCGCAAGAGATCCTCGATTGAGAATTGCCGCTCCAACTCGCGCGCGTTCATTGGCTTCTGATAATTTGGCCAGCGCCTTTTTAGTTTTGTCGCGACCGAGGTAGCGTCAGGAATTTCGCGCTCCATGCCGGGCAGCATTCTCAACAACAAACCTTCGTGGTTTGGGTTTTGCACACAAACTATAATTCTCTTTTTGGCTGCCTCACTCCGCAATTTTTCTATTGACCAATCGCCTTGCGCCGCGCGGTCTCTGTCCACGATAAGGAAGCGGGCCACGTAAGTGCCAGTTCTGGACCCGCGCTTATGCAGGCGAACGGCCTTTTGGAGCATGGATTTGAACCCTCCACCGCCGAGTAACACGGCATCAAGATGGATATGCAATTCTTGGTGTGAAAGCGTTTGCAGCCACGTGACGAATGACTGCTCGCTTTCGCCTTCCACTGCCACAAAAAATCGCGAACGGATTTTGATGATCTGAGGCGGCATGAATCATCCGATATGCGGGACGGCCCCAAGTTCCCCGGAGAGGTATTTTTTCATCAGGCTCGGCTCGCGGCGCAGCCCCTTGATACTTCGTGCGCCGTAAATACGCGTGGG
>DASYNM010000143.1:0-8720 GCA_036008545.1 Verrucomicrobiia bacterium
AAAACCTGGGCCGCCGTGGGCCGTCATCGAACCAGTAAACAGCGAGGACGGGCCAACGACCGCGATGCGGCCGCCACCTCCTCCTCCGCCCGGCAATTGTCCGGCGCCACCGTTGGCGCTAATGTTGCCAGCTCCCGTCAATGCGCCCACTGTCAACCATACACCACCGCCGGAGCCACCGCCACCGCCCGGCGCGTTTCCCGCGGCGCCGTTGGCGCTTATGTTGCCGCCCAGGGATAAGGTCGCTGCGACATGGATCTGCACTCCGCCGCCGCCGGCCCCGCCTGTGTTGAACTGGTTATCGAAGCTTCCTTCTCCGCCGCCACTGCCGGCACTCTCAGGCTCGGAAATTGAACCGTAGCTGGCGCCGCCAAGGGCGCCCCCCGCTCCGACGCCTCCAGCACCGCCATAGCCGCCCCCGCCCCCGTTGCCGTCAAATGTTCTTCCGGCCCCTTCGCCATTGCCGCTGCGCAGCCCCTGGCCATCGACTACCACCCCGCCCAAGGGCGCGATGGTCATGTTGCTGGAGAGGTTCAGCGTCGTGGTTCCATTGCTCACACTAATGAAACTGTTGGAACCGACCGACAAGTTTCGCGGAAGTCCCTCCAAGGTGGAATCTCCTTGCATGAGCATGATCGCACCGCCGGTAATAGTAAGGTCGAACTGAGTGTCAACGGAAGGCGCTGGCGTGGTGGCGCCCGACAAACCGCTGTTGTCCAAGATGATTTGCGTGAAATTGCCGATCGAGGGAGGCTCTTCAAAGACCACCCCAGCCCCGCCAGCCGCAGCGCCGATGCCTCCATGCGCAGACAAAGTGCCGGCGAACTGATTTGAGTGACTGACCAGAAATTCGACGATGCCGCCTCCGCCTCCGCCTCCATAAGCGAGTTGGCCGGCCCCGCCATTTGCGGAAATCGTGCCGTTGCCGGAAAAATTCTGTGCCGTCACGAGGATGCCTCCGCCCGATCCACCCCCGCTGCCTTCGCCAACGCCCGGGGCTCCATCGGCGCTGAGTATTCCGTTGAGCACCAGAGTCCCTTCCACCTGCAAGAGTATGCTTCCGCCTCCCGCACCGCCACGGGTTTGCAGGCCTTCACTCATTCCCGCACCGCCACCGCTGCCAAAGGGTGGCATCGAACCTTCTGAAGGCTGCAGAAGCGGATTGCCTCGCCCGCCCGCAGCGCCAAAGGCGCTGTTGCCGCCGTTACCTCCATTGCCGCCCCCTCCGCCTGTCGTGAGCGAGTTGGAAATTGAGCTGGTCCCGGCGCCGGAACCGAGGCCTCCGGCGAATCCACCTCCATCCGCGACGATTCCGCCAGTGGCTTGAATCGTCGCGTTACTCTCGATCTGCAAGCGAAGGCCCAACTCTTCCTGGACTGCGGGTGGAAGGAGAATGAAGCTGTTAGAGGCGATCAACAGATTTCGGACTTCAAGGTTTACGTCGGTGTTGAAGGTGGCCTTCGCCCCGCCGATAATGGTCAAATCGCAAGTTGGCAGGTCAACAATAGGGGTATTGGTGCCCGGCAAGTCGCCATTGTCCAGTATGACTTGGCTAAACGTATTCACACTGGTTGCGACGTAGACGGTGCCGGCTCCGCCCGGCGCGAAGCCGACCCCGCCGTGTGCGGTGATCATTCCTGCAAAATTGTTACTAGTGCACAAAATCGAAATTCTCCCGCCGCCGCCTCCCCCGCCAATGAGCGAATCTCCGGCGCCGCCATCAGCGGAAATACTGCCGATGCCCGACAAGACGCCCGCGTCCACATAGATACCGCCTCCTGATCCACCACCTCCGCCAGTTCCTTCGACACCCGGCAGGCCATCAGAACTGATGACGCCATCCAGGGCCAGCGAACCGGTAACACGGATTGACAAGGCGCCACCGCCCGCTCCTCCTGGTTTCTGGTTCAAACCACCTCCCATCGTTCCGGGATTGGCCTGTTCGAAGACCACGGGTTGTTGAGAAGCGGCACCGCCCGCGCCTGTCGAGCCGCTTCCGCCCGCCCCGCCGTTTCCACCGCCACCGTTCGCGGAGAACTCAGTACGTTCAAGACTCGCTCCGTCGGCAATTATGCCGGCGCCCGACTGAACCGTGGCGTTGTTGAGAACCGTGACTGAGGAGGAGGCATTCGAGACGAGGACAAAGCTGTTAGAGGCCACCATGAAATTATAGACGACCAATTCATCGCTGACGACAGCCGCTGCCGCATTAGTCACAGTGAAATCGATCATTCCCTGAATTTCGGCAATGGGGGTGTTGGCCCCGGCCAGGCCGGCGTTGTCGATAATAAGTTGCGGCCGCAACGGCGGGTCCTCGGCACTCATGGACAGATAGATGCTTCCCGCTCCGCCATTGACGAATCCCTCTCCACCATGGGCCGAGATCGGGCCGGTGAAATGGTTGGTGGTGGCATAAATGGCGACGCGTCCACCTCCGCCGCCTCCGCCCTCGCTTGACGCCGCGGCACCACCCACAACGGCAATCGTGCCGCCGCCAGTCAGCGTCCCGACGGTTAAGTAAATGCTTCCGCCCGCTCCGCCGCCGCTTCCGTCGCCTACACCGGTGCTGCCGTTCGCGGTGATCCGCCCGTCAAGCGTGAGTGTTCCCGAAACCCGGAGCCCCAACGCCCCTCCGCCGGGTCCTCCGGGATTTACGACGCCTTCGTTGGCGCCTCCCTCACCACCTGCGCCACCCACGGCTGTGGGTGTTAAGTAGTTACCGAAGGACAGGCCACCTGCGGCGCCGAAGCCGCCTCCGCCAAGGCCGCCGTTACCGCCCCCGCCGCCGAAAACCAAACCGTTGGTCCGAGCAACGCCGCCGCTCCCAGTTTCGCTCAATCCACCTGCACCGTCGAAATCGATCCCGCCGCCCGCCTGAATGGTTGCGTTCGATTCCACAGACAAATTTAGGGCGTAACTTTTGTTGGTTATAATCGGTCCGGCCACCAGCCAACTATTGGACTCGATGCTCATAGTCGAAAGCGTGGTATCTACGGGAAAATACGCAATCGCTCCTCCACTAATGCTGACGCTGCTGCCGCCTGGAACAGTGAGCGGAGTATTTGTTCCAGATGCGCCCGCGTTATCCACCAGGATTTGGCTGGCTCCAGTCCGGAAATGGAAATACACCGTCCCGGCTCCCCCAGCCAACGCGCCTTGACCGCCCGCCGCGCTGATGCTTCCGGTGAAATCATTGGTGGTGAAGAAAAGCGCGATTCTACCGCCTCCGCCCCCGCCGCCGTCCAATCCTTCGGACACTCCCCCGGTGGCCAAGATGGAACCGTTGCCCGAAATTGACGGCGCCGAAATGCTAACCGCGCCGCCAGACCCGCCGCCAGAGGCCAAATTGACTCCGTTACTGCCGTTGGCGTTGATTTCCCCATCCACCACCAAAGCGCCGCCAATGGTCAGATTGACCACGCCGCCTCCGGCCCCGCCGCTGGCGAATCCTGCGCCGCCGCCGCTACCCGCGTTGGTCGGCGCTATCAGCGAACCGTAGGCCGCACCACCTGGCGCGCCGCCGAGACTGGAACCGCCGTTCCCTCCGAAGGCACCACCTCCGCCACTGAGAAAGTAAAAGCCGAATTGCTTATTGGTAACCTCGACACTCGTGCCAGCTCCCGAGCCCAGGCCAGATCCGAATCCCAATCCCTGAGCGTTAATGGAACTGCCAGCCTCGATCACAAGATTGTTGGAGATCGATAATTCGAGTCCGCCCGAGGAGTTAGTGTCGATGGGCGAATGTGTAACGACTCCGTTCTCGATGATCACCAGATCAGAAAAACCATGCGCGCCGTCGATTGTGAGCGTGCAACCTACTACGACAATGTCTTGGCCGTCATAATTGGCGTCACCGGGTCCGATGCTTGTGTCGGTGAAGAAGAGTGCAGCTCGTGTTTGGCTGCCAAGCGCAAGCAACAAGGCGCTAGCGAGTATGAAAGTATTTCGTTTTGTCATGAGAAACTCCTGTGTTCGTTGGGCCGAATCTTACCCGGCGTTGCCATCGCAACAATGGGCGTTCCATGGCACACCCCTGTGCTTTTTGGAGCACACATCAGAGATGTGGACGAGTGCTGGTGGTCCGGCCAAGCTTGCGGTTACGGCGAGGTGGTGACGCCCTTCAATTTCAGCCAATCTGAATTGGTCGCCGAGATTTCCAGTTGCGGCGCTCCTGCCAACGCCCCCGCCTGCGTTTCGGGGATTCTTGTGGCAAAGCTGCGCAAGCGGTAAATTTCGGCATGGCCGTCGGCGAAGTTTAAGCCATAGGCATTTTGATGGCGGGTGGCGGGCAGGCTTGCAAATGGACGGCTGTTATCCATGGTCACCAGAAACCAACCATCGTCCAAAGTTGCCACGTGTTCATCCATGATGACCCAGGTCGCGGAAGGCATTCCGGCGGCAAGATCCTTGTCCTTTAAAAAAAAACGGAAGGGAGTCTGCTCCTCCTCGGCCTCCATCTCCGCGCTGCCGATCCAGGAATTCATCGAGTAGCTGCGGACACGCGGCTGTCCTTCGTCCACGGTGGAATCGGCCGGACAGCGAAAGGTCATAAGTTGGGGGACGTAGGAATAAAGCTCCCCGATTTTGATCGGCTGCGAATTGATGTCGTTGGTCTGGTTTTTCATATTGCCATAAACCCACGCGTTCGTACCGAAGGTGAGATTTACCTCCGGAACAAGTTCAACGTTTTGGCTCAGGGCGCCAGCGTTATCGGCCGCATACATTTGGAAGGCAGTCTCCAATTGCCGAAGGTTGCCGAGACAGGCCACCTGTCTGGCGTTTGCTTTGGCGCTGGATAAAGCGGGCAAAAGCATGGCGGCCAGTAGCCCAATAATCGCGATGACCACCAGCAGCTCGATCAACGTCAATCCGTGTCGAGGTTTTGCGGCGGCCCGGCATCCGTCATTGCGGGCTGTTTTCACGTTATCTCAATCCTGGCTCTGGCCAGAGTCGTCCACCTTGATACCTTTCCGGGGGCAAACGCGGAAGTGTGCGTCTGGATGCACACCTGCGCTTTTGGTTGCACAGGCTGGCAAGGAATCGGATACTAGTTTCTCATGCGCCATCGGACGCTGAAACGCTGCGGTTTGCTTCCGGCCCTCGTTTTCGTTGTGCTGGCGCAAGGGCACTGCCAGCAGGCCGCACCCTGGCGGGAATTCAACGTGGCGGCCGGATTTCCTGAGTCTTCCTTTCGTTCCGTAACCATTGCGGAGAGCGGTGCCGTTCTCGCGGTCAGTTCCGATTCTTCCCGCCTCTGCCTCTTCGATGGCTACGAGGCAAAATCCATTCCCCTGCCGGAAGGAGCCGCGCGAGTTTATCAAAGCCCTGCCGGCCAGCTTTGGACCATCACAGCCCAAGGCTTATCGACTTTGAAAGAGCAAGAATGGAAGCTTTATCCCCTGGCAGATCTGACGGCAGCCCAAGGCGCGAATCAAATTCCTCTATGCCCCATCCGGCTCAATGTAGTCTTGTGCCTTTTGCCCGAACGCTTGGTCGAATGCAGCGCCGAGGACTCAGCCCGCTTCCACGTCCAGACGTTGCGCGCTGCGGCTGACACGAGTATTGGCCGATTCTCCGCCATGGTCCTCGGCGTTGAAGATGAATTGTGGATCCTTGGCGAACTCGGTTTGGCCCGCCTTCCCGGTCCCAGGCGCAGCCTGGCTGCGTCCAACGAATGGCGCGAATTCGTTCCACCCGCATCGCTGCATCTTCAACATTTGCGAAATCCTCAACCAGATCAGAACGGAGTAACTATGGTGGCGGATTCTTTGGAGGACGGGCACAGCCTCGTGGTGCGCTTTGACCGCGAACAATGGCGGGCAGTGCCGGGCGGTGCGGATCATTTTTCTTTCGCCTGGCGCGGTCCAGACAATTCGTATTGGATGGCGTCATCCAACCAGCTTTTCCACGGCGACGGCGCTGGTGTGGCCACAAATTCGGAATTGTCGCGGCGTCAATACAACGATGTATGCGTGGATTGGCGCGGGACTTTCTGGCTGGCGACTTCCGCCGGCCTAGTCCGCTATTCGCCCGGCCTTTGGCAATCTGGGCCGGCGGGAGGCGCCGTCGGCGTCGCGCTGGAAGAATTGGCCAACGATGGGCGTTGGCCGGAGCCGGGCGGCCCGATGCCCCGCTTCGACATGGATCCAGCGCGCACAGCGGTGATCGCGCCGGCCCAAAGCGCTCTTGGACTGAAGCCCGTCGGCTTGTTGAGAGATGGACGTATTTGCTGCGCCACTCAGCCAGCCAATGACTCAAACCAACGCAATCGACTGCAAGTATTCGATGGAACCCATTTTCAGGCGCTTCCCATTCTGGTTCCTGAGCAGGTTGCCGCTTCCAACATCGCTTGCCTCCTGGCGACCCAATCGGGCGATCTTTGGCTTGGAGGCGATTTTGGCGCGGCTTGTCTCCATGGACGATGGACGGTTTACCCGAGCTCAGAGAGCGGCGCGCCGGAGGGGGTCTGCCATTTGGTGGAACTGCCTGGAGGCCAAGTCTGGAGCGCTTCGCGGGAGAAAATCTGGAGTTTCGACGGGAAAAATTGGTCTCTGGTGCGCGCCGGTTTGCACCATCTCAATGCCATGCTGTGCGCGCGCGACGGCGGTGTTTGGGTGGCTGAGGACAACGGCGTGGCGCGATTCATCAAAGGCCATTGGATGGAGAACGGGGTCGAGGAGGGCCTTGATGGCGGAGCCATTCGCGCCTTGTGCGAGGACCAGCGCGGCGGCGTCTGGGCAGCGTCGAGGGACTGCGCGTCGCTTTATCATCCTGAAGCCGACTCCGATCCGCCCATGGCCTTCATTACGCCCATGAGCGAAAAAGAAAGACGCATTCCAGAGGACGGCGCTATCGTCATTAAATTCGGCGGTCGTGACAAATGGAACGGCACTTCGCCCCAGCGTTTGCTCTATTCCTATCGATTGGACACCGGCGAATGGTCGCCGTTTGCCGACACCCAGTCCGTATCCTTCAGCGATTTGCCGGCGGGTAAACACTATTTCCAAGTACGTGCGATGGACCGCGGCGGTAACATCGATCCCGAACCCGCTGAGTTGGACTTTGCCATGGTGCTTCCGTGGTACAAGGAGAGTCGGCTGGTTTTGATCGCGTCCACCGGCGCGGCGGCGGCGGGATTTTTCGCCGTGCTGGCTTATCGCCGCCATCGGGAACTGGTCCTAAGCTACGCCCAGGTTGAAAAGCAAGTGGCCGAACGCACGCGCGAACTTGAACAGGCCAACCAGGAATTGTTGCAGAGCCAGAAGATGCGCGCTCTCGGCACGCTGGCTGCCGGCATCGCGCACGACTTCAATAACATTCTTTCCATTGTCAAAGGTTCCGCCCAGATCATTGAGGACAATCTTGACGACCCCGAAAAAATCCGCACTCGCGCTGACCGCATCAAGACCGTCGTCAATCAAGGTTCGACGGTTGTGCAGGCTTTGCTTGGATTCAGTCGCGGCTCCGACGAGATGTTGGAAGATTGCGAAATCAATCCCGTGGTGGACAACACGCTCAAGCTGCTAGGCGACCGCTTTTTGCGCAAAGTGGAATTGCGCTTCGATCGCGCGCCTGTTCTTCCGCGCGTGCGTGCCTCGCAAAGTCTGGTCCAACAAATCTTGCTCAACTTTATTTTTAACGCTGCCGAATCCATGAACGGAAGCAAGCAAGTCATCATCACCACTTCCCAGGCCGCCTCGCTGCCTCCGCGAATGGCTCTGTCGCCGGGCGCGGCGGCAGAATATGTCGCGGTGGCGGTGCGCGACTTCGGCTGCGGTATTTCGCCCGAGCATATTCCGCGCGTATTCGAGCCATTTTTTACCACCAAGGCTTTATCCACGCGGCGCGGAACCGGCTTGGGCCTTTCCGTTGTTTATGAATTGGCCAAAAAAATGGAAGCGGGCCTGGCCCTGGAATCATCTGTCGGACAAGGCAGCGTTTTCAGTTTGTTTCTCCCGGTCTATCCTGAAGGTGGAACGCGCACCAAGGATTGAGTTATGCCGAAGTCGATCATCCTCATTGTCGAAGACGACGATCTCCAATACGAGATTTACGAGGAGGCCTTGGGTCAGCACACCTTGGCCCGTGTCAAGACTGGTTCCGAGGCGCTGGCGCATATTTCCCGGCAGCCGCCGGATTTGCTGATCCTCGACCACGTCCTGGCTGACGGCGAGTTGGGTCTGGATTTTTTACCGGAGTTAAAGGAATTGCTGCCGTTCGTCCCGATCATCGTGGTGTCTGGCGCGCTGGAAGTGCATCAGCAGATGCGTGCGCTGCAAGGGCCGCGCCGCGCACATTATTGCCTGCCTAAACCAGTGGATATCCGCGAGTTGAAACAGACCGTCGATGTCGCCTTGGCCGAGTGCGGCCAACGCGAGGCTGTCCGGCAATTCGAGGCGCTGGAACGCTCCCAACGCGTCGATGTCTTGGAATTGTTCAGCCGCTCCACCGACCGCCTCAGCCGCCAGAATCGCATCTTGGAACTAATCGGAAATTCCCGAGAGCGACCCAACATTTCGGCCCTGGCGCGGCAGTTTGGTGTGGCCCGCCGCACCATCATTCGCGACCTGCAGGAATTGATCCGCCGCGGCCAACTCAGCGCCGAGATCGATCCCGACCGGACGAATCCGCCGTCGGACGCATAGCCGCGGAAAAAAGTGTGCTTGGCATTGGTGGTGACGTATAATGTCCAGCACGGTCGCTTGCGCTCCAACAATTCG
>DASYNM010000144.1:0-7385 GCA_036008545.1 Verrucomicrobiia bacterium
TTTCCATCAATGGCCCGCTGCCGGGCACGAACGATACTGTGAGGATAAGCTATGACCAAGTCGGCCGCGTACAGACTTTGGCCGACATAAGCGGTTACACCGTAACCTGTGCTTACGATAATTTGGACCGAATCACGCGCCTCACTTACCCAGACAACACCTTCACTCTGTTTTCTTACGACCGTTTGGATTGCTCCGCCTTCCAGGACCGGGCGGGACGCCAAACAACTTTCACCCATGACAGTCTTCGTCAACTGACAAGTGCAACTGATCCGCTCGGGCGGGTAACACTTTTCGAGTGGTGCCGTTGTGGCGCGCTCAAGAGCCTCAAAGACCCTTTGGGTCGCGGCACGTCATGGACCATGGATGTGCAAGGGCGGCCGATAGTCAAGCAATACGCCGATGGTTCTCAGGTCAGTTATAGTTACGAGGAAACGACCAGCCGCCTGCAGCAGGTGGTTGACGAAAAACAACAAACTACGTTTTACAGCTATAACATTGACGACACGCTCGCAATGATGAGTTATGGCAACGCCGCCCTCGCGACTCCATCGGTCAGCTTCACTTACGACTCAATTTATCGACGGCTGGTTTCCATGACAGATGGCACGGGTACCACAACCTACAGTTACATTCCGATTACGCCTCCCGTGTTAGGCGCCGGCAGGTTGGGGATCGTGGACGGCTCGCTGACCAATAGCACTAGCACGTACAGCTATGACGAGCTTGGGCGGGTTGTGCAAACCTCCGTTGACGGATCTCTTTCTAGATGGGCTTTGGACGCCGGCGGCCGCCTCATCTCTGCCTCCAACGCTCTGGGAACGTTTACCTACGCCTACGACGGCGCTTCCTCTCGTTTGGTTTCCGCCGGTTACCCTAATGGGCAAACGGCCGTCGCCAGCTATGGCTCAAGCCTCCAGGACTTCACTCTTCAGCAGCTTACTTACGCAGTGGGAGCCAATCCAGTGTCCCAATTTACCTATGGTTATGATATCGCGCAAATGCAGATCACAAACTGGTCTCAGCAGGCGGGCGGGCAAGCGCCGTCGGTCTTCACCCTCGCCTACGACGCAGTCGATCAGCTCCTATCCGCCGTGGTGACAAACTCTGGAAACCTGGCAAATTCCTTTGGTTACACCTACGATTTCGCCGGCAATCGTTTAACAGAAACGATTGCCGGTTCGACCGCGACGGCCACCTACAACCCCCTGAATCAGAGCGGCACGACCAGCGACCCAGCGGCGGTCGCTCGCACGAACCAGTGGGACGCCCAAAACCGCCTCGTTGCAATCGCTCTCGGCAACCAGACCACGGCACTGGGATACGACGGGGCCAGCCGCCTCGTCTCTATCGATGAGCTGCAAAACGGGGCTCAAGTTTCTTCGCGCCGCTTCGTATGGTCGGAGGGCCGCATATGCGAGGAGCGCGATTCTACTGGCACGGTCATTACGAAACGCTACTTCCCGCAAGGCTTTCAACTGGAAACCGGCGCCAATGCAGGCGCTTATTTTTATACCCGCGACCATCTCGGTTCCGTCCGGGAGGTGACCGACTCCAACGGCAATGTCCGCGCGCGTTACAACTACGATCCTTATGGCCGCCGAACAAAGGTCAGTGGCGATATGGACGCCGATTTTGGTTTCGCCGGCATGTTTTGGAGCCCGGAGGCTTCTCTGTCCCTAACGCATTACCGGGCCTACGACGCCAACTTGGGGCGGTGGCTCTCCCGCGACCCTTTCCCAAATGCGGAAGCAAGAGAGGGACCCAATCTCTACGCCTATGTTGGCAACGAACCGATCCGCAAAAATGACCCTACGGGTCTGGCGGGAACCCTTCCTCAATTTGGCTTGGACACGGTGACTGCCACATTGGTGACCATGGAAGTAACAGACCCAGACGCATTGCCGCAATTTGCTGAGGACTTGGGGTTGGCAGCGAATCGGGCATCCCAATTGGCTGCACCAATTGCCCAAAAATGCTCGGACGCGTGGGAAACTCTCGACACGACAATACTCCCAGGGGATACGCCTGAACTGACCGACATTGCTGTGCGGGCAGCGGAGCTGGCAAATAAATTCTCCACTTCTGTGACTCCAGCGGATTTTGAAATCCTGACCCAAGCGAACATCCAAACAGACGAGCTTTACGATATTGAAACTGAGTTTTATGAGCTGGCCTCAGACCTCGCAAACGAAGAGGGCATATCGCTGCAGGACGCATGGTCGAGACTTGTAGATTTAACGAAGTTCGATCCAAATAGCTGGCCTCAGTTAACCCGGGTCATAAATATGTCTAATTTTGATCCTAAGGATCTGAATCCCGAACTGTATCCCCCCTAGACTTGAAAACCCGCTCAGGCCATGCAAAAAACCTTTAAACGCGACCCATCCTTTCTACCATTGTCCTGTCTTGGCCGGGGGATTCGTTCGATTCTGACGGTCCTTTTTCTGCTCACTGGCTTCGCCCGCGCACAGATTTCGCAATTCTGGTTTGATCCAACTGGCAATCTTCAGTCGGAAGCTTCCGAAGCCAATGGCATCCCCCAAATCATCGGGCAGCCGCAGATGCAAGTGGTCATTCCTGGAGAATCGGCGTCTTTTTCGGTTGTTGTGGCGAACTCCCTCAACGTGAGCTACCAATGGTTCTTCGGCAGCACAAACATTCCCGGCGCGACGAGCGATACTCTGTTAATCACCGGCGTGAGTGCCGCGAACCAGGGATTTTACTTTGTTGTTGTCTCGAACGCTTTCGGCATCGCGGACAGCGCTTTCGCCAATTTATACATTGACTCACGAGGCTGCGGCATGCCCGATTCCTGGCAACTCCAATACTTCGGGAATCTTACCCAAAACCCGCTAGGCGACTACGATGGCGACGGCGTGGATAACTTGCAGGAATTCCTTGACGGCACCAATCCCACCAACGCCGCCTCTGCCCTTTACCGCATCACTCTTTACAATGACGGCGGCGACGTGGTGGTTTCACCCGATCAGTCCACCTACGCCGACGGCCAGGTTGTCACCCTGACCGCCATCAGCACGAATCCGCCCTTTTTTCACGCCTGGACCGGTGACGTTGTTACGCGAAGTAATTCCATTACTGTAACCATGAACTCTAACCACACCCTCTTCGCGCATTTCCTGCCGTTCTCGCTCGTCTGGATTAGCTCGACGAGTGGCGATTGGAACACGGCATCGAACTGGACGCCGAATCTGGTTCCGGGTTCCAACGAAAATGCAATCGTGTCAGCCTTCGTGGGAGTGGTCACCGAGAACAGCAATGTTGACCTTTACAACTTTGAGCTTGGCGCCACCGGCTATGCGCCACAGCTTGCCGGCTCCGGTACGGTGACGGTCAGCGGCACAGGAACATGGTACGCGGGAACCATGAGCGGAAGCGGCGCCACGGTTGTGCTTCCCGGCGGCACATTCAACATCGTCAATACCGCACCTATTTCGCTTTCCGGCCGAACTTTTGAAAACCAGGGGGGGACAATCTGGTACACCGGCGGCATTTTAGACATGACGGGCGGCGTTTTCACGAACGACGCCGGGGCGCAGCTCACGATCGAGTCTCCCGCGACTTTCAACTTTGGCGGTGGCGCTCCGCGCTTTGACAACGCGGGAACGTTCACGGCTGCCCTTGCCGGAACCACGGAGTTTTCCGACGTCTCATTCAACAATTACGGAACTGTGGACTTTCAAAGTGGAACCTTTGCCCTGGACGGGGGCGGATTTCTGGCGGGAACAATCCCTGTGCCGGCCGGCGCAGTCCTCGATTTAGGCGGAGCGAGTATTACTTCGTCGAGCACTTTGAATATCACAGGCGCCGGCGAGTTGTTGGTGAACGCCAATTCAGCGACCCTCGCGGGCACGATTAATGTGACCGGCAGCAATATATTTTCCGGAGGTTCGATCGATTTTACAGGCGATTATACCTGCACTAATAACACGATGGTCATTCCCCAAGGCACGGTGGGTTTTGACGGCACAGGAACTGTGGCGCCGCAGTTATTGAATCTCGCGGGTGGAGTTTTGAGCGGTGCTCAGAATGTGACCGTGGGCGGGGCGATGAGTTGGACCAGCGGAGGCATGAGCGGTTCTGGAAGCACAATCATTCCCTCCGGGGCCACGTTGACGATCAACAACCCGTCGTTCATCACCATTACCTCGCGCACCTTGGATAACGCCGGAACAATCACATGGTCTGGGGGCTTGATGGATCTCAACGAAGCGGTGATTACAAACGAACCCGGTGCGTTGTTCCAGGTGGCAACCCCCGCTTCCATAAACTTTGGCGGCGGCTCTCCACGGCTTGACAATGCCGGAACTTTCAACGCCACGGGGGCTGGCACGATGACTTTTAATGGAACGTCTATGAATAATTTCAACACGGTGAATATTCAGGGAGGCACGCTGGCGTTGTTGGGTGGAGGAAATAACTCCGGCTCAATCTCGGTGCCGACCGGCGCCACGCTCAATTTAGGCGGAGTTAGTTTTAGCTCTTCGAGCAATTCGAGCATCATCGGGGGCGGAGAACTGCTGATGAGCGTGGATTCAGCGAGCCTCAGCGGCACAATCAATGTCACTGGCAGTAACATCTTCAACAGCGGATCGGTCGATTTTACCGGCAATTACACCTGCACTGGCACGATGCTCATTTCGCAAGGTGCCGCGAGTTTTGACGGCACGGGCTTGGTTTCCCCGTCCTCCCTGACGTTGAGTGGAAGCGTCGGAGCATTGGGTGGTGCACAGAGTGTGACTGTAACGGGAACCATGACGTGGACGGGTGGAAGCATGAATGGCTCCGGGCGGACGATCATCTCGCCCGGAGCCACGTTAACGATCGGCAACTCCTCATTTGTGGTCATTAACACGCGCACGTTGGACAACGCCGGGAACATTCTTTGGACGGGCGCCGGGGCAATCGATTTGAATGGCGCCGTGTTCACCAACCGTCCCGGGGCCACGTTCAATGCCGAAAACGCCGCCGCGCTTCAATTTAGCGGGGGCTCGCCGCGGATTGACAACGCGGGGATCTTCCGCAAATCCGTCAATCCCGGAATGCTAACGTTGTCTCAAGTTATTTTCACGAATTATGGGACGGTGGATATTCAGAGCGGAGTTCTCTACTCCGCCATCGGCGGCTATGCGTCTTCGTCCAACGCAATCCTTAACTGCGCCATTGGGGGCACGGTTCCTGGCACAAATTACGGGCAGCTTCAGGTTTCCGGTCCCGTCAACTTGAACGGAACCCTAAGCCTCGACCTGACCAACAATTATATACCGACCACGAACGACTCATTCAGCTTGGTGAGTGCGGGCGCGCGCAACGGCACTTTTGCCAATTTCATCTATCCATCGAACGAGGTTGCCATGATTTTGAGCAACACCACGACCTCGGTGATCGTCCGCGCCACAAACATTTTCGCTGTTCCCCAACTGTTGATCTTGGCGCCGCAGATTTCCGGGAGCAATTTCGGTTTCAGTATCCAGACCGCTTCCAATCAACTTTACACCATCCAGGAAAGCACCAACGCATCCTCAACGAACTGGTTGTTGGTCACCAACATCACGGGCGACGGTTCGCTCTTCGAGTTTGTCATACCTTTCACGACAAGCAACGCGCAAGACTTCTTTCGCATTTGTCAGCCCTGATCGGCACCAAACTAACAATCTGCCCGCCAGGAGCTTCTGCACCCGGACCGGCTACGACACTTTATGAGATCCGCGAACGAACTTGATAAGACGGTTGAGAACAACAAAAACCGGACAGAAAACGGACAGTTGCAGGACACTAAAACCCGGCGCCGATTGCCCAAGTCACAGGATCCCAGAATCGGCGAGTGATCATTGTCGCCCTGGAACCAGTGTTGGACGCGCGCCTCGGGACAAACCTCAATCCCACCCTGACAATCTTCGGAAATCTGGTCTCGAACTATCAAATGGTCTTTAGCACGAACATTGCTTTTACGAATTGGCAGTCTGCGGGAAGCGTGCTGATCGCAAATCTGCAGCGGAATTTTGATCTGAATCAAACGGGTCCACAAATCTATTATCGCACGCAGTAAATCTTTGCGAGTGACCCCATTGCACAATTGAGTGCGTTTGAAACCAAGTTGGATTCCATTACAACGTAAGCGTCCCGCCGCGCATCTCTTGACAGATTTTCCATCAGCGAGATCGTAATTGTCATACCCTCGCCGGACTATTGGGGAGTCCTTCACGGTGACACCCCCAAACGGGGGGTATGGCTGCGAGTGAACCTTCTTACACTTATTTCTGAACGCGGCTGATCATCGAGGTCAATCAGCCCGCTTGTAGTTACGAGATTTCACATGAGAGACGAGAGATCGCTAAACTGGCATCGAAAGAAACGGAATGCAATTCACCGAGTGTTTAGAGAACGAATTTGCGGGCAAGGTAGCGCTGGTGTTGGGCGGTAGTTCCGGCATTGGACTGGGCGCCGCCGAATTGTTGGCGCGGCGTGGTGCAAAGGTGATGGTCATCGGCCATGACGACAGTGTCGCCCGTGCCACAGCAAAAATCTCGACTGTTGGCAATCGTGTCGAAGGTTTTCAAGGTGATGCTTCCGAGGAAGCATTTATGCGCCGCACAATTGCGAAAGTGACCTCTGAGTATGGAGGGATCGACATTTTGGTTAATTCCGCAGCGATCCATCCGATGGGCGATGTTACTGAAACAGACGTCGCGACGTGGGATCGCGCCATCGCGGTCAATCTAAGATCCATGTATTTGAACTGCCATCTGACAATTCCGAGCATGGTCAACCGTGGCGGAGGGGTGATTATCAACGTGGCATCAGTGCAGGCTACCGCCTGCACAAAGAGAGTATGCGTTTATGCAACTACCAAGGGCGCAATCGTGGCCTTCACTCGCACGCTGGCTGTGGATTTTGCGCAAAACGGCATTCGCGCCAATGTGGTTTCGCCTGGGTCAATTATCACACCGATGCAGGAGCACTTCGCCAACCTCAATCGTCGTGAAGGCCAAACGGTAGAAGACGTATATAAGCAGTTCGCCAAACCTGTCCCGTTGGGAAGACTGGGTGATGTGGCCGAGACTGCGGAGTTGATTTGTTTTCTGGCCAGCCCGCGTTCCGGATTCTGCAACGGCGGTGAATATGTTGTCGATGGAGGGCTGATCGCGGGATTGCGCTTATATTGAATGAACTCTTCGTTGTCACCAAATAATTCCTTGAGAATAGAAAGAATAGAAACATTTATCATGCATGTGCCGGTGACTGGCAACGGAATCGCAGACAGCACCAACCAGATCACTCACTGGGGCGTGCCCGGCGTAGTGCTTCTTGCGGACAATGGGCTGAAAGGGTATGGCTACACAGGAACTCACGCCCTCTTATCG
>DASYNM010000145.1:0-5010 GCA_036008545.1 Verrucomicrobiia bacterium
AATGGTGGTGCAGAGATTGCAGTAGAAAAAATGCGGAGGCTGGGCCAATAATAGCGCCGATGGTATCCATCATTCGCTCGAAGCCAAACGCGCGCCCGTAGGTTTCCTTCGTGACCGAGGCCGCCAGGAGCGCCTTGCGGACGGGCGTCCGCACGCCGCGCCCAAGCCAGGCCAACGAACGACCCAGCAAAACGTGCCACGCCGCCGACGCCAGGCCGAAAGAGGCCGTGCCTAGCGCTGTGACTAAATAGCCAACCACGGCGATGGGCTTGCGGCGTTGCAGACGGTCGGTGAAATAGCCCGAGCCCATTTTGGCGAAGCTGGACAAACCATCCGAGACGCCTTCAATCAACCCGAGCCACGCGGCCGCTACACCCATTGTCGCCAAAAAACCGGGTAGGACGGTGGTGGCGATTTCATGCGACCAATCGCTGAACAGCGAACCCAGGCCGATGCCGAGCACGGTGCGGTTTAGCCAGCGCGGCGAAGAACGGGCCACACCGCTATGTTCTGCTTCGTTCATGGAGCATCTGGAAGCCCGACGCGTTCTTTGTGACCTGGCCGGATTGATTTGAGATCGGCGCTACTTTTTCTCCAGGTTGTCTCTGAATTCTGCACCATTTTTTGCCGAGTTATACCTGAAATTGCAGGTTGCCCCATGCAACCGTCTGGTGTAGCTTGGTGAGGAGGAAATCCCGCATGCAAATGACAGAAATTCACACCAACCACAAATAGGAGGACACCAGTTATGTTATACACGATTGCGGTAGTTTTGATCTTACTTTGGCTCTTGGGCATGATTTCGTCATACACAATTAATGGGTTTATTCACATTCTCCTCGTCATCGCCATTGTGATGGTTCTGGTCCGCATTATCAGCGGGCGCAAGCCAATTTAATGGAAGGGCTCTAAATTTCCGTCCTTCGCCAAACGGTTCCCAAAGTAAAGGCGATTTGAGCGAGCTTAAGGGAATCCAATTGGAATTTACCCGATATGGCAAGAAGGCGGCGTGAGCCATAAGCCTCTGAATTTCAAGTATTTCGTGCGTAAATGCTTGATAGTAAAATGGTGCCAGCGAGTGGAATCGAACCACTGACCTCGGGCTTATGAGTCCCACGCTCTAACCAACTGAGCTACGCTGGCGCACCGCCCTATCTTTCGCGGACTTCGCCCTCGTGTCAAATTGGATTTTTTGACTCCTAAACCGGGACCATGCAATTGAAAGACCGGTAAAAAAAAGAGATTTAGACAGGATTTACAGGATGAACAGGATGGGTCGCCGATCCGGGCCCGATCACCAAACGGTGCCGCTTTGTTCAGATGCCAATCCTCTCTTGCATCCTGTTTATCCTGTCAAATTTCGTTTCTCTTAACTGCTTCGTTCAGGCTGAGCGATCCTGTTTCGGTCTTGCGTATAACGGCGAGCGTGGCCTCAGGGCACTTGGATCACGCCGCCGGGCTGCCAGGGATATTCCTTCTTATCGACAGAGAGGACGCGCGGCAAAAGTTGCACGGTATGACCGAACAGGCGCATCGCCACTGTGCCCGGCAGGAAGGTCGGGTCCTGGAAGAGCAATTCTCCGAACGGCAAGTCGGGCGGCGCTTGCCCGAAAACAATGGCGCGCGAGAGATTGGCCGGGCGGACGGTTTGACCAGGGAAGAGAATGGTTTGAGAAATGTGTAAATTGCTCTGCGAAATCAGCAGGGAGGGCGTGCCGGCCGCGTCGGAGCGGAAGTCCACCTCCCACGGCCCCCTGGCGGTCCGGCGGTGCTCGATCCATCCGAAAGCCGCGACGTAAAAAACCACGGCGATCACCGCGCAGATCGCAAGATGTTTGAGCAAACCGTCAGAGCGCATGGAACAAATTGTTTGGCTTAGGCGCGACACTGTCAAGGCCCTCCGGCTTTTTCAGCGCGGCGGAACTGGCATCGAGTGAGCTGACCATGTTTAACGAGGATCAATTGAAGATAAAATTGATGCGCAAGTGGTTGCATGCGTGGTAATATGGCCGCAAGTGAAAATTTCACTGGAAGCGATAGCTGTCGAAAGCGGCGTTCGGGCGACCACTCTTGTGTCTCGCCTGCACGGAGCCGTCGGGGCCTTTAGTTTGACAGAGTTATTGGTGGTGATGGCGATGATTGCCATCATGGCTGCTCTGATGCTGCCGGCCTTGTCCAAGGCAAGGCAACAGGGCTCTGCCGCCTCGTGCTTGAATAACCAAAAGCAACTGGCCTACGCCTTCCACATGTACGCGCAGGACAATTCCGATCGCATTGTGCAAATGGCCGATTACGAGACGGGCGCCGACATCTGGCCGGCGGGTGGCTTTTGGGCAGGACCGGTCAGGGTGCCAGATGTCTGGCAGGGCGCAACCGACGCCCTAGACGCGGTGCGGGCTGGTTTGACGTCCAGCAACGCCTTTTACTTTTATTGCAGCGCCGTCGAGTCCTACCATTGCCCCGCGGATTCGCGGATCTTGAATCGTCCCAGCCTCCATGCTTGCAATGGCTGGGGTTACGATAGCTACGCCCGGACGGAAAATCTCGGCGGAAATCCTTATGACGATTACTGGGGCGCCGGCGCCACCTACACCAAGTTGTCCGCCATCGCTGCGCCCGGAGCAACTTTTGCCATGGTGGAGGATGCCGATTGGCGCGGCTACAATATCGGAACTTGGAGCGTGAACTGGATGGGGGATTCCTTTAGATGGCGGAGCCCGGTGCCGCTGTGGCATTTCAACGTCGGTTCCATCGCATTTGCCGACGGCCACGCCGAACTGCATAAATGGACGGACCCCGCGCTCATCTTCGTGGGCCAGACTGCCGCTCACGGAAGGCAGGAAGTCAATTGGGAAGGTCCGACCAACGGCGCGGATTATCTTTTTGTTTATAAAGGCTACCAGTTCCCTGGCCATCCGTAGGACGGGATGTCGCGCGGGCAAATTCTGGATGACATTGAACGCGCGGTTTACGCCGGATTCTTTTTTTTCCGCCTGATTTTTGGCGTTCATGGAATTGTCACGAATTTGTCACAAGAATTGACTTTTGCCGCCACTGTGGTCCATTCATGTTAGTAAATTGATGATGCGTGCCATGACTGACGCGAGCCACGCCCCCGCTTCGCAGATCGGGGCGGCGGCTGTCGCTGGCGGCGCCGTCACGCGGCCGGCCACGGCTGGATCGCGCGTCACCTTCGATGTCCAGCATCTCCATGTCTGGTTCGGCGCTCACCAAGTGTTGACAGATGTCTGCCTGCAAATCCCGCCCAAGGCCGTCACCGCCATCATCGGGCCGAGCGGATGCGGCAAGTCCACTTTCCTGCGCACCTTAAACCGCATGCACGACTTGGTGCCGGGCGCGCGCGTGGAGGGCAGGGTGGCTTTGTTCGAGGAGGATCTTTATTCCCCGCAGATGGATGCCACGCTGGTGCGTCGGCGCGTCGGCATGGTTTTCCAAAAGTCGAATCCATTTCCCACCATGTCGGTGGCCGAGAACGTGACGGCGGGATTGAGGCTCAACGGCGTGCGCAACAAAGTTCTGCTGCGGGAACGCCTGGAGCAAACTTTGCGCATGGCCGCGCTTTGGGACGAAGTTAAAGACCGCTTGCAGGCGCCCGCCTTGAGCCTGTCAGGTGGACAGCAACAGCGATTGTGCATCGCCCGCGCGCTGGCGCTCGAACCGGAAGTGCTGCTTTTGGACGAGCCGGCTTCGGCCTTGGATCCGCTGGCTACGTCCAAAATCGAGGAACTGATCCTGGAATTGAGCCGGCAGTTTACCATCGTCATCGTTACCCACAACATGCAGCAAGCCTCGCGCATTTCGGATTTGACCGCCTTCTTTTATCTCGGCCAATTGGTGGAATTTGACCAGACCAAAAAGATTTTTACCAATCCGGCCCGCAAACAAACCGAGGATTACGTCACCGGCCGATTCGGATAGCCGCATGAACTTGTTTTTGCTCCGTCACGCCAAGGCGCAGCCGCGCAGCCCGAAATGGCGGCCGGACAGCAAGCGTCCGCTCACGAGGGAAGGGGAGAGCAGCATGTTTGCGGTGGCGCGAGGCATCAAGGCGTTGGAGGTTTCCTTTGACGTGATCCTGACCAGTCCTTACGCCCGCGCCTTGCGCACGGCGGAGATTCTGGCCGAGGTCTATGAGTCGGAGAAGCTCTTCGAGACCGCCCACCTTGTGCCGGAGGCCGGCGCGAAAGAAATTCTCGATGAGGTCAACGAGAATTTCTCGGCCGCGAACGAGATCGTCTTGGTTGGCCACGAGCCGTTTTTGAGCCGGCTGATTTCGACGCTGCTAACGGGTGAAGGCGGGATGACCATGGAGTTCAAAAAAGCCGGCTTGTGCAAACTGACCATTGAAAAGTTGGTTTTTGGAAAATGCGCCTGCCTGAACTGGCTGTTGACTCCACGGCAACTGAGCCGCTTGGGCAAGCTCGCGTAGGTTCACTGCGTCCAGCCGAACATTTGCGAGAGCCGCACCAGCGCGTAACCCATCGCGCCCGTGGTGGGAATGGTCAGCACCCAAGCCCAGACCATCCGCTCCACCACCGACCATTTGATGGCGTTGAAGCGCTTGGCGGAACCGACGCCCATGATGGCGGCGGAAATGTTGTGCGTGGTCGAGACTGGAATGCCCAGCAGAGATGCCAGCCCAATGACAGAGGCCGAGCTGGCCTCGGCAGCAAAGCCGTTGATCGGGTGCAGCTTGACCATCTTGTGACCGAGCGTCTTGATGATGCGCCAGCCACCCACGGCTGTGCCTGAAGCCATGGTTAAAGCGCAGACGACTTTGATCCACGTCGCGATACCCAAATCCTTTCCGGGCGGAGGCGAGGGCGAACGGAGGAATTCCAGCCAGACAGGCAGATGATCGAAGGTGCCGGCTTTGGTGGCTGACAAAAGGGCCAGCGCGATGATGCCCATGGTTTTTTGGGCGTCGTTCGTGCCGTGCATCACTCCCATGGCGCCGGCGCTGAACATTTGGGCCACGCCAAAAAACGC